>JBFLVN010000051.1:0-16485 GCA_040758475.1 Bdellovibrionota bacterium
GCGGGCTCCCCGGAGCCCGCCGATCTCGTTTCGGTATTAACCGATGGGACTACCAGCGATCGCGGGAACCGCCGCCACCGCCGAAACCACCACGGCCGCCGCCACGGCCGCCGCGGAAACCACCGCCGCCGCCTTCCTTGCGTTCGGTCGCCTCGTTCACCTTGAGGGGCCGCCCGCCGAGGGCCTTGCCGTTGAGTTCCGTAATGGCCGCCTTGGCCTGCTCGTCGTCCGGAATGGTGACGAAGCCGAAGCCGCGGGGCCGGCCGGTCTCCCGGTCCGTAATGAGCTTGACCTCGGAAACTTGGCGGCCACCTGCTTCAAAGTAGCCGCGCACTTCTTCTTCGGTCGCGCTGAAAGGAAGATTACCAACGTAGAGTTTCATGAAACCATTAACCTCTCTTGAAATCACATGCAGTACGGGACCCTGTTCCGAGCGGCCTGCCGGGCACCCGTAGTCGCCATCGGCAAACCGCCCGCGCGGCACACCAGCCGCACGCATTTGGGTCGAGGGACTCGCGCTGCAGGATCCAGACCGGAGCGGACCGCCGGGGCAGGCCAAATACGGAGGAAGCCAGACAGACACCCCATCGACAGGCAGAAAGTATAAGGACGGGCCACCCCTCAGGCAACCCCGCCGGGAAGGCGAATGGCGCCCTTAGGGACCCTCTTTTAAGAAACGGCGCCTTCCTGGAATCCAAGCGGCGGAAGGCGGACCGCCACGCGGGTCCCCCGTCCCTCTTCGCTTTGAAGATCGACGGACCCGCTCAGGCGGGCGATCAGTTCGTGGACAATGTAGAGCCCGAGCCCAACGCCGTGTCCCTCTCCCGCCTTCTGGCCCGTAACGAAAGGCTTGAAGACGTCCGGAAGGATTTTCCGGGGGATCCCCCTGCCCGAGTCCGAAACGGTGAATTCCAGATGGCCGTCCTTGAGGCCGACTGTGAGGGAAGGCGGCGTGGTCCCGCCCGCGGCGATGGCATTGTCGAGGAGGTTGCTGAGGATCGTATCGAGCGCCCGCTCCCTGACGAGGGTGGAAAAATCGATCCCCGCGCAGGTGATCACCACGCCCTTGTAACGCCGGGCGATCGAGTCGAGGAGGGTACTGAGGCGGCAGCGGGAGGAAACCTGCACGAAGTCCTCCGTCAGGCGGTAGAGGCGGTCCACAATGGCGGCCGCCCGGGCCTGCGCCACCAAGGCCTGCCGGAGCGAATCTCGCATCTCGGAGAGCGCCTGTTCCGAAGGCGCTTCCTCGCACTCAAAATCCTCCATCAAGGATTGGAGGATCGCGCCGCTCGAAGAGAGGGGATTGCGAAGCTCGTGCGCGGCTCCCGTCACCAGGGTCCCGACGGCAGCCAGGGATTCGGCGCGAACCAGCTGGTCCTTCGCGTCGCTCAATTCACGGTGGGCCTTGCGCAAGGAGTAATGGACGTAGAAAAGGATGAGATAGAGCAGGCCGCTGAAAGTCCAGATGAAAAAGATTTCCTGCAAAAGCGCGGGAAGCGGCGGCGGAACGGGGCGGATCGCCTCGGCCAGCAGCGGCGCGTACGGGAGAATCCGCAGGTGTTCGAGAATCCCGATGCAGGTAAAGAGGAAACCCCCGTAAAGAAGAACGAAGAGGGCCTTCCGCTCGTCGAACAAGAGGAAGACAAATGCCACATCCGCCGGATAGACGATCATCATCGCCGTCGAAAACGTCCCGAGCGACTGGACGACGAAAAACTGGATCGTGCCGACGGTCTGAAAAAGGAGATACGTCACGATCGAACGGAAACGGGAGTGCTTGTAGGTCCAGCGGGTCAAAAAAAGGAAAAGAAGATAGAAAATCATCCCCACGCACATTCCCTTGGCCACGAACCAGCCATAAGGAATATCCCGGGTTTTCTCGACGCCGGGGGGCGCAAGGCCGTAGAGCAGCAGAAAACTGCTCGTCAGGAAAACATGGACGGCCGTAGCGAGCGCGCAGACGAAGAAGGCCTTCTCGCCGTCGTGACGGCGGTCGAGCGCCTCGACGAAGCGCGCAAGCCGCTGGAGCTGTTCGCGGAAAAATCCCACGCCCCGGCCTCTCGTTCGATTGATCGGGTACAAACGATCACACACCGGCATTTTCGTCAATGCCGGATCGGCGGATGTCTTTCAATGAACCGGATAGGGCGTTTTCTTGCGGAGAACGATGCCCCTTCGCTCGGCCCCTCAGTGATGCCCCTCGCGGACCAAGTTCCGGTTCCACTCCGGAATTTCGACGGTGATGTCTTCCTCGCCGCTTGGAACCGCCTGGCAGGCGAGCCGACTCTCGACCGTGTTGCCGGGGGCGTTGTCGAGCTGGTCGAGTTCCGCGTCGGAGGGCTCGGGGATGGAAGAGAGGCCTTTCTTCACGAGCACGTGGCAGGTGGAACAGGCACAGACACCCCCGCAGGCGTGGTCGATTTCGACGCCGTGGGAGAGGGCGATGTCGAGAATGCTGCCGGGCTCGCCATCGCGCCCGTAGGGGACTTGGGCCGGATCTACTTCAATCGTGCGGTTTTCGGGAAGAAAGGTGATGCGGTACTTTTTCCGGGGGCCTTCGGTTTTCGCTGGCTCGATGTAGGGGTTTTTTCCACCCATGAACCGCCTCCGCGGGGCGCGGGAATGTACCCGGAACGGGGTAAGCGAAAAAGGGAAACGGGAAACGCAGAGGCAGCGTCAGCTCGCCATCGATACCTCTTCCGAATCGCCCTGGAATTCGAGATGGCTGTATTCCTTGGAGAGGCTCTTTACTTCATCGGCGCTGAGCGTGGATTGGGCCTCGATCTGGATCGACTGGGCCTTTCCGGTCTTCTTGTCCTTGGCCTGCACGTGGAGGATGCCGTCCGTGTCCAGGGCGAAGGTGACGTCGATCTGGGCCTGGCCCCTCGGCGTATCGGGCGGGATCGGCAGAACCACCTCTCCTAGAAAAACGTTGTCCGAGGAAACTTTGGATTCCCCCTGGGTGACGATGATGCGGACCGAATCCTGGTTGTCCTTGACGGTGGTAAAGACCTTGCTCTTTTTCGTGGGCACGGTCGTGTTCTTCGGGATGATCGTGTAGCTCATGTCGCCAAAAGTCGCGACCCCGAGGGTCAGCGGCGTGACGTCGAGAAGAATCTTCTTCCAAGGGGCGATGTTCGCCTCTCCGCTCGGGATCCGCGAGGGTGCTTTCGCGGCCTTGGGTGGCGGCGGAGGCGCGGACGGGGGAGGAGGTGGCGGCGACGCGCTCGCGACGGGCGGAGGGGGGGGCGCCGCCTCCGGCACGGAAGAAACTTCCAGCGAAGCGCTGGCGAAGGGATCGTCCCCGCCCCCATCGGCCCCTGGAGGGGGCGCGGGTTCGGGCGCCGAAACAGAAGGAGCGGACGGAGGCGGCGCGGCGGCCCCGGCCTGGGCCTGCTGGCGCCCCATCTGGAGGATGAAGCCCTGGATCGAGGCCCCGAGCGCGATGGCCTCATCGGGGTGGACGCGGCTCGAAGGCTCCCGCCCGAAGAACTCCCGGGCCACCTGGCGGACCTTGGGCATCCGGGTCTGGCCGCCCACGAGGAGGACGTCCGAAATCTCTTCCCGCTTGAGTCCGCTTTCCTGCAGGACCTGATCGCAAATGTTCACGCACCGGCCGATCAGATCGTGCGTCAGGTGCTCGAACTGCTTGCGGGAAACCTCGAACTCGAAGTGAAGCGTGGGGTCCACGTTCGGAGCGATGAACGGGAGCGAAATCTGGGCCGTCTCCTTGCTCGAAAGTTCGCGCTTGGAGACTTCCGCGGCGTCCTTGAGCCGCTGGTGGGCCATCTTGTCCATCGAGATATCGATGTTGGTCTTCTTCTTGAATTCCTTGACCATGAACTCGACGAGCCGGTTGTCGAAATCCTCGCCGCCCAGGTAGGAATCGCCCCCCGTGGCCAGGACTTCGTAGACGCCCTTGCTGATCGAGAGGATCGTAACGTCGAAGGTGCCGCCGCCCAGGTCGAAGACGACGACGTTCTTGTCCTCGGTCTCCCGGTAGCCGTAGGCCAGGGCCGCCGCCGTGGGCTCGTTGATGAGCCGCAGGACGTTGAGGCCCGCGATCTCGCCCGCGTCCCGGGTCGCCTTGCGCTGGTTGTCGTTGAAGTAGGCGGGGACCGTGATGACCGCGTCGGTGATCTCGCACTTGAGATCCTGCTCCGCGATCTTTTTCATTTTCTTCAGAACGATCGCCGAAATTTCGATGGGCGTGTAGCGCTTCTGGTTCATTACGACCAGGGCCTCGCCCTTTTCGCCCTCGACGATCTCATAACTCACGAACTGTTTGGCGACCTTGACGGCCTCTTCGTCCTGGCGGCGGCCGATGAGGCGCTTGACGGCGTAGATCGTCTGGAAGGGGTTGGTGATCACCTGGCTTTTGGCCAGGTGCCCGACGATGAGCTTGCCGCGCGAGTTGATGGCGACGCAAGAAGGGGTCGTGTTGTAGCCCTTGGAATCCAGGACGACCCGCGGGCCGTTGGCGTCACAGACGGCCACGCAGGAATTCGATGTGCCGAGGTCGATCCCGATGATGGGAGCCATAGTGATTCAGAGGCGGACACGCCAACCTGGATTTCCCGCCCCTGGGTGCGTCCGCAGAACGGCACTATTGCACACCCGGAAGCGGGGCGGCAACGAACGATCCCGCTTTAAAAACGTTACACGGCCCCGGAGGGGGTCGGCGCCGGGATGTCCTGCGCCTCCCGGCGAAGAAGGACGGCGCGGGCCCCTTCAAAAACGAAGACCCCCGCCAAAGCGAGAAGGATCAAGGCCGCGGCCCCGTTGATCACCACGTCCGAGAGCGCGAAGCCCTTGGCCGCAATCTCCTGAAACGCCGCCCGGACGTGGAGGGAGAGGGACGTCCCCGTCACCCCCAGGACAAAAAGCATGGGAATTAAGGTGTACCAGTAGCGCTTCCCGTTCCGGTACAGCCAGACCGTCACGACGAGAAGCGTGAGCGTGGCCAGGAGCTGATTCGAGGAACCAAAGAGAACCCAGACCTTCTTCCAACCCCCTTCCCCAGTAGCCGAAAAAAGAAGGAGTGGTGACCCCGCCGTCACGACCGTGGCAAGGGCCCCCGAAACGAGCCCCGTTTTCCCGGAAAGCTCCTGGAGGAGGTAGCGCCCCAGGCGGGTGGCGACATCCAGCGTATCGAAGATGAAGGTCGAAAAGGCCATGGCCCCGAACGTGGCGGCGAAGACGAAAGCGTCCTTCCCCAGGATCACCGTGAGAAACTTGGCGATCCCATCGCCATAAATTTTCCCGGGGCCCTTTCCCGCGAGTTCACCGGGCGGAACGATCATGATCGTGGCGAGCGCGATGACGGCGACGAACCCCTCGAGCAGCATGGCGCCGTACCCCACGGGCTCGCAGTGGGTCTCCTTTTCGATCTGCTTGGAAGTCGTCCCGCCACAAACGAGGCCGTGAAAACCCGAACACGCGCCGCAGGCGATCGTCACGAAGAGGAAGGGGAAAAGTAGTTCTTCGAACTTGGGACCGGAGAACGCCTTGAAAGCCGGCTGCTGGATTTCAAATCCTCCGAAGAAGATACCGATCACCCCCGCGGCGAGCGCGAGATAAAGGACGAACCCGCCCAGGTAGCCACGGGACTGTTGCAAGAGCCAGATGGGAAGGAGCGAGGCCACGATGCAGTAGCCTAAAATCCAGTAACGCCACGTCTCCACGTCGAAAAGGAGAACGGTCGAAATCTTCGTCCCCAACCACACGACACCAAGTGTCGCCGGAACGAAGATCACGGTGAGGAGGGTAATGGAGGGATTCCATTTCCTCTGAACGAGCCCCATTACGAGGGCGAGGAGGAGGTACATCGTACTCGCCGCCGCCACGGCGCCCCCCGGGTTGAAGGCGAACTCGCCCGCCAGCTCTTCGGTCTTCCCGACGAAGGTGGAGGCCGTCACGTCCGCAAAAGCCGTGATGACGTAGACGAGCGCCAGCCAGATGAAGGCGATGAGCGAGAGCCAGGCCCGGCGGCCCAGGTTCTCTTTGGCGATTTCGGCGATGGAAAAGGCGCCGTGCCGGACGCTTGCCACCAGGGCCGAAAAATCGTGGACCGAGCCTATAAAAATGACGCCGACGACGATCCACAAGAGACAGGGGAGCCAGCCGAAGACGAGGCACGCCGCGATGGGCCCCACGATGGGCCCGGCGGCGGCGATGGCCGAGAAGTGCTGGCTAAAGAGATAGAAAGGCTTCGTAGGAACGAAATCGATTCCGTCGTTTTTTTCGACCGATGGAACGCGGGCGTCCGGGTCCAGGGCGTACTGCCGGGCGACGAGCCGGCCGTAGAAGAAGTATCCTCCCGTCAGGGCGAGGATGACGATGGCTGCGAGGAAAGAGAGGCTCATGGAGTTTTCCTTGGAGCTTTGGGCCTAGGTGAATCGAAAAACCATTGTGCCACAGCCCCTGGCGGACAAAAAGCGTTAGCCCTTTTCCGGGTGCCCATTTTCAAAAAGGAGGGAAAACGCAAGCGCGAGCGAGCGGTCGGCCGCGCGCTTTGCCAAGGCGAGGCGGATAAGCCGCGCAAGAAGAAGCGGCTCTGAAAGGACCGCTCCCGGCAAGGCCCGGAGGTTTCCCTTTCCATCGGGCGTCGAGATCTTCTCAATACCTTTGAGCGAATGGCCTACCGAATCGAGGATGGCCCGCAGAGCCGCCCAGGGGATACCGGCTTTCTCGAACTCTCCTGCGGCGGCGTGGGTCTCCATTTCGACCGCAAAGGCGCCCTTCTCTCCAAGATTTCTTTTCTCTTGAGGCTCTTCGATGACGCGGCTTACGGTGTGGAGCGGCCCTTCTTGGGGAGATACCCGCGCCAAGGCGCTTCGGATTCTCGCGAGGGCCTCGGATCGGGGGACAAGGGAGGAAGCGCCCTCGCGCCGGACTTCGCTCGCCAGCACGATGGTCCCTGGCCCCTGCCCTTCCCGCGCCGCCCCGGCGTAACCCGTGAGGAGCACCCAATCGATCTCAAACCGTTCGGCGGCCCACCTGGCGCACCGGGCGGCGTTTTCTTCCCCCACGCCCGACCATCCCACGCGAAGGCCGCCTCCGGGAAGGAGGAGTTCGGCGATCGTTCCCGTTTCGTGGCGGGTGAGGGACTCGACCACGCCGCGCCCAAGGAGCGGGGCCGCCTCGCTTTCGAGGGCGGCCAGGACCAGGGGTTTTGCGGGAAGAGAGATCATCCGTTCCGATTTCGGGAGAGCCCCGGGGAGCCTCCCGTGTATCCGGGTTTCTCCATCCGATCAACGCGAAAGGCGATGCCCTTACGGGCCGTCTCCCGCCCGCACGGGAGGCCTCTTTCACCGGGGCCCTACGGGCCCAGAGGCATTCCGGTTTGACCCGGCGGCTCCCCGGCCATTACGGTGGAACCCTTGCAACGGCCCGAGAGGGCCGTTTTTTTGGTCCTGACCAAGGAGTTAGTAAATGCGCACCCCCATCCGCCTCCAGGCCAACATGACGGCCCACATCCTCCGGGAAAAACTCAAGGGGAACAAACGGATTCCCTTGGTCCTCATGCTCGAACCGCTCCACGCCTGCAATCTGACGTGCGAAGGCTGCGGCCGGATCGTGGAGTACGCCGAGACGATCACCGAGCAGATGAGCCTTGATGAATGCCTGGGATCCGCCAAGGAATGCAACGCCCCGGTGGTTTCCGTGTGCGGCGGCGAACCCCTCATCTACCGCGACATCGACGGCCTCATCGACGGCCTCGTGGACCAGGGCAAGTACATCTATCTCTGCACCAACGCCATGTTCCTGGACCGCTTCCTCCCCCGGCACAAGCCGACGGAGCAGCTCTCCATCACCGTCCACCTGGACGGCCTCAAGGAAACCCACGACCGGATCGTCGAGCGCGAAGGCGTCTTCGACCTCGCCATCGAGAACATCAAGCTCGCCAAGAAGATGGGCTATCACGTCACGACGAACACGACGATCTTCAAGCAGACGGACCTCACCGAGATCGATCGCCTCTTCCAATACCTCACCCAGCTCGGCGTGGACGGCTTCCTCCTCAGCCCCGCTTATTCCTACGAATCCCTCGGAACGGACCCCTTCATGTTCCACACGAAGGAGCAGATCCACGACAAGTTCCGCCCCTTCATCGCCCACTGCCAGCAGAGGAAGTTCCGGCTTCTTAGCTCCCCGGGCTACCTCGAGTTCCTGGCGGGCCTGCGCAACTACCCCTGCGCCCCCTGGGGCAACGTGACGAGAAACCCGCAAGGCTGGAAGGGCCCCTGCTACGCCATCACCAACGACCACTACAAGAGCTACCAGGAACTCCTGGACTCAACGGACTGGGACTACTACGCCGAACAGAAAGACGCCCGCTGCCGCAACTGCAAGATGCACTCGGGCTTCGAAGCGAGCGTCGTCTTCAACATGACGATCCAGGACGTGGCCCAGACGATCCGCTGGCAGCTCGCGGGATAAGGGCTGGAATTTCCGGCCGCTCCAGTTCAAAAATAGCGGGGGCGCGGAAGTCCGCGCCCCCGTTTTTTTCACCATGGTCCAGCCCGGCCAATTTTTAGAGCGCCCCGCCGTCATCCGGACGCCCGACGAAGACCTCGTTCTCGAAGGGCTCTACCACCGGGGTGAAAAGCTCCCGCCCCTCGTCTTCGCCCCTCCCCACCCGATGATGGGCGGCAGCATGGACTCGCCCGTCTGCAACGAAGTGGCCTTCGCCTGCTACAAGGAAGAACGGCCGAGCCTTCGCTTCAATTTCCGGGGGGTAGGCGCTTCCCGGGGAAAAGTGAGCGCGTCCCTGGAAGATGCCGTTCGGGACTTCTCCTGCGCCGCCGATTTCCTCCTCGATAGCTGCAAGACGGCCCGGACCATCGTGGGAGGGTATTCCTTCGGGTCGCTCGCCGCCGGAAAGTACGCCCTCGCCCATCCGGAGCGCGCAAGCGCCGCTCTCCTGGTGGCACCACCCGTCGGCAAGATAGAGGGATCGTTCCTGCGGGAAATAAGCGCCCCGGGCCTCGTTCTCGTTCCTCAGGACGATGCTTACGGCCCGCCCAAGGCCATTCAGAGCCTTTTCGAGGGAATGGACCACGTGCGGATCGAAGTGATCCCGCGGGCGGACCACTTCTTCACGCGGGGACTAGCCGACGTGGGGCGCCTTGTACGAGAATGGCTTCGGCGGATGGGCCAGCCGGTAAAAATCGAATGAAATCGTTCCACTAGTCTTGTCAGACAATCGCCCGTTCAGTACTCTTGAAAATCATGGCACCCAATCCAGCCGACCGCCGGACCGAACAACGCCTCCCCGCCAATGTGAGCGCCGAATTCAAGGTAGCCGGCCACATCGGCAAGGCCATCACCGTCGACATCTCGGAAGGCGGGCTTTTCCTTAATACGAACGAGAAGGCCGAGTTAGGGGAGCGCGTTTTCCTGCGCCTCTTGCCGGGCCCCGGCGAGCCGGAAATCCGCGTGGTGGGGGCCGTGCGCAGGGTCGTCAAGCCCGGCGAGGGGCCCCTCCCGGGCCTCGGCATCCAGTTTGAAACGCTCTTCAGCCCGAACAAGGAAAAACTCGAGCGGTTCCTGGCCGAACTCCTCGGAGAAAAAGACGTCAAGCAGACCATCACCGTTTCGGAAAACGCCCAGTATTCCAAATACGAATTCAAGAAGACGGAGCCCAAGGCGCCGCCGCCCAAGCCCTCCGCCAAGGCGCCCGCGCCGAAGAAAAAAGCGACCGACAAGGAACTCCTTGCCGAGTTCGACTTCACCGCCACGACCCAATACACCCTGAAGCGCGTTCCCTGGCGCATCATAGTCCTGACGGGGCTCGTCATCGGAATCGTTCTGGGACTCGGGAAAGCTCTCGACTTCCTGATGGGAACTCCGGCCAAATAGGCCTACAGAATTTCGCTCCAGAACCGCCGCTCTTCGGCCAGGGGGTCGCTCTCCAGGCGCCACTGGGTGTCGATCCGCATGGTGGGCCGGGTGGTCTCCGTGTAAGCGGGCCATCCGATCCCGCCCGGCGCTTCGGGCTTCCCCGTCCGGGCAAAAGCGCTCCAGGCACGCTGCACCTGGTCCGCCAAATTCTTGGGGCCGGGACCGCCGCCCGTAAAGAATTTCCCGAAAGCCGTCTCCGTCGTCCCGAAGGTGAAGGGAACGTCGATCGCGTGGCAGGCCCGGAGCTTCCCTCCAAAGGCGGGCGAAGAGAAGGCGAAAAGATAGAGGTAGGTATTGGGCTGGTGGGCGAGTTGCGCTTCCACGAGACGGATCGCCGGAATCCGGAAAACCCGGTCCGATTCGATGGCGCAGAAAAGATCGGCCGGCGAAGCGGGAAACTTTCCTTCCCGCAGGCGCCGATAGAGTTCCACCGAAGCAGCACCGCGGCCGGGGTTCCTGGCCTCGCAGCTCGCGATGCAGGCTTCCGGAGAGAGGTTTTGTTTCTTGGGGTCCGTGAGGATGATGAAGAACATCCATTCGTCGAGCGTCGTGCCGATCAGGACGGACACGTCTTTCGAGAGCCCGCCCCGGATGGCCTCGAGCGGGTCTTTCGGAAGAATTTTTCCGTCGATCACCGGAATGAACGGCATCCCGAGGAGCGGAAGGCGCCGGGGACGGCGCTCGTTGAGCCGGACGGAGAGGCATTTGCGCTGCGCTTTGACGATATCGGCCGCCGGAATGTACCGAAGTTTTTCTTCGTCGCCGGGATGAAGCCCGAGGGCATCCAGCAGAACACGGGCGGCCCGTGTCGCGTCCTCCCGGGTACAGGCATGGTGGGCCGCGCCGCTCTGGGGAATCGCCTTGTGAAAGAGCCCCTTGGCTGCGGGAGTGCCCAGAAGCGTTCCGACGGTCATTCCTCCCGCCGATTCGCCGAAGATCGTCACATTGGAAGGATCGCCGCCGAAGCGCTCGATGTTCTCGCGCACCCAGGAGAGCGCCGCCACCTGATCCGAAAGGCCGCAGTTCGGCTCGAAGGCTTCCCCACAGAGGTCCGCCAGGTGGCCGAACCCTAGGGCTCCCAGGCGGTAGTTGGCCGTCACGATCACGGTATCGAAGCGGCGCGCGTAACTCGTCCCGTGATAGGATTCGATCGAACCGCTGCCGGTAAGGAACCCCCCGCCGTGGAACCACACCATCACGGGGCGCTTGCCGCCGTCGCAAGCGGGCGTCCAGACGTTCAAGTACAGGCAGTCTTCCGACTGGGGCCCCACTTCGAGCACCGGCGATTTGTCCTGGGGCGCGGCGGGAGAAAACTCCCTGGCGCTCCGGACGCCGGGCCAAGGCTCCGGCGCTTGGGGGGAGCGCCAGCGCAAGCCACCCACCGGGGGCTTGGCGAAAGGAATCCCCCGGAAAACATTCAGGCCTTCCCAGAGTTCCCCTTCGATCTTGCCGCAGGACGTCTCGACGATGGGACCGGACATGGCAGGCGCCTCCACGGGGATGACCTCATCATTCCCCGGTAATTTTTTCAAGTCTTGTCCGGGGAAGCCGGGCCGGGAAGAATGCCGCCGGGAGAACCCCCATGGATTCCAAGGACTTCCGCCTCGCCGCCGACCGGACGATCGAGTCCCTCGTAAGAAAGCTCGATGCGCTCGGCATCGACGACGCCGACGTGGATTCCTCGGATGGGAAGCTGGAGATCACCTTCGACGACGGCACCAAATTCATCGTGAGCCGCCAGTCGGCCGCCAACCAGCTCTGGCTCGCCGAACCCGCCGGGGGGTGGCATTACAATTTCACGGACGGGAAGTGGACCTGCGACAAGCGGGGCGTGGGACTCCTCGAATCCCTGGAAGCGCTGCTGGCGGGAAAGACGGGAAGGCCCATTCGGCTTTCGTAACCGGCCGCGTTGGACCTTGCGCGGAATAAAGCATTAGACTTTTTCACGCGGGGATAACCGGGAGAATCCGGGCGGATCGGCATCCGCCGGGCAGGTGAGGAGAGACGGCCGTGAGGGCGTGGGGGCTCGCAAAGCTTCTGGGGTTCTTTTTTGTATTCCTGCTGGCTGGCGGCCACACCGCGCTGGCCGCCATGTACAAGTACAAAGACGACAAGGGCCACGTGCACTTCGTCGATTCCCTCCACAAAGTCCCTCCCGAGTACCGCAACCAGGTCGACCCGAATTACGTTCCCCATTCCCAACCGGCAGAGGAACCGGCTGCCAAAGCGCGTCCTTTGCCCCCCGCGCCGCCGGGAGGCGCGGCGGCAGACAAAGGCGCGAAGCTGGACAGCCTCAAGGAAACCAGGCGCAAGGGATGCGACGAACGGCGGGCCCAACTCGAAAAGCGCATGGCTGACACGATGCGCCGTTACGAGGAGTGGAAAAAGAAAAAGAAGAGCGAAGACGAGCAACAGACGACCGATCTCTCGGGCGGTTGGACCCTCTGCGAGAGCGGGGATGCCGAAGCCTGCCTCAAAAGCCGCCGCGAACTCGAAGCACAGCGGGAAGAGGAAACCGCCCGCTCAAGTCCCTACTGGAGCCAGCTCCAGACCCTCGACGTGCAAGCCCAGCAACTCAAAAGAGAGTGCGGCGAATAATTCCCGGCCATCAGCGGGAAAACGAATCGAGAAACTCCGAAGCACCGGCCGGTCCGCCTTCCGGCGCGAGCTGGAAAAGAATTCCGTAATTGCCGCCCGTCCGGAGCACCTTCGCGCGGGCGGCCCGGCGGCGGCCGGATTCGGAGACCTCGAAACTGATTTCAAAGCACGCATCGGTTTTCGCCGCGCAAGAATGGCCGGGGGCGCGGCTCTCGTCTGGCACGTCGTACCCGAGCGGCAAAAGGGCTTGATCGAGGAATTCGGCGGCGGTGAGTTCGTCTACCGCCCGGTCTGAAGCTGACGAGGAAACAAGGCTCGCGAATCCGTAGACAGGGCCCCCCTTTCCTAGCGCACTGGCCGTCCAGAGCGTTCCCTGAAAAGTTCCCGCGAAAGTGGACACGGCCGCTTCTTTCTGGTTCACGTGGTTGTGGGTCCAGGGGACTTGGAGCATCCCGGAAAAACCATCCACTCCGGCGCCCAGGGTGACGGGCCGCTGGATATAAGGGATAGCGGCCCAGGCCGCTCCTCCGCCCGCCGCCAGGACCAGGACCGCCGTCACGGCCCTGCGGACAAACCACTGTCCGAAGCGGCCCCGCTCGAAGGAAGGGGCGTCGGCCAGCGGCGCCCGTTTGTCGCAGAGCGTGCACCGGCAAGCCAGGGTCACCGCCTTGTAAGCGAGCCCAATACCAACGCTCAGGAGCAAGGCCGGAAGAATGGCGGCCGCCATCCGAAGCCACTCGGTCTTGAAAGAAACAGCGCCAGCTCCGGCCACGAGCGCTCCCCCCGCGATCCAGACGGGAAGGGTGAAGTCGGAGGGCTGGATGCGGAGCGTCCCGCGGCACTTCTTGCACCGGGGGCCATCGATGACACCCTTTGCGCCTTTGACGGGCCGCTGGGGCGAGGATTGCTGCGTAGCGGAGGGCGGTTTGGGCGCCGTGTTGGCCGGTTCACCCGGCGCAGGCGCCGCCATCCGGGGAGGATGCTGGGAAAACAGGACACCGCACCGGGCGCAGATCGGCCCGGGGCGCTGTTCGAGGCCGCACTTCGAGCACACGATCCGCTGACTGGAAGCTGGAACGCTCACGCAAGAACCGCCTTGCCCGTGCCCGCCGAAGCGGGGAGAGCTTAGCAGCCACGAAAATCCGATTTCAAAAACCCCCGCTCAAGGCGCTCCCGGAGGATTGGGAGCCGCGAACACATCGTCGATCGCGCCGTTGGGATCGTAGGGAATCAGGTCCGTCGCTTGGGATTGAAAAACCACGTACCGCCCGCCCGCCGCGATGCGGGGATAGTGGCTTTGGCCCGAAGGCATGTCTCCGTCGGGGCTCGAAGGGTCGAAATCGGTGCTGATCCGGACGACCTGCCTCGTCACGCGGTCGTAGACGAAGGCGTCGGACGTATTGGCTTCGTCCCGGGGAACGAGATCGCCCGCCACCGACTCGAAAGCGACCCACCGTCCGTCGGAAGAGACCGAAGCAAAACGGCTATCCCCTGCGGCACCGTTGGAATCCAGGGAAGCGCTCACCAGTGAAACCGACCTCATCTGCCGGTCGTAGAGAAAAATATCCCGCACAACGCCGTTCTTATCCGACGGAGTGAGGTTTCCTGCCGTCGATTCAAAGGCGACATAGCGGCCGTCAGCCGAAAGGGAGGCCGCTTCGCTGTCACCCGATCCCCCATTCCCGTCCGGGGAAAGGCTCACCAATTCGAACGTGCGCGCGCCGCGATCGTAAACAAAGACATCCCGGATGAAGCCGTTCCCATCCGTGGCGATCAGGTTCGTGGCCGTGGAATCGAAAACGACGTACTCGCCGTCGCCGGAAATGGAGGGAGTACGGCTATCGCCGTTGGGGGCCGTTCCTCCAGGGGCCAGCGTCACCCGTTCGACGGAGTTCCAATCCCGGTCGTAAACGAAAATGTCGCCCCAGGAGCCGTTTAAATCCCCGCCGGGCGTCAGATTGGTGGCGGAGGATTCAAAAGCCACATACCGGCCGTCGGCCGAAATCGAAGGGGCGACGCTCTGCCCGTTGGCCCCGGCGCCCGAAACGCCGAGGCTCGCCAGTTCCGTCGTCCCGGATTGCCGGTCGAAAAGGAAAACATCCGTCAATTCGCCGTTTGGGTCTTCGGATACGAGGTTGGAGGCATCCGAGCGGTAGGCCACGTAGCGGCCATCGGCGGAGATGCAGGCCCGGCCGCTCGTGCCGTTACTCCCTCCACTCCAGCCGCGGCTCACGAGGACCATGAGCTCCAGTTTCCGGTCATAGAAGAAGATGTCGCTCATTTCGTTGGA
This sequence comes from Bdellovibrionota bacterium, assembly GCA_040758475.1. Taxonomy (GTDB): domain Bacteria; phylum JAGRBM01; class JAGRBM01; order JAGRBM01; family JAGRBM01; genus JBFLVN01. The sequence goes on from JBFLVN010000051.1 coordinate 14,795, forward strand.
ATCGCCCGCCATCAGATTGGTGGCGTCCGATTCAAAGACCACGTACCGGCCGTCTTCCGAAGCGGCGGGCAAGTGGCTCCCGCCCGTCCCCCCTGCCCCGCCGAGGGCGGGGCTGACGAGTTCCATCGCAAGTCCCGTGGGGAACGGCGTATCCGAAGGCGGAGGGGGCGGAGGAGGCCCGCCACCGCCACCGCCACCGCCGGGGGGCGGGGAGCCGCCTTCCGAAGAGTAGTTTTCAACATCGTCGTCCGAGCAATCCGAATCGTCGTCTCGATAGGTTCCGTCAGAACCCACATAGACGATGGTCGACTCGTCGGAACAATCCCCGCCGCTACCGGAAGTGGTTTCGGCGGAATCATCCGAACACCCGCCACCGGAACTGGAAGAAGAGGTTTCCGCCTCATCGTCCGAGCAGCCGCCTCCGTCATCGGAGGAAGTATCGGCCGAATCATCGGAACAATCCCCGCCATCGCTCGAAGAGGTATCGGTCCCGTCGTCGCAGCCGAGCTGCCCGAAGGTCCCCAGGGAAAGAAGCATGAGCAGGAAAACGAAAGGAAGAAAGAAAAACGAGCGCTTTTCGCGCTTCCAGAAGGCCCGGCTTGCGTCCATCGCGGGACACCTTTCCGCCGGAACCCTTTTGACCCCTTGCAACCCTCTGTGAAAATAGGCCGGAGCGCTTTGGGAAAGTTGTGACGGGCGTCACGCCGGTTGTTATTTCCTGAGTTTTCTCGATCCCCGTAAGCAGGTGCCGTTTAAACAACCCCGTTCGAGTGATCCGTGACGAGCCGCTCCACAATGGAAAGGCTCCCCTTGAGAATCTCCAGCGAGGGGAGCTCTTTAATCGGCGTCCACTTCACTTCCGCCACTTCCACGGCTCGGGGCTCTCCTTCCAGACGAACGAGATAAAAAAGAAGAAGAACCCGAAGGGGGCCCCGCGAATCGCCCGCGGTGCGGTCGTATTCGTGATAAGCGAACTGATAAGGCGAGAGAATTTCCGCGCCGGTGCCGATTTCCTCCTGAAGCTCGCGGACGAGGGCGGCCGGCGGGGATTCCCCGGGATCGACCTTGCCGCCGGGGAATTCCCACTGGCCCGCGAAACGGTCTCCTTCGCGGCGGCGGGTGAGCAGGACTTTGCCCTCGCGCACGGCGATGGCCGCCGAGACGAGAACGACGGGATTCATGAAGGTTCGGCCGGGGTTTCCGGGGAAACCTGGCCGGCGAGTTCAAGGGCCCGCCGGTAGATGCGCTTCCGTGGAAGGCCGTATTTGCGCGAGAGCCGCTCGGAAGCGTCGCGAAGGGAGAGCCCTTCTTCCCGCATGGCGCGGCGGATTTCGGCGTCGAGGATGTCCTGCGTGGGCTCGGGCTTCTGCTCCCGGTCCCCCTCGATGGCGAGCACGATCTCGCCCGCGGGGTTTTCCGAAGAATACCGGCTGGCAAGTTCCCCCGCCGTCCCGCGGATGATTTCCTCGTGGATTTTGGTGAGTTCCCGGCCGATCACCACGCGGCGGTGCTCACCGAAGATTTCGGAGATGTCCTTGAGGAGTTCCGCGAGGCGGTTTGGCGCTTCGTGCAGAAGGATCGTCGCCCGTTCGGTGGCGAGATCTTCAAGAAACTTGCGCCGCCCCGAATCCTTCTGCGGCGGAAACCCTGCGAAAAGGAAACGGTCCGTGGGAAGCCCGCTCGCGGAAACA
>JBFLVN010000052.1:0-16068 GCA_040758475.1 Bdellovibrionota bacterium
CGTTTCTTTTTCGTAGGCAGGATGTCTAGCGGACGTCCCAGATATCCGCGTCGCGCAGGAGTTTGCCGAGGTCGCCTTTTCCGAGCTTCTTCTGGGCGTCTTCTTCCTGGGAGCGCATGAGTTCGTGGTAGCTCGGGCGGCGGACGGCCCGGATGACGCCCATGGGGACGGGCATTTCGGGCGCGTGCATCCGGGAGAGGAGGGTCGCCAGGGTGGTATCGGAGTCCGATTCGTTGTGGACGAGCAGGTCCTTTTCGGAGACGGCCCCACCGAGCTGGACGACTTCGAGGCGGGTTCCGTTGACCCGGATGCCCTTGTCCCGGTCCTTGCCGAAGATCATGGGCTTGCCGTCTTCGAGGACGAGCTGCATGTCGTCGCGGATGTCCTTCTCGGTGATGTTCTTGAAAGCGCCGTCGTTGAAGATGTTGCAGTTCTGGTAAATCTCGACGAAGGCCGAGCCTTTGTGCTGGGCGGCCCGCGCGAGCGTTTCGGCGAGGTGTTTGGGATTCACGTCCACCGTGCGGGCGACGAAGGTCGCCTCCGCCGCCAGGGCGAGGGTGATCGGGTGGATGGGGTAATCCGGGGAACCGAACGGAGTGGATTTGGTCTTTTTCCCGAGTTCCGAGGTGGGAGAGTACTGGCCCTTGGTGAGGCCGTAGATGCGGTTATTGAAGAGGAGGATCTTGAGATCCATGTTGCGGCGAAGGGCGTGCATGAGGTGGTTGCCGCCGATGGAAAGGCCGTCTCCATCGCCCGTAACGACCCAGACCTGGAGGTCCGGGTTGGCGAGTTTCACGCCGCTCGCAATGGCGGGAGCCCTTCCGTGGATCGTGTGGAAGCCATAGGTGTTCACGTAATAAGGGAACCGCGAAGAGCAGCCGATTCCCGAGACGAAGACGAATTTCTCGCGGGGAAGGCCGATTTCGGGAAGAACCTTCTGCATCTGGGCAAGGATGGAATAATCCCCGCAGCCGGGGCACCAGCGCACGTCCTGGTCGCTGACGAAATCTTTCTTATCCAGTTTGGGAGCGGCGTCGGTCGGGGTCATTGAGGTTCTCCTGCCTCTCTAAAAATAGCGATTACTTGCAGAGTTCTTCGATCTTGGCCTCGATCTCGGCGGCCCGGAATGGAAGGCCCTGGATCTTGTTGAGGCCGATGGCGTCTACGAGGTACTTGGCCCGGATCAGTTTGAGGAGCTGCCCCAAGTTGAGTTCGGGGATGAGCACTTTATCGAAGTTCTTCAAGATGCCACCCAGGTCCGGGGGGAGCGGATTCATGTGGGTAATGTGGACGCTTGAAACCGAAAGCCCCTTGGCCCGGGAGCGGACGACGGCGGCCTGGATGGCGCCGAAGGTCGAGCCCCAGCCCACGACGAGGAGCTTTCCCTTCTTGTCTCCCAGGATTTCCGTCGGGGGAACGTCCTGGGCGATGCGGTCGATCTTCTCCTGCCGCGTGCGGACCATTTTTTCGTGGTTCTTGGGATCGTACGAAATGTTGCCGGTGTTGTAGTCCGACTCGATGCCGCCGATCCGGTGTTCGAGTCCCGGCGTGCCGGGTTTTACCCAGGGGCGGGCGAGAGTCGCCGGGTCGCGCGTCGCCGGGCTGAAGTTGGCCGGGTCGGTGCGGAAATTCACCTTGAGCGGCTTTAGATCCGAGAACGCCGGAATCTTCCAGGGCTCGGCGCCGTTGGCGATGTAGCCGTCGGTAAGGAGAATTACGGGCGTCATGTACTTGGCCGCGAGCCGGAAGGCTTCGATCGTCATGTAGAAACAGTCGCCCGGCGATTTGGCGGCGATGACGCATACCGGGGCTTCGCCGTGGCGGCCGTAGATGGCATGGAGGAGGTCGGCCTGTTCGGTCTTGGTGGGAAGGCCCGTGCTCGGGCCGCCGCGCTGGATGTCCACGACGACGAGGGGGAGTTCAGCGCGCAGAGCGAGGCTCACGGATTCAGCCTTGAGGTCCAGGCCCGGTCCAGATGTCGTGGTAACACCGAGCGCCCCGGCGAAGGAAGCGCCGATGGCCGCCCCCGCGGCGGCGATCTCGTCTTCCGCCTGGAAAGTGTGGACGTTGAAATTCTTGTAGCCGGAGAGTTCGTGAAGGACGTCGCTGGCGGGCGTAATGGGGTAGCTCGCCAGGAACACGGGAAGGCCGGAGAGTTCCGACACGGCGACCATGCCGATGGCGACGGCCTGGTTGCCAGCGATGTTCCGGTAGGTTCCCGGCTCGCGCTTCATGGGCGCGACTTCGTAGGTCACCTGGAACATCTCGGCCGTTTCGCCGAAGTGATAACCGGCCTTGAGGGCGCGGGTGTTGGCGTCGGCCAGTTCCGGCTTCTTGCCGAACTTGTCCTGAATCCAGGCGAGCGAGACATCCATGGGGCGCTGATAGAGCCAGAGGAGGACGCCCAGGGCGAAAAAGTTCTTGCACCGCTCCTTGGATTTCGTCGGAAGCGGGCTGTCCTTGAGGGTTTCGTTCGTGAGCTTGGAGATCGGAATCTTGAAGAGCTGGTACTTGGCGAGCGAGCCGTCTTCGAGCGGGTTTCCCTGGAATCCGGCTTTCTGGAGGTTTCCGGCATTGAAGGCATCGCTGTTCGTGAGGAGCACGCCGCGTTCGCGGAGGTCGCCCAGGTGCACCTTGAGGGCCGCCGGGTTCATGGCTACGAGCACGTCGGGCTGGTCGCCGGGGGTGTAGACCCGGTGGTCCCCGAAGTGGAGCTGGAAGGAGGAGACGCCCGCCAGCGTGCCGGCGGGGGCCCGGATTTCGGCCGGGTAGTCGGGCAGGGTAGCCAGGTCGTTGCCGACCACGGCCGTCGTGTTCGTGAATTGGGAACCGGTGATCTGCATGCCGTCGCCCGAGTCGCCGGCGAACCGGATGCAGACGTGATCGAGTTTCTCGGTCTTGTGGGCGTGGGTACGGGGTTTTTCTTGGTCTTGGGTGGTTGCCGCGGCAGCGGATGAACTGGGGGTCACGGGTGTGGTTCCTTGGTTGGGGGTGGGAGCCAGGAGAGGCCCGGTCGCTGGAGGGGTTGGACCCGGGGGGAAGATGCGGGGTCCGCGCCTTTTTTGTCGTTCCAGGACCGCCCCAATCCGCCCCCGGTATAAGGGAGAAGCCCTAAAAAGTCAATGAAATCAGTGGGCAGGAACGGGCCATAGGGCCGTTTGGAGGGGTTTGGGCGTTTTTTAGAACAGGCCCGAAATCCGCCCCTTTTCGTCGATGTCGACCCCCAGGGCGGCGGGTTTTTCGGGAAGGCCGGGCATGCGGAGCATGTTCCCGGTGATGGGAACGAGGAACCCGGCGCCGGCGGAAATATGCACTTCGCGCACGGTCAGGGTGTAGCCCGAAGGGGCCCCCAGGAGTTCCGGCTTGTCCGAGATGGATTGCTGGGTCTTGGCAATGCAAATGGGGAGCTTTTCGAGGCCGATGCGCTGGATCTCGGCCATGTCCTTGCGGGCCTTTTCGGCGTATTCGACTTTTCCAGCCCCGTAGATTTCCCGGGCGACGGTTTCGATCTTGCGCGTGATGGAATCCGAAAGTTCGTAGAGGGGTTTGAAGGAGGCGCCGTTCTTGGAAATGGTTTCTTCCACGAGCCGCGCCAGTTCGAGACCGCCTTTGCCCCCTTTGGCGTGGATGTCGGAAACCGCCGAAGGAACGCACAAGTCGTCGCAGAATTTGCGCACGGCCGCGAGTTCTTCTTCCGAATCGCCGGGGAAATGGTTGATCGCCACGACGGCGGAAAGGCCGAACTTCCCCACGTTTTCGAGATGTTTCCCCAGGTTGGCAAGACCGCGCCGCACGGCGGCGGCATCGTTCTTCTTTCCCGCTTCGCTCGCCGGGATGCCGCCGTGGAGGCGGAGGGCGCGGCAGGTCGCCACGAGCACGACGGCCTGGGGCGAAATCCCCGCGCTGCGGCATTTGATGTCGAGGAATTTCTCGCCCCCGAGGTCGAACCCGAAGCCCGCTTCCGTGACCACTCGGTCGGCGTAGGAGAGGGCCATCTTGGTGGCGAGCACCGTGTTCGTCCCCTGGGCGATGTTGGCAAAAGGGCCGCCGTGGACGAAGGCGGGAACTCCCTCGATGGTCTGCACGAGATTGGGGCGGAGAGCTTCGGCAAGGAGCGCCGCCAGGGCCCCCGCGATGCCCAGGTCTTTCACGGTGACGGGTTCGCCCTTGTAGGTGAACCCGATGACGATGCGCGAGAGCCGCTCTTTGAGATCGACGTAGTTCTTGGAGAGACAGAGGATCGCCATCACTTCGCTGGCGGCCGTGATATGGAAGCCCGATTCGCGCGGGACGCCTTGCATGGCGCCGCCAAGGCCAATCACCACGTCCCGCAGGGAGCGGTCGTTCAAGTCGATCACCCGGGGCCAGATGACACGCCGGGGATCGAGGTTCAGTTTGTTGGCGTGGAAGATCGAGTTGTCGATGCAGGCGGCGAGCAGGTTGTGGGCGCTGCTCACGGCGTGGATGTCGCCCGTGAAGTGGAGGTTGATGTCCTCCATGGGGAGCACTTGGGAATAACCGCCGCCCGTGGCGCCGCCCTTGATCCCCATGCAGGGTCCAAGGGAAGGCTCCCGGAGAGCGATGGCCGTGTGTTTGCCTAATTGGGCGAGGGCTTGTCCCAGGCCGATGGTGGTGGTGGTCTTTCCTTCTCCGAGGGGGGTGGGCGTCATCGCGGAGACGAGGATGAGCTTGCCCCGGAGCTTCTTTCCTTCGAGGGCCGCCAGGTCCACCTTGGCTTTCCACTGGCCATAGTAGTGGAGGTGCTCAGGGGATAGCCCCAGCTTTTCGGCGATTTCCGTGACGGGCCGCATGCGGGTCGCGTGGGCGATTTCCAGGTCGGTGAGGGGTTTGGCGGGCAGGGCTTTGGCCGCGCCGTTTGCGTTTTGGACTTTTCTGACTGCTTTGGGGCTCATGGAGGGGCGCCATGATCGCGGGAAAGTCCTAAGAAATCAACACTCTAGGGGCTCTGGTCCGGGGGGCGGAAAATTAGGGGTTTTTAACGATTTGTGGCAGCAGCCCCCGGCGCGTGGTACATGCGTGCCCCAAAACCAAGGGAAACGATCCATGCAACCCGAAATCGCCGCCGTCCAGGAAAAAGTCCGCGCCGAGAGCGCTTTTGTCGAAAAACTCCGCGCCAGCGTGGGCCGGGTCATCGTGGGCCAGCACTACATGGTGGACCGGATTCTCGTGGGCCTCCTCTCGGGCGGGCACGTCCTCCTGGAAGGCGTGCCGGGCCTCGCCAAGACGACGGCCGTCCGGGCCGTGGCCGATTCTCTCGCCCTCGCTTTCTCGCGCATCCAGTTTACGCCCGATCTCCTTCCGGCCGACCTCATCGGCACGCTCATCTATGACCCCGCCCGGGGGAAGTTCGAGCCCAAGAAGGGGCCGGTCTTCGCCAACATCGTCCTGGCCGACGAGATCAACCGGGCGCCGGCGAAAGTGCAGAGCGCCCTTCTCGAAGCCATGCAGGAGCGCCAGGTGACGCTTGGCGATACGACCCACAAGCTTCCCGACCCCTTCTTTGTGCTCGCGACCCAGAATCCCATCGAACAGGAAGGGACTTACCCCCTTCCCGAAGCCCAGGTGGATCGGTTCATGCTCCTCGTCCGCGTGGGGTATCCGACCCGCGCCGAAGAGCGGCTCATTCTGGATCGGGTCGCCCAGGGGCTCCCCAAACTCGAACCCGTCATCGCCTCCGGCGACCTCGCCAAGGCCCAGCAGGTCGCCCGCGAGATTTACGTGGACGAGAAGATCAAGGACTACGTGCTCGATCTCGTGGCCGCGACGCGCGATCCGGCCAAGGCGGGCCTCGAAAAACTCTCCTCCCTCATCGAATACGGCGCTTCGCCCCGGGCGAGCATTTTCCTCGTGCAGGGGGCCAGGGCCCACGCCTTCCTGGACGGCCGGGGCTATGTGACGCCCGAAGACGTGAAGGCCATCGGATTCGACGTCCTGCGCCACCGCATCATCCGCACCTACGAGGCCGAAGCCGAAGAGGTTTCGAGCGAAGACATCATCCAGAAACTCTTTGATTCCATCCAGGTCCCCTGACGCCCATGCCGATTGATTCTTCCAACGCTCCCGGCCCCCGCGAGGAGGCCGGCGCCATTCCGGCGGAAGTACTCAAGAAGGTCCGCCTGATCGAGATCGGGACACGGCGGCTCGTCAATTCCGTGCTCGCGGGCCAGTACCACTCGGCCTTCAAGGGGCAGGGGATGGAGGCGGCCGAGGTGCGGGAGTACGTCCCGGGCGATGAAGTAAGAGCCATCGATTGGAACGTAACGGCCCGCATGGGCCATCCGTTCGTGAAGATTTTTTCCGAGGAACGGGAACTGACGACCGTCCTCGCCGTGGATATTTCGGGTTCCCTGGGCTTCGGAAGCGGTGAGCGTTTGAAACGCGAAGTAGCCGTCGAGATCGCGGCCCTCATCGCATTTGCCGCTTTGCGGAACAACGACCGCGTGGGGCTTCTTCTTTTTACGGACCAGATCGAGCTTTTCCTGCCGCCAAAGAAAGGAAGGGGCCACGGCCTGCGCGTGATCCGGGAACTCATCACGGCGAAACCCAGAGGTCATGGGACAAATGTCGCCCTGGCACTCCAGCATTTGCGGCGGCTTTTGACCCGCAAGGCGGTCATCTTCGTCCTGAGCGATTTCGTCTGCCAGCCCTTCGAGCGCCCCCTGCGCGGTCTTGCGGGGAGGCACGACGTGGCGTGCCTCGACGTAAGCGACCGGCGGGAAGAAGCCATTCCGCCCGTGGGACTTTTGGAGATCGAAGACCCGGAGACGGGGGACCTTCTCGCCGTCGATGCGTCGGACCCCGGCTTTCGCAAGGCTTTCGAGAAAAACGCCCGCGCCCGGACGGAAGCGCTCGCCACCCTGATCCGCAAGGCGGGGGCCGACTTCGCCCGGGTGGATGCGGCGGGGCCGTATGAGGCGGCGCTCGTCTCCCTTTTCCGCGCCCGGCAGAGCCGCCGCGGCTGGACGGGGAGGGGCTGATGCTTTTCCTCCTCTTGCTTGGGTTTCTTGCCTTCGCGCCTGCCGTGCAGGCGCAGGAATCCGTTTCACAAGTCCCGGTCCAGAGCGGCACCGAGAAAGCGATGGTCGGGGACGAAATCCCCCTGGCATTGGAACTCCCGCCGGGCGAGAGCGTTATCGGCGAGCCGCGCGTGGCCAATGCGCCGGAAGGGTTTGCACTCAAGGGCGTGCGGGCCGTGCCCCCCGCGGAAGGCGCGTCCACCTGGAAGATCGAGATCGTCCTTGCTCCCTTCGATCTCAAGACCAAGGAAATCCCGCCTTTGGAAATTTCCTATTCTTCTCCGAGCGGCGAGAAGCGAATAAAGACGCAGGCCGTTCCCTTTTCGATCGAGCCTGTCCTTCCCGAAGAAAAAAACGAGATGATGGACATCCACGGCCCCTTGGGCGTTTCCCTCTCTTGGTGGATGTATTTGCTGTATGCCATGGCGCTGGCGGGAGCGATTTGGGCGGCCTTGTGGTTTTGGCGCCGGAGAAAACAGAAAGAGGCCCCCCTCGTTCCCGCCGCACCGCCCGTTCCACCGTATGAAAAAGCCCTCGCGGCACTCATGGCCCTCGAAACCGAAGACCTGCCCCGAAAAGGCCGATCCGCCGAGCACTGCACGCGCCTTTCGGAGATTTTGCGGGAATACGTGGAGGGGCGTTACGAGTTCCCCGCCCGGGAACAGACCACGGGCGAGATCAAATCCGCTTTCGCTACAGTCCCGGCCCTGGATACGGCCGAAGGGAAAGCTCTTGTGCAGCAGGCCCTTTCCCTTCTTGAAGAGTGGGACCTCATCAAATTCGCGCGCCTTCCCATCGAAGAATTTCGGGCGCGGCAGATGCTCGCGGAAACGCGCCGGTGGGTGGAGGAGACAAAACCCCTTCCAGTGGTCTTGATGGCGCCGGTCGTGGAACCTTCCGCGCCCGTATCGCCCTTGGCGGGAGGGGCTGCACCGTGAGGTTCGAGAGTCCTTGGTGGTTTTTGGCGTTCGCGCCGCTCCTGGCGACGGCCTGGTACGTTTTTTCGGAGCGCTTTGCGAAACAGCGGACTCCCCGCGTCGCTTTTTCGCTGACGGAGAAAATGTCTTCCCTCCCGCGTGGCCCCCGGGCCGCTCTGCGGAACGTCCCGCCCGTGCTCCGGCTCCTCGCCCTTGCACTCCTTGTTGTGGCGCTTGCCCGTCCCCAAGGGGCGCTTTCCCGGGATACCATCACGACGGAGGGGATCGACATCGTGATCGTGCTCGATTCCTCCCAGTCCATGGCGGCCCAGGACTTCGAGCCCAACCGCCTCTTCGCGGCGCGCAAGGTGGCGGCCGATTTCGTGGCGGGTCGCAAGGGCGACCGGATCGGCTACGTCACCTTTGCCACCACGGCCATCACCCGCTCGCCCCTTACGGCCGACTACGCCGTGCTCGGGCAGATCATCGAGCAAACGCAGTTTTCCAACGAGCAGCAGACGGCCATCGGCGTTGCGCTCGCCACGGCGCTAAACCGCCTGCGGGACGATCCTTCCCGGAGCCGGGTCGTCATTTTGCTGACGGACGGTCAGAACAACGCGGGGGAGATCGACCCCGTCACGGCTTCCGAACTGGCTGTTTCGCTCGGCGTCAAGGTTTATACGATCGGCATCGGCCGCCGGCCCGAGAACATGGGGATGGTCCAGCGCTTTTTCGGCCAGATGCCCGCGCCGGTCGATGAGAAGCAGTTGCGCGACATCGCGGAGCGCACCGGCGGGCAGTACTTCCGTGCGGAAGATGCCGAAACTTTGAGCCGCATCTACAAAGAGATTTCCCGTCTCGAAACAAAGCCCATCGAGGCGGGTTTTATCCGCACGTACCGGGAGTTCTACCGCCCCTTCGCGGCGGTGGCCCTGATTCTCCTCGTGCTCGAATTCCTTTTGCGCCGGACTTATTTGCAAGGCGTGGGGGTCTGACCGTGCGGTTTCTCGATTCATCCTCCCTCTGGTTCCTCGCGCTCCTTCCGGCGCTCGGGCTCCTGGCGTTCTGGGCCGAAGGACGAAGGAAGCGGCGCCTCGCGGAGTTCGCGGGGGAGGGGGCTTTGGGCCGGATCGCGCTTGTCCCTTCGAGGGCGAGGCGCCTTGCGGCCAGCGTTCTTCCGGTACTGGCGGCCCTGTTCCTGGTGCTCGCCCTCGCCCGGCCCCAATCGGGGACGAAGAAGATTTCCGCCGAGCGGGAAGGCGCCGCCATCGCTATCGTGCTGGATACGTCCCTCAGCATGGCGACGGAGGATGTTCCTCCGAGCCGGTTTCTGCTCGCCCGCCGAGCGATTTCGGTCCTTTTGGAACGCCTTGCCGGGGACCGGGTGGCGCTCGTCACGTTCTCGGGGCAGTCCTACGTCCTCTCGCCGCTCACGTCGGATTACCGGGCCATTGATCTTTCTCTTGAAGCCATCGGGCCGGGATTCGTGGGCCAGCCCGGCTCCCGCATCGCCGTGGGCCTTCGCGGCGGCATCGACGCCCTCGCTTCGGCGGGGACGGAATCGGGAAAAGCCGTCGTTCTCCTTTCGGATGGGGAAGCTCTGGGAGAAGGAGAGGGCGAACTTGGCGAAGTAATCGAATTGGCGGGTGCCGCCGGCATCCGTGTTTATTCCCTGGGGATCGGAAAGACCCAGGGCGAGCCCATCCCCATTCGCGACGAGCGGGGCGAAGTGAGCGCCTACAAGCGCGATGACCGGGGCGAAGTGGTCCTTTCTCGTTTGGAGGAGGAAACCCTGCGGCTGGCCGGTGAAAAGACCGGCGGCAGGTACTGGCCTCTTTCTTCTTCCTTGAAAGAAATTTCCCTCGTCGTGGAGGCCCTCGAAGGGCTCGCGCGCGAGAAATTCCAGGAAGAGCACCTGATTCACTACCAGGAAGAATTCGCCTGGATGGTTTTCCCCGCCCTCCTGTTGCTGTGGATCGAACTCTGCTGGCCCCTGGTGCAGCGCAAGAAGAACGGGGCCTTTCTCCCAAGTGGCGCCCGGGCGGGCGCGCTCGTGGCGGCGGCGCTCTGGTTGGGGCTCTCGGGCTTCGATTGGTCCACCTACCGGGGGACGCAGAAGGGCGTCGGGGCCTACAGCCGGGAGGATTACGACAAGGCGCTTGAGGAGTTCGCGGGCGCAGCCAAGGCCGCCCCGAAGGACGTTCCCGAAGCGGCGCGGCTCCACTACAACCTGGGGAACGCCTATTACAAGAAAGGCCGCCTCGAAGACGCCGCGGCCGAATGGAAGCGGGCCAGAGAGCTGGCGCAAGACAAATCCCTTGCCGGAGCGGTGGATTACAATTTGGGGAACGCGTCCCTCTCCAAGGCCATCGAATCCATGAAGCAGAGCCAGCCCGACGCCGAGGCCCTCAAAGAGGCCATCTCTCTCTACCGCAAGTCCCTCGAAGCCAATCCGAAGGACGTGGCCGCCAAACACAACTTCGAGCTCTCGACGCGCCTCCTCGAAATGCCGCCACCCCCTCCGCAACAGCAGCAGGGAGGGGAGAAGGACGAAGAGGGCGAGCCGCAAGAACAGCAAGCGGCGGCTCAGGCGCAAAAATCCGAAGGAGAGGAATCGGACGAAAAATCCAAAGCCGCCGCCGCGGCGGAGCAGGAAGAAAAGCAGGACAAAGAGAAATCATCGCCCAAATCCTCGGAGGAACAAGAGAAGAAGGACGGAGAGAAATCTTCCGCCCAGGCTTCGAGCGATAAGGAAGAGGGGCAGGAGCAACAAGGAGAGCCCCAACGGGAAGGAAGCATTTCCAAGGAAGAAGCCGAGCGGATTCTGGACGGCATCGCGGAGAAAGAACGGCGCGAACGACAGAACCGGCAGCGCCAGCTCCTGGAAACGGGAGGGCGAAATGACTGGTAAGTTTTCGCTCCTTCGCTTCGCTTTCCTTGTCGTTGCCGGGGGCGCGATCCTGCTCGTTTCTTCCCGTGGTTTCGCCGCTCCGGCCTTCTCCGTTGCCGCCCGGTTCGACCGGGCGGAGGCCGTGGTGGGAGAGCTTCTGTCGCTTACGGTCGAAGTGACGGGCCAGGTGGCCCGTCTTCCGAACGCCGATCCCCAATTGCCGGCTGAGTTCCTGCATTACTTCGAGATCCAAGGGGCGAGCCATTCGTTCCAGACGTCCATCGTGAACGGCGCCGCGACCGTGAAAAAAACGGTCATGTATCAAGTCCGGCCCATTAAGGCGGGCCAGGTCCGCCTGGGGTCCGCGGTGATGGCGATTGGAGATGCAGTCTACAAGAGCCAGCCCCTTGAAATCCTGGTCCGTGAGGCCGGCGCCGCCCCGGCGGGAAGAAAGCCGGGCGGCGAAGCCGTTCCCTACTTCGTCGAGGCCCGCACGCCGGTAAAAAGTCCTGTTTACGTGGGAGAGGAAATTCCCGTTTCGCTCGTCATCTACAGCGTGGCGCCCGTGACCAACGTCAACCTTTCCGCGGGCTTTCCCGCCCCCACCCGGTTTCGCCGGGAAGTGATTGACACGCATGGCAATTACACCTTGAATCAAGTTCAGCGGAACGGGACGAACTATTATTCGGCTTCCGTGCTCCAGGTGGCTTTCTATCCGCTCGCGAGCGGCCCCGCCCGCATCGAGCCGGTGACTCTCGATCTGCAACTGGGCGGCACCCCGCAGCAGCTCCTCGATCAATTCTGGGGTGGCATGTTCGGGCGCCTGCGGGGCCAGAGCGTGCGGGCCTCGACGGAGGCCCTTTCTTTCGAGGTCCAGCCTGTTCCGGAAGCAGGAAAGCCGCATTCCTTCGCGGGAGCCGTAGGGAAAATTTCCATCCTCGGTACCTTGGCGGGGGGCGCCGCGAGCCGGCAGGTGAAAGTGGGGGACCCGGTTCCCTACACCGTCGAGGTTTCGATCCGGGGGAATCCCGACGCGGTGCTGGCGCCGGCCCTGCGCCTTCCCCAGGGGTTCGACAGCTTCGACGCCCAGGTTTCCCAGACCCCGCTTCCCACGCCGGAAGGCGGCATCGAATTCAAGAAAACGTTTTCCTATCTCCTCGTTCCGAGACGTCCCGGGACGGAGCGTTTTTCACCGCTCTCTTTTTCCTGGTTCGACCCGGAGAAAGAAAAGTACCAAACCTGGGAAGCGCCTGCGGTCGAACTCCTCGTTACGGGCACGGCCGAACCGGGGGCGATGGATGGGGCCCCTTCCATGAAAAAGGAAGAGCCCGGCCTACAGCTTCGCTACATCAAGCCCGACGCCCAGGACCTCGCGGCGGGGAGGTCTTCGCTTCTGGCGAATCCCGCGTTTTTGGCTGCCGTCATTTTCCCCCTGGGAGTTTTTGGAGGATGCGCCGCAGTAGCAAGAAAACGTGCCCGTTCCGAACAAGATGCGCCCTGGGCCCGGCGGCAGAAAGCGCGGAAACGCTTCGAGGCGTCCTTGAAACGCGCCGCGCGGGCGGAAGGGACGGGAGCTCGCGCGGGCGAGAGCGCCCAGGCCCTTCTCTCTCTTGTGGGCGACCTCTGGAACTTCGAAGCCGCCGGGCTTACGCGGCCCGCCCTCGAAGGGCGGCTTAGCGAACTCGGAGTGGAGGAAGCGCTCCGCAAAGAATTTCTCTCGTTCCTCGCCAGGCTCGACGAAGCCCGCTTCGCGGGGGCCGGTTTGCCGGAGGGGGCGGGGTTGATCGACGAAACCAGGCGCCTCGGCGGGAAATTTCTGCAAGCGAGGGAGAAGCCGTGAAAAAGGTCTTCCTCTTTTTATTGCTGGCGGCGTTTCCGCTTCGGGCGCAAGCCTCCGAATCAGCGGCGGCCCTCTACAACGAGGGGAACCGCCTCTGGAAGGAAGGGAATTATTCCGTCGCGGCCGGAAAGTACGAAGAAGCCCGGCTTCTTGGCGTTCGCGATGCCCGGCTTGAATACAACCTGGGGTGCGCGGAGGCGCGCCTGGGGGACGTGGGCCGGGCGCGCCTCGCCTTCGAGCGCGCCGCCCGGCTCGATCCGGGGGATGAGGATGTGCGGCACAACCTGGGGGTTCTCCGGAAGTCGGTTCCGGGCGAGCAGGAACCCTTGGAAGGCGGGGCGTTCGAAACTCTTCGGAGCGCCTACGGCCGCCTGAGTCTTGGGCTGATCGCCGCCGGGATGGCGGCGGCCTGGGGGCTTTTCTGGATCGCCTGGGGTGGCTTGCTACTCGTGCGTGGGCCCCGGATGAGGGCTTTTCTAGGCGTTTTGCGCCTTATTGCGGGGCTGCTCCTTGCTGGTTTGACGGGGATTTTCTATTCTAGGCGCCATCATCTGTCCCGGCCCGTTGCAGTGGTGGTGGAGAGCGGGGGAGTCAGGGCCGGGCCAGATCCCATGGAGCGGGAAATCCACTCAGTAGCGGCCGGACGCCTCGTGGAAACGGGCGAAACGGCGGGGGCGTGGGTGGAAGTCCGGGTCGAGGGGGAGTTCGAAGGGTGGCTTCCCCAGGATCAAGTAGAATCGGTTGGGCCCTGAAGGTTTTCCGGCGGGGTGCCTGTCGAGGTTTTTTTAATTTCCAGGATTAAGGAGAAAAGCATTCATGCCCGCAGTCGATTACGGGAAGAAACACATCTGTTATAGCTGCGCCACGAAGTTCTACGACCTCAAGAAGGCCAAGGCCATCTGCCCCAAGTGCGGAGCGGATCAGGCCAACGCGCCCGCCCAGCCGGATATGAAGGCCGTCAAGAAGGCCCCGGTCCTTAAGGTGACGCCCAAGCCGGCTGCCAAGAAGCCGGTGGAAGAAGTGGAGGCCGGCGCGCCCGACGACATGGAGGAAGAAGACGAAGACTTCGACCTCGTCGGCGGCGAGGAAGAAGAAGAGGAAGAAGAGGCCGAGGAGGAGGGGGACGACGACGACGATGACGATCGCTAGCGGTGCCGCTGTGGCGGTTTCCAGCCGCCCCTACAACATCGCCGTCGTCGACGACGAGGAGATGGTGACGTTCGCCATTAACAAGGCGCTTCGTCACAATCCCACGTACAAGATCCACACCTTCAATTCGCCCCTCGATGCCGCCAAGGCCATCGAGGCGATGGATCTGGACCTCATCATCAGCGATTACCTCATGCCCCACATGACGGGCGTCGAGCTTCTTCTCCGGATCAAGGAGAGCAAACCCGACGCCACCCGGATCATGCTCACGGCCTACGCCGACAAGGAGAGCGTGATCAAGGCGATCAACGACGTGGGGCTTTTCTTCTACCTGGAGAAGCCCTGGGAGAACGAAGACCTGCGGCTCGTGGTCCAGCGGGGCCTCGAAAAGCGGGATTTGGTCAGCCAGCTCCGCCAGCGCGTGGTGGAACTCGAAACCGCCAACAAGGAACTAAAAGAAGCGCGGGAAGAGCTCATCCGTTCCGAACGCCTTTCGGCCATCGGCCAGATGGCCAGTTCCATCGTCCACGACTTCAAGGGGCCCATGACGGCGATCCTGGGCTTCTCCGAGCTCCTGGCCCTGCCCGATTACACGACGGAAGAAAAACAGAGCCTCTACCACAGCATCCGCACCGAGATCGAGCGCATGGTGGACATGACGAACGAGGTGCTCGATTTCACCAAGGGGACGATCTCCCTCCAGCGTGAAGAAGTGCCGCTCAAGGATTTCCTCGAGCACACGGTGAAGCCCCTCGAACGGGCCCTTACGCGCAACAAGGTTGAAGTGCGTTTCGCCCACGGCGCGCCCGAGCGCCTTTCCATCGACCGCCGCCGGTTCCGGCGGGTGATGGAGAACCTCGTCGGCAACGCCATCGACGCCATGCTGGAGGGGGGCTCCATCGAGATTTCCTCCCAGGACCAGGGCGACGCCGTCCTGATCGACGTGAAAGACACGGGGAGCGGCATTCCGCCCCAGATTCGGGAGACTCTTTTCCTTCCTTTCGTGACGCATGGGAAGAGCCACGGAACGGGCCTCGGCATGGCCATCGCCAAGCGCATCGTCGAGTCCCACGGGGGGTCCATTTCCTTCGACACGGAAATGGGCAAGGGAACTGTTTTTCACCTGTGCATTCCGAAAAAGTAGCTTTCGGGAGTTCCCGCCATGGCCCACTGGATAATGACTTGCCCCTACTGCGAGGCCGAGATTCCCCTGGATTCCAGCACGTCGAGCGGGGAAGAAGTCTACTGCTCTTATTGCAACTGCCCCGTCATCGCCCAGCGCCTGGACCGGGAGGTCTGGAAGGGCGTGCCCTCGGAGGACTGGGAGTCGATCAAGAGAAAGCAGCGCAAGGCGGAAGACAAGTTGCGCGAGGAAGCCGCCGCCAGCGGCGCGAGCGACGAGGGCCCTTCCCACGGCGGCGGCCATGGGAAGGGAGGGCATTAGAAAGCCCTGGGCGAGGCGGAATCCTGGCTTGGATGTGATCTTGGCGCGGACTCCCGCGCCTTTATTTTTTCCCCGCGTAATCCAAGGCAAGATCGACCTGCGGCGCGCTGTGGGTAATCGCCCCCACGCTGATGCGGTCCACGCCCGTTTTGGCGATGGCGCGAACGATTTTGAGATTTACCCCGCCGGAGGCTTCCACCGGAATCTTCCCTTTTACTTCCCGGACGACGCGGCGAAGGAGGGGAGGGGGCATGTTGTCGCAGAGAATCAGGTCGGCTCCGGCGGCAAGGGCCTCGCGGACTTCCTGGGTGGTGTCGCACTCAACCTGAATGGGAAAACGCGGACCGAGCCGCAGGCGCGCCTGCCAGACGGCTTTCCTTACGGACCCCGCGGCGGCCACGTGGTTGTCCTTGATGAGCACGGCGTCGTAGAGGCCCCGGCGGTGATTTTTCCCGCCGCCGCGGGTGACGGCGTATTTCTCCAAATCCCGAAGCAAGGGAGTGGTCTTCCGCGTGTCGTAGATTTTGGCGCGGGTTCCCTTCGTTTTCTCTACGAATTTCGCCGTGAGCGTAGCCACGCCCGTCAAATGCCGGAGGAAATTAAGGGCCGTCCGCTCGGCGGAGAGGATCGGGATGGCCCGGCCGTTGACTTCGAGGAGGGCGTCCCCGCGGCGGAATTTCTGCCCGTCTTTCTTGAGGACTTGTACCCGGATTTTGGGGTCGCATTCCTTGAAGGCGAGGGCGGCGACTTGGACTCCCGCCAGTACGCCCGGTTCCCGGGCCACGATGCGG
>JBFLVN010000053.1:0-15896 GCA_040758475.1 Bdellovibrionota bacterium
CGGGGACATGGAAAGGGAGCGGCATCCAAGGCCTACCAGGAGCGGAACGGCCTCCGGCACGCCCGAAAGCTCGCCGCAAACCGTCACGTCCTTCCCCGCTTTGGTGGCGACCTCCACCGTGTGGTCGATGAGGCGCAGGACCGCCGGGTGGAGAGGATCGTAGAGCGCGGCGACGCGCTGGTTGTTGCGGTCCACGGCGAGGGTGTACTGGGTAAGGTCGTTCGTCCCGATGCTGAAAAATTCCACGTCGCCGATGAATTGCTCGGCCATCAGCGCGGCCGAAGGGACCTCGACCATCATGCCGATGGGGATTTTCGCGTCGAATGCGATCTTCTGTTCTTCAAGTTCCCGGCGGGCTTCGTCGAGCACTTCCTTGGCGCGCAGGAGCTCCTCCGGGGTCGTGATCATGGGGAACATGACGCCGACCTTGCCTTCCACGCTCGAACGCAGGATGGCGCGGAGCTGGGACTTGAACACGTGCACGAGGTCCAGGGAGACGCGGATCGAGCGCCAGCCCAGGTACGGATTGTCCTCTCCCTGGTGATCCAGATAGGGAAGGAATTTATCCCCGCCCAGGTCCAGCGTGCGGATGACGACGCGCTGGCCCCTCATCTGGCGGATGATCGCGGAATAGGCCTTCACCTGCTCGTCTTCCGTGGGGAATGCGGGGCGCGCGAGATAGACGAATTCCGTCCGGTAGAGGCCGATCCCCTCGGCCTGATAATTGCTGGCCGTGCGAGCGTCGGCGAGAATCCCCACGTTGGCCATGAGGTGGATGCGCGTTCCGTCCTTCGTAACGGCGCGCCCGTGGGCCCCTTCCTCGATTTCGTGGCGGACGGCCTCGTAGTCCCTTTTCGCCCGGCGGAATTCCTTGAGAACCGTGGGCGAGGGATTCACGTAAACGTTGCCCGTCACACCGTCGACGACGATCTGGTCGCCATCCCGGATCGAGCGGATTTGCTGCTCGATCCCGACCACCGCCGGGATCTCGAAACTCCGGGCGAGAATGGAGGCGTGGGAATTGGCGCCGCCCTTGGAGGTGACCAGGCCGATGAAGTCGTTGGCTTCCAACTCCATCGCTTCCGAGGGGGTTATCACCGGAGCCACGAGGATTCCCTTGATGTGCTTTCTCCCGGCAAAGGGAGAATCCCGGCGGCTTAGGACATTGAGCAGGCGCTTGCCGATGTCCTCGATGTCGGAGATTTTTTCCCGGATGTAGGGGTCCTTGATCCCCTCGAAGAGGCGCACGTACTGGGCCACCACATCGCGCACGGCGAACAAGGCGCTCCGGCCCAGGACGAGTTCCTCCCGGATGCGCCCGAGAAACCCCTCGTCTTCCAGGATCATGAGGTGGGTCGAGAAAATCTTGGCTTCTTCGTCGGAAAGGCGCTCGGCGATCCGGCGTTCGGCTTCCTTGATCTGCTCACGCACCTGGACGAGCGCTTCCTCGAAGGCCTCCGCCTCCTTGCGGGGATCGTCCACATGCTCCTTGGCCTCGAAGATCGAAGCCAGGTCCCCGGGGTCCACGACGACAGCCCGGCCGATGGAAATGCCAGGCGAGGCTCCGATGCCCCGGACGATGGAACTCCCCCGCTTCTCTTCTTCACCGGCTTTGCGTTCCCGCTCCAGAGCCGCCGGCAGTGGAACTTCGTGACGGCTCACGGCCTGGAGAAGGCGGTAGTTCTCGACGATGACCGCCACCTGGGTCGCGATCGTCATGAGGACGCTAAGGTCGTCCTGGTTGAAGTCGCGCGTCTCGCGCGTCTGCACGTTCAGGACGCCGATGGGGATACCCTTCTCGATGATCGGCGTCGCCATGAGAGAGAGGAATTCTTCCTCGTGCGTCTCAGGAAAATATTTATACCGCGGATGTTCCGGAGCGTTCTCCACGGCCACGGGCCGCCGCTCTTCGATGGCGAGGCCCGTGATGCCCTCGTGCACCCGCATCGTCACTTTTCCGACGGAAGCGGGGTCGAGGCCGTGGGTGGCGCGGAGGATGAGAGTGTCCCCTTCGTCGCCCAGGAGGTAAATCGAGCAGACGTCGAAGGCCATGTTCTTCGTAACGAGCTTGCAAATCTGGTCGAGCGTGTCCTGAAGCTCGTGCGAGCGGGAGATGAGGGATGCGATCTCCTCGAGAATCCGCAGCTTGGTCGAACTATCGCTTATTTCGTCTGGCATCCCGATACCAAGGGAGCGTGTACGAACACCGCTCATCCATCGTCTTCATTGTTGATCCAACGCCCATGGCGGCCCGCTGACAAATATCAATAATAGTATAGCCACCCGCAAGCGCCGCCGCATCTATACCATTTGTTTACAAAATCAGCCTGGGACGATCAGTTTGCCAGGACGCGGCGCGTCAGTGAGCGCGGGCTTGGCCGGGGGGCCAGTCTGCCCCTTGAGCTTCTGCTCCAGATACGGCTGAAAGGGGCGGCGCAGGGATTCCCGCAGGAACGCCGGGGTTTCGTCCGCGAGCTTCGCGGCCGCAAGCCCCAGGCGAGCGAGGGTTTGGGCGAGCTCTTTCTTCCCGAGCTTGTGAAAAATCCAGGCGCTATCCAGGAACCTGCGCGCGGCGCGGGCGCGCCCCTCTCCCGCCAAGGATTCGCGGGCCGTTTTCTCGAAAACACCTTCGATCTGCTCAAGGGACTGGGCCGGACTCACGATGACCGTGCTCGATTCGATGGCCGAAAGGCGCTCGTCGATCTGGCGCAAGACCGCCTGGGAAGGCCACCAGAGGAACGGCGGGAGTTCGTCCAGGAGTTTCGCCGAAGAACGGGCCGCCTCCGCCAGCGCGCGGTCGGTGACCTCTCCGGCAAGGGCTTCGGCTGGATGGGGGGATAGGGCCGCGCTCCTCGGAAGCATTTCCACCCGGCGGTGGAGTTCGGAAAACCCGTCGGGAAGGGCCGCTCCCACCTCCCGCGTCCGGGCCTCGGCTTCTTCGAGCAGGGCATGGGCGTGCGCCGCTTCCACTGGCGCGACCGGCGGCGCATCGGGGGAGCGGAAGGAATCCCGAAGGGAGCGGGTTCTTTTGCGAGGAAGCCCCGGCACGTACTCGATCCGCTCCAGTCCCCGTTCATCGTTCCAGTAGACGTTGAGCAGGTCTTCGCCGCCGGATTCTTTCGGAAAGAATAGCCAGAGCACCCGGCGGCCCGTCCCGTCGGCGGCGGTCAAATACGCCTGCGCCTCCGGCGCCTTGGCTTCGGGGGCTGCTAAAGGCGTTTCCGCTTCCGGAAGTTTCACTTCGACGCCGGATGAACGAAGGCGATGGGCCGCTTTGCGGATCTCCTTCTTGGCGTCCTTCGGAAGATCGTCCCGCCAGAGGGCGGCGATGGCGGCGCCGTCCTTGGATTTGATGGCCTTCGCGATGGCATCGCCGAGATCGGCGCCCGGCGTCGCGTTCTTTCGTTCCTTTGGCATTGAGTGACGCCCTGCGTTAGGATCGGCGCTCCCCGGATTTCCGGGGTGCTACCAGGGCTAAGCGGACCCTACCACCAGTCCCTCGGGACCGGCAAGAAAACCCTTCGCAGCGCATGACGCCCCGCAAGACCTCCAAGCCTCCTTCGTGGCCGTATTATTACGGCTGGGTAATCGTCACCTTGGCGATCACTACGTCGCTCTTTTCCGTGGGCGTGGTTTTCTACACCCACGGCGTTTTCCGCGTATACCTCGTCCGCGACTTCGGATTCACTCCCGGCGAAGCGATGGACGTTTACAAATGGTACATCGGGGCCGTGGCCATTTATTCTTTTTTCCTTGTCCCGCGCCTCATGGAGCGCCTGAGCAGCAAGGGAACCATCCTTTTCGGGTGCTCACTCCTCACCGCAGGGCTCCTGGCCCTGAGTTTCTCGCCAAACAAGCTCTTCTTTTTCGCCATCTTCGGGGGCGTCGTATCCCTTGGAACGGTCTGCATGGGCTCCATCCCGTCCCAAAGCGCCATCGCCTACTGGTTCGACCGGCGAAGGGCCCAGGCGCTCTCGCTGGCGGCAACGGGTGTGACGGCGGGCGGCATTCTGAACGTCCCCCTGGCCGGGTGGCTCATCGAAAAATACGGCTGGCGGACGGCCTACCAGATTTTCGCCGGAATCGTTTTCCTGGCGGGCTGCCCGCTCATCCTCTGGCTCTGGAAGGACCGCCCCGAGGAAATCGGCCTCACGGGCGAACCGCCGGAAAGTTCCGCGGCGCACCACGCCCCTGCCCCGCCGGTGGCCGAGCACCCGCCCCTCTCCAACCGGGCGCTCCTTAGCCACGGTGTGTTCGTGAAGCTCGCCATTTCGCTCGGGCTCGCTTCGACGGGCTGGTCCATCATCCTTCAATCGCTCGTGTCGGATTTCCTCGACCAGGGATATTCGACCGCCCAAGCCACGTTCCTCATGAGCATCCTCATGTGGGTCATCCTGGTGGGCAAACCCCTTTACGGGCGCCTTGGCGACCGGATCGACCTCAAGTGGGGAATTCTCTGGGCCATCGTACTCCAACTCGTGGGTTCCGCCTGCTTCGTCCTCTCCCGGATGGAACACCCCTTCTCCTTCGCGTTCGGAAGCGGAACCGCCGACGGCCCCCTTCTCGTAGCCCTCCTGACTTTTGGAGTCGGCGTGGGCGGCTGCCAGCCCCTTTACTCGGCCTACAACGCGGAGCTTTTGGGCAGGAGCAATTTCGCCCGGGCGGCGGGCGTCACGGTGCCCATCATCACGGGCTGCCAGCTTCTGGGGTATCAATTGAGCGCTTACCTGCTGGACCGGCCCAACGGTTTTCTCTGGATGTGGCTTTCCATGGGGGTGGCTTACGTCCTCTCCCTCGCCGTCATTGGCGTAGTCCCCCGTTCGGATACGGTGGGCAAGCCCCACGTTATCCCGCATGCCGAGGCGGGCGTCGCTCCGGCCACCATCATCGGGGAATTGATCGCGGAAGAGAAAGCGAAGTAACGAGCCTAAGGGTTCTGGTTATCGCTTCGGCCTTATTGATAAGCCTTCGGCAACAGCCGCTTCAACAAGACGGGCGTCAAATACGACGAGTTCAATGGGGTTCTTGGTCCGCTCCGCGACCAAAAGGCAGGAAGCCAATTGGATCGCATCAAGAGACCGCAATGGACGCCGGAGCAGAAGAGCCGAAGCCAAAGCCGTGACGGCGGAGGTTACCTCCACTACCCGGCTGAGTTCCAATTCCTTTCTCAGATCGGCCATCGCCCGGCTGGCATCGGCATGGGTCATTTTTGCATCGCGGCAAGCCCGACCGAGCGCCGAAGCGACTTCGGCCTCCGCGATCCGTGAAACCACGACCTCGCTCTCCGCAAGAAGGGAGGCGACAAGCGGCGTTTCCGATTCCCGAATATAACGCTTAACGAGGGCGCTCGAATCAAAATAGCGAACTGGTTTCAAAATCGATCCTCACGGTCTTCGGCGACGGCCTTGGTACCGCTCCAACCGCTCTTAACTCGAATGGGCCGAAAGGGCTTCCAAGAAGTTCCATGCGCCCGGGAGAGGAAGCCTTCGCGCACGAGTTGTTCGAGGCGGGTTTCAAGATCGTCCGGTTCCACGGCGAGCGGCCGCAATTCCGCGACTGGCCGGCCCCTTTCCGTCACAACGAGGGGGCGCCCCTTCTGCACTTCCCGCAAGTACGTTCCAAGGCGGGTCTTTAGTTCCCGCGCACCGACCATCTTCACTTTCATGACGATCTCCTTGTAACCATTGTGGTCACAAGGGAAAGCTCCGTCAACCTAGCAAAACCAAAAACAGAACGGCCGCCCATCCGGGCGGCCGTCTTTTATCCACTCGATCCTGAGTCTAGGCCTTGGGCGCTTCGACCATGGCCTGAATCTTGGGCGCCGACTTGTAGAGCCACCACGGCACGACGAGCGTGGCGGCAGCAATCACGATGCCGGGGCTAGGCATAAGCGGCCAAAGCGGCCACGTCACGAAGTGCCCTGCTCCCAACATACCCGCGAGCATGGGGAACGAGAGATAGACGTTGATCTTCGAGAACTTGGTGGCCTTCTTGATGAGGGCCTGGATGTCTTCCGCTCCGGCCTTTCCGTCGCGAACCGCCGGAATGATCTGCTTCTGGGCGGGCCAGATGATGAACCAGACGTTGAACCACATGATTGTTCCAAGGAGCACGCCCAGCGTGATCCACTGAAAGCGGGCGTTCGAGAGGTCCATCATGTGACCCATCACGTAAATCTGGACGAAGAGCAAGAGCCCCACGATGAACGTCACCATGGCGCCCCACCGGAAGATGAAGAGAACGCGGGGCCTTAGTTGCGGCACCACTTTCTTCTTCGTATCGCCGTCGAGCGTGGGCTCGAAGTTCGAATTAACGAAGTTGAGATAATAGAGCATGCCCATCCACAAGATGGCGGCTACAACGTGAAGCCACCTGAGAAGAAACTGAATCAGTGCATTAAAATCCACTGGTTTATCCTCCCCCGACAGACCCGGCCGGGTAAATTTGACCGGTGAAGGCTTGAAAAGTGCTCCCCCGGCCGCGCATTCGTATATCAACTTGGGCCGCTTGCGGCAAGCGGGCTGCCACGGAAACTGGCCGGTACTCCGAAGAGAAAAAGAGAACAGCGCTCACCCCCGCCGCTCGTGGCCGCGGGCGTCACTCGTCCCGGGCAAAGGTAAGGTCGTCGATCCCCACATCAGCCGATTCGCTCTCCAGGAGCCCCCGGTCCAGGAGGGCCTTCAAATCCCGGAGGACGAAAAGGTCCTCCCGCGTATCGATATCCAGGAGAGCTACGACTTCCGGTTCCTGGACGGCCGCGCCGAGCAGATCCCGCTCCCCTTGGGTAAGGGCCGCGCGGAACGTCTCCGGCCGAACGGGAACCTTCACCCGTGCCGGGAGGGCCCGCAGAAGCTGGCGGTGCTCGTCCAGGGTCGATAGTCCGCCCATGATGAGCATGGTCGTATCTTTATCGATCCGCCGCTCGGCCCGGATCGAGCTTTTCTTGATGAACTGAAACTCCCCCTTCACCCACGCCAGCATCCGGTAAAAGGCCTTGCGCCCCGAGACTTTCCCGCACCGGGCGTCGATAGCATCTCCATGAGAGAAGAAGACCTCTCCCTTGGTAGGCTCGTCGAATTCGAGAGTGCCCGTCATGCGGGCCGTGCGCAGGAGCTGGATGACGTCGAGGAAGGAGAGCGTCGAGAGGCTCCCTTCGAGGGCCTTCGATTCCGTGATTTCTTCGAGCGGCTGAACCCGGGCCAGGACTTCGAGGAAAATCTTGCTGATCTGGGCGATCGAAAAAGGCTTGCGAATAAAACGGTCCTGGCCCTTTTCGGAAAAATCGAGGTACTGGGAAAGGGATTCCCGCACGGCGTCGTCCATGCTCGTCACGACGACGACGGGAAAATTCTTGTTCCCCGTCTCCCGGAGGGTGCGGACGAGCGCCAGGCCGTCCATCCCGGGCATCATCACGTCGGTCACGAGAAGATCGATGGGCTTTTCCGAAAGCTGCTTGAGGGCCTCTTCCCCGCTGTAGGCGGAAACGATCCGGGCGCCCGTGGGTTCGAGTGCCTTCTTGAGGAGTTCGTGGATGGGCGCCTCGTCGTCGGTAATGAGAACGGAATGGGGCATGGCGGCTTTCGGTTACGCGGGAACGGCGGGGATCATAGTTGAGCGATGCTCAAGAAAGCTATTGGGAAACAAGGGGTTAGGATATGACCGTTATACTATTTCTTCTTCCTCAGCCGCCCGGCCCATTCCTTCTCCAGAAAATACCGCTGGCGGTCGGACTGGGGGCCGCGGCCGTGGATCGCTAGTTCTTCAATAGCCCGGCGGGCGTCCATCCCCTCGCGGGCCATGAGGAGGGCGGCCAGAACGACGCCCGTGCGGCCAATGCCGGCCATGCAGTGAAAGACGAGGGGTTTCCGGTCCTCTAGGAACGAATCCGCCAGGTCCACGATCTCGTCCATCTGCTCGACCGAGGGGACGGAGAAATCATCCATTCCCATGTGGACCAGATCGAAGTGGCCTTCCCACTTGGGCGGCAGGATGTAGGGGCGCTCGCGCAAATTCACGATCACCCGGACCCCTTCGCCCTTCAAAAGCTCCATGTCTTTCTCGAAAGGATTCCAGGCCCCCGGCTGGCAGGCGCCCGCGAGTTGGCGGGGCCGAAGCCAGGTGAAGTTCAAGTTCTCTCGCAGCTCGTCGGCAGGACGGATGAGATTTTTTTTCTTGAGCCCGTTCATCGCGCGCGGGCGGCGCGTACGCCGCCGCCAGCAAGTCTACAACGCTTTTGACTTGTCGGCTTTGAAAAGAACGCCCGGCAGCTTGAGGAGCGCCTTGAGGCGCTCGCCCAAAGTCCTCGCATGCATAGCCCGCGAACCGGCGAGGAATCCCTCCGTGTGGGCTTTCTGGTAGCCAAACCACCAGGGGTCCTTCATCTGGGGGAACGTATTCGTGTGGACGTGGTGAAGCTCGGTTAATTCGAGGAGCCCCACTTCACCGTGAGTCCGTCCGATGCCGCTTTTCTTGGGCCCACCCCAAGGGGTACCCGGAATGGCATAGGTGTAGAGGAGTTCGTTCACCATCACCGTCCCCGCCTGGACCTTGGAAGCGATCTGCTGGCCTTTTGCCAAATCCTTCGTCCAAACGCTCCCGGTGAGGCCTAGGTGAGAATCGTTGGCCAAACCGATCACTTCGTTTTCGTCCTTGAAGGTCATGATCGGGAGGAGCGGCCCGAAAGTTTCCGCCGTCATGCAAGCGAAAGAATGATCGACGCCCCGAAGCACGGTGGGCTGCCAGAACCACCCCGGAAGGGAATCGTTCTTCTTCCCGCCCGTGAGGATTTCGGCGCCCTTGTCGCGGGCCTGGGCCACCTGCTGCTCCACGTTCTTGAATTGCTCCAGGGTGGTCATGGGACCGACATCGGTTCCTTCTTCCAAACCGTTCCCCTGGCGCAGGCGCTTCGTCTTCTCGACAACCTTCCTCGTGAATTCGTCGGCAATGGATTCGTGGACGTAGCAGCGCTCCACGCTCGCGCAGACTTGGCCCGCGTTGGCAAACGCCCCCCACACGGCGGCGCTCGTCACGTTTTCGAGATGCGCGTCCTTGCAAACGACCATGGCCCCTTTGCCGCCGAGTTCGAGCCCCAGGGTCGTCAGGTTCTCCGCCGCGTCCGCCATGATCCGCTGCCCCGTGCGTACGGAACCCGTAAAGAGAAGGCGATGCGGAGCAGCCTTCACTAACGCGCCGCCCGTCTCCCCATCGCCCGATACGATCTGGAAGACATTCTCCGGCAGGCCTGCTTCTTCAAAGGTCTTGGCTACGGCTCGCCCGATGAAAGGCGTGTACTCGGAGGGTTTCAGGATCACCGCGTTTCCGGCGGCAAGGGCCATGGCGATCTGCCCGGCGGGAATGTTGAAAGGGAAATTCCAGGGGCTAATCACGCCCACCACCCCCGCCGGCTGGTGTTCAAGGCGGCTCTTCCTTCCCGTGTACTGGAACGGCAGGCTGATTTTCTCATCCTTCAAAATCTTGGGGGCGCTCTTCGAGAGCCAGTCGATCATGTCGAGAAATGGGAGAAGATCGGCGCTAAGGGATTCGGGGATGGGCTTTCCGTTTTCTTTCGTGATGAGCTGCGCGAGTTCCTCGAGGTGATCCACCACGTAATGCTTGGCCCGCTTCAAAGCCTTGAGGCGTTCTTTGATCGGGAGCGCGCCCCAAGCGGGCTGGGCCGCCCGGGCCTTATCCACGGCCATGCGCACCTGCTCGGCGGAGGCGATTTCCACCTCGCCCAGCGATTCGAGGGTGGCGGGATTGACGCTCTTTAGCTTTCCACGGGTCTTGGCTTCAGCGAGAATTTCGCGGCTGGCTCCCACGGCGGACTCCTTCGGAGATACAAAACGATTGCTGTGCCGCAGTATACCGGGTACCGCGATGCCCAGCGCGATTTTCACTGTTTTCAAAATTTTCGTTGACTGACGTATCAGTCATAAATAGAATCCTGTTTGAAATTTGGGGGCGCCCCACATCCACCGGGCAACCGGGGGTGAAGGAGTCAGCACCGTGACCGTCAGCCGCCAGGACCTAGAACGCCACCTCGAAAAGCTCGTCGCCAGAGTAAAAGACCCGGAAGCGGGGCTCTTCGGGCCCGGCTCCATGCTCTGGGAAGTGAACAAAGAAGCGGCCGTCTTCCTGGGCGGCGGCCGGGCGGCCCTCCTCCAGACGGCCCACCCCTTCATCGCCCACGCGGTCGATCAGCACTCCAAGACCAAGACGAACCCGGCGGGCCGCTTCCAGCGGACCTTCGCCAACATCTTCAGCATGGTCTTCGGGCCCCTCGATACGGCCCTCAAGAGTTCCCGGCGGGTCCACGCCCTTCACCAGACCATCATCGGAAAGATCACGGAAAACGTAGGAGCTTTCAGGGAAGGCTCGCCCTACGAGGCGAACAACGAAGAAGCTCTCCTCTGGGTCCACGCGACCCTCTGGGATACTTCAATGCAGGTCTACGAGCGGGTTTTCCGGAAACTCTCCGCCGATGAAAAAGACCGATACTACGAAGAGACGAAACTCTTCGCCTACTTGTTCGGGATTCCCGATTCGATCCTGCCCCCGAACTGGAACGAGTTCATGGAATACAACGAGAAGATGTGGAACTCGGAAATTCTCACGGTGGGCAAACCCGCCCTCGAACTCTCGCATTTTCTCCTCTCCGCGCCCAAGCCCGCCCTCGAACCCGTCATGGCGTGGTACCGGGTGATGACGGCGGGGCTTCTCCCCGAACGAATCCGCCACCAATACCGCCTCCCCTACGGCCGGGCGGAGGAGAGAATTTTCGACGCCTCGATCCGAACGGCGCGCCTCGGTGTGCGGGCCCTCCCGGTCCGGTTCCGCTACCTCCCAGCCTACGTGGACGCCCACCGGCGCCTTGCGGGCCGTAGCGGCCCCGACCGCATCGGCCGCGTCATCGACTGGTTCGTCCTGACAACACTCAAAGGGGAACGGGCCGCCGCATGAAACCCGAAATCGCCGCTTCCAGCCTGCGCGATTCGCCGCTCTACGTCGATCGTCCGGCGCTCGAACGAACGCTCGAAAAAATCCGCGCGAAGGTGAAAAAACCGGAAGAAGGGCTCTTCGGCCCCGATTCGATGGTCTGGAAAATTTACCCTCAGATGATCCTCGGCATTGGCGGCGGAAAGGCGCTCCTTCTGCAAACGGCCCATCCCTTCGTGGCCCACGCCGTCGAGCAGCACTCCAAATTCCGCACCGATCCCCACGGCCGGGGCACCCGCACGTTCACCGCCCTTTTCGCCTGGCTCTACGGCGACCTGGATTCGGCCTTCAAGGCCGCCCGCCGCGTCCACGCCCTGCACGGCACGCTCACGGGAAAGATTCCCCATCAGGTCGGCCCCTTCGCCAAGGGTTCGACGTACGAGGCGAATCTCCAGGACGCCCTTCTCTGGGTGCACGCGACGCTCTGGGAAACGCCCATCCAGGCTTACGAACTCGTGGTCGGAAAACTCTCCGCCGAAGAGAAAGAGCAGTACTACCAGGAGAGCAAACTCTTCGCCTATCTCTTCGGCATCGACGACGCCATCATCCCGCCCACCTGGAACGATTTTCTCGAATACTGCGAACAGATGTACGAGTCGGAAACCCTCACCGTGGATTCCGTCTCCCTGGAAATCGCGGACTTTGTGTTGCGGCCGCCCAAGCGCTCGCTTCAGGGCGTCGTCGATTGGTACAAGATCATCACGGCGGGGCTCATGCACGAGCGCATCCGCCACCAGTACCGCTTCAAATACGGCTGGCTCGAAGAGAAGATTTTTGAAAATTCGATCCGGGCCATGCGAGCCATCTGGCCGCGCCTTCCCTACGACCTCCAATACGCCCCCATCTACCGCCGGGCCATGCGCCGCTTGGGCCGGGAAGGCCCCCCTTCCCCCCTGGCCAAATGGGTCGAGAAAGCCATGCTGATGCCAGGGGAAAAACCGGGCGGAAAAATGGCGTAACTTCGCGTGTGACGCTCCCGTTACCGCCGCTTTGCCCAGTCCCTCGCCCCTGTGATATTCCCTCCCCGCCATGAGCGGTGATTTCAACTGGCAGAAAGTCCGCGCCGAGGCGGTCGAGCACTTCAAGGCCCTCCTGCGCATCGACACGGTAAATCCCCCGGGCAACGAGCGCCCGGCGGCCGATTACATTGCCAAAGTTTTCGACCGCGAAGGGATTTCCTACAAGATCGTCGAATGCGAGCCCACGCGGGCCAGCATCGTCGCCCGCCTCCCCGGCAACGGAAAGAAAAAGCCGCTTCTCCTGAACGGCCACCTGGACGTGGTCCCCGTAGAGCGGGAGAGCTGGACCTACGACCCCTTCTCGGCCACCGAGGCCGACGGATGCATCTGGGGCCGCGGCGCCATCGACATGAAGAACATGGTGACGATGGGCCTCATGAGCCTCGTTCTTCTGAAGCGCGCGAAAATCCCCCTCGACCGGGACGTGATCTTTGCCGGCGTGGCCGACGAGGAAGCCGGCTCCAACAAAGGCTCTCTCTTCCTGGCGACGGAACACCCCGACCTCGTGCGCTCGGAGTACGTCCTCAACGAAGTGGGCGGTCACACGCTCCACGCGGGAAAGACGCGCTTCTATCCCATCCAGGTCGCTGAAAAAGGAATCTGCTGGTTCGAACTCACGGCCGAAGGGGAACCGGGCCACGGCTCCATGCCGCACCCCAACAACCCGGTGCTCCGCCTCGCCCGGGCGATCGAAGCGCTTGGGAAAAGCCGCCTTCCCGTCCACGCCATTCCGGTAGTGGAGAAATTCCTCCGGACGATCGGCAAGGCGAGCGGCTTCCCGGCGGCAACCATGCTTCCGCTGCTCACGAGCCCGAACCTCTCAAGCCCGATCATGGACATCCTGGAGAAGACGAACCTCAGCCAAGCCATCAGCCTGAACGCCATGGTCCGCAATACGGCCTCCCCCACCGGGCTCACCGGCAGCAAGAAGGTGAACGTGATCCCGTCAAAGGCCAGCGTCCAAGTGGACGGGCGCATGATCCCCGGCGAGAGCGTCGAGAGCTTCCTCGAAGAAATCCAGCGGGTCGTCGGACGGGACCTGAAAGTCAGCATCCTGGACCAGCACCCAGGCAACGTCTTCGAGACCAAGACGGAACTCTACGACGCCATCTGCGGGACGCTCCGGCGCCACGACCCGGAGGGAATTCCCATTCCCTACATGATCCCGGGCTTTACGGACGCCTTCGCCTACGCGCGCCTGGGGGCCACGTGCTACGGCTTTTCGCCCGTCCGCCTGGGGCCCGATCTCAATTTCACGCGCATGTACCACGGCCACGACGAACGCATCCCCGTGGAAGGCTTCGGCTGGGGCGTCCAGGTGCTCTACGAACTCGTACGGGACTTCTGCCGGGCCCAGGCCTAATTTCCCAGCGGCGTTGCTATCGACCTCCGGCGGTTCTAAAAAGGCCCCCTAGGGTGAGGGGGCGCGGGCGGGCCCCGCCTGAAAGCCGCCTTTCCAATTCCAAGCAGACCCCGTGCAATTGCCGACCGACGAATTCCATAGCGACAGCGAACCGTCCCTTCCCATCGGGGAGGACGGGCACATCACGCCGCTCGTCATCCCCCGCGCCGAACATCCCATCTCCCGCAAGAAAATCTCCCCGGAAGCCCTGCGCGTTCTCTACGGCCTCTACCACGCCGGGTACAAGGCCTATCTCGTCGGAGGAAGCGTGCGGGACCTCCTTCTCAAACGCGAGCCCAAGGATTTCGACGTCGTCACCGACGCCCACCCGCGGGAGATCAAGGCCGTTTTCCGCAATTCCCGGATCATCGGCCGGCGCTTCCAGGTCGCCCACGTCCACTTCGGCAAGGACAAGATCGTGGAAGTCTCCACCTTCCGGAGCCTCCCCGTGGCCGACGATGCCATCGACGCCGAAGCGCTCCCACCCGACGGCGCGGAACCGCAGGAGACCGCCGAGGCGAACGGCCAAGAAACACCCGCCAAGCGCCGGTGGATCGACGAAAACCAATTCGGTTCCGAGGAAGAAGACGCGCTGCGCCGCGACCTCACCATCAACGCGCTTTTTTACGACATCGCCACGTTCAGCGTGATCGACTACGTGGGGGGCCTCTCGGACCTCCATGACGAAATCATCCGGATCATCGGCGATCCGGACGTGCGTTTCACGGAAGACCCGGTGCGCATCATCCGGGCCATCCGCCATGCCGCGAGAACGGGTTTCAAGATCGAGCCGCGGACACTCGCCGCCATCCGAAAGCACCACCCGCTCCTTCCCACCTGCGCGCCGGCCCGCGTGCTCGAGGAATTTCTCCGGGAACTAAGGGGCGGGTCCTCTTACGAATCCTTCCGTTTGATGGTCGATACGAGCGTGCTCAAGACGCTTTTCCCGCCGATCGCCGAATACCTGGGTCCTCCGCCCGTCATGGAACCCGAGCCCGGTACCCCTTGGTACCGCCTCAAGGCGCTCGATCGCCTGCGGGCCGAGCGCGGAACGCCTCCTTCGGATTCGATCCTGCTGGCGCACATCGCCGTTCCCATCCTGGAAAAGGACGTGGAAGAGGCCTGCGATCCTTCCCTTACGAAGGGCCAGCTCGCCTCGCGCCTCGATCAGCTCCGGCTGCGATACGAGGAAGTCTGCGCGGCCCTCGGCCTGCCGCGCCGCATGTGCATGCTGGCGGGCCATCACCTCGCGGGCATGTGCCGCATCCGCCGCACCATCGATGGCGGGAGCCTGGCTCGGGGGCTCGTGGGAAAAAGCTATTTCAAGGACGCTTACGCGCTTTACGAATTGGACGCCATCGCCCGAGGCGAGACGCCCATCGATCCGCAAAATCTCGTGGCCAGCGCCCAGGCCCACGGGCCGGCCGAAAGCGGCGGCCCCCCTCCCCGCCGCCGCAGGCGCCGGCGCCGGAAGCCCCCTACGCACAAAGAGCACTGAAGGAATTGGTTACGCCGGCTTGACGTTCTTGTTCACTTTTTCCCGGATCACGCCGATGTTCGTGAGGCCCTTGGCGGCCATAGCGCGCATCACCCGCCAGCCGCCAAGCCGCAGAATTCCGAAATAGCCCTTCCGCCAAAGATCGCGGAATCCCGTGTGGATTGCGGCATTGATCCGGAAATTGAGATCGGGTGAAGCCCCCAGGCTGATGAGCAGGACGCCGAATTCTCCGATGTCTTCGCTCTCCAGTTCGGCAAGTCTCTCCACGAGAGCCGTGGTTAGCCGGAGAGTGAAGTCGGGCTTTTCGGGGGGAATGGGTTCAAGCCGGGGCCCCAAAGGGGTGCGCCGGAAAGAATAAACGTCCTGGTGATCGTGGAAGAGGATGCGCACGCAGGCTCCCGGCTTCATGGGTTCCGAAGCACGGGCGCACACGGGCTTCCCTTCGAGGAAGGCTTTGAGTTTCAAATACGTCGGGTGGGGAGCGTTTGAATCCATCTTCAACCGAACCGGCGGGCCATCTGGGCCAGGAGTCCAGGCCCGTAGAGGAAGAGGCTCAGGAGGTTCAACAAGAACTCCCGGACCCGCGTTAAAAACTCTAGCACGCGTTCCATGGGCGGACGCGAGGG
The DNA here is from genome assembly GCA_040758475.1 of Bdellovibrionota bacterium. Lineage (GTDB taxonomy): Bacteria > JAGRBM01 > JAGRBM01 > JAGRBM01 > JAGRBM01 > JBFLVN01. The sequence goes on from JBFLVN010000053.1 coordinate 15,541, forward strand.
AAGGCCTTATTCCAGCTCGCCCAGGTGGACGAACGCCTTAGACCCGAAATCGCTGGCCGGATCGAGTTCCAGGACCCTGCGGTAGTGATCGCGGGCCCGCCCTTTTTCGCCGCCGATCCGGGCCGCTTCAGCCAGGAAATAATTAATGGTCACTTCGAGCACTTCGAGTTCACCTTCGAAGCTCGGTTCCAGCTTGGCGCGCCCGCGCCCCCGGAGGGTGTCGAGAATCCGTTCCAGGCCCTTGCGCCCTTCCTCGGGTTTCCCGAACGGTTCAGGAAGGGCCAGGTAGACCCGGGAGCGGACGAAGTCGATGCAGAGGGCGTCAAAAGGCGTCTCCGCCTGGAAGCGTGCGGTTT
>JBFLVN010000054.1:0-15841 GCA_040758475.1 Bdellovibrionota bacterium
TAGCAGGAACACGCTCGCGACAAATCGCTTCATGAACCCAGTTTCTCGATACTCTCGTGACAGCCAGCATCTCTTAGCACGGACCACCTCTTTCAGCCCAACCCCTCAGGAGTTCTACCCCTGCCCCCTTAAACCCTTGACCACCGGCCTTGTTTGTGGTTTTGCTCCCGTCCTGGTGAGCGGTGTTTACTATTCCCTCACCCAAGGGAGGACACCCCCATGGTCGGCTTCGATCTGACGGATGACCAGAAAGCCTTGCAAGACCTCGCCCGCGCCTTCGCCAAGGACGAAATAATCCCCCGGGCCAGGCACTACGACGAGACGGCCGAGTACCCCTGGGAGATCATCAAGAAGGCCCATGAACTCGGGATCATGAATCTGCACGTCCCCACGGAATACGGCGGGCCCGGCCTGGGGCTCTTCGAGTCCGCCCTGATGGTCGAGGAACTGGCCGCCGGGTGCTCGGGCGTGGCGACGGCGATGGAGGGGAACTCCCTCTGCACGGCCCCCGTCCTCGTGGCGGGAAGCGACGACCAGAAAAAGCGCTTCCTCGCGCCCCTCATCAAAGAACCCCTCATCGGCGCCTACTGCGTGACCGAGCCCGCCGCCGGAAGCGACGTGGCGGGCCTCAAAAGCAAGGCCGAAAAGAAGGGGGACGAGTACATCCTGAACGGCGAAAAAATGTGGATCACGGGGGCAGGCGTCGCGAACTGGTACTTCGTCCTGGCCTACACGGATACGACGAAAGGCCACAAAGGGCTTTCGGGCTTTCTCGTCTCCCGCGATTCGCCCGGAATCGAAGTCGGAAAGAAAGAAGACAACATGGGCCAGCGCTGCTCGGATACGCGCGGCATCGTCTTCCGGGACGTGAAAATCCCCGCCAAGAACCTGCTCGGCAGCGAGGGGCAAGGGTTCCTCATCGCCATGAAGGCCTTCGACATCACGCGGCCTGAGGTGGCCGCCATGGGCGTGGGCGTCGCCCGCTCGGCCATGGAGCATGCCATCCGCTACGCCCTCGAACGCTCGGCCTTCGGAAAGCCCATCGCCGAACACCAGGCCATTTCCTTCATGCTCGCCGACATGGCCAAGGACATCGAAGCGGCCCGGCTCCTCACTTGGCAGGCCGCCTGGCTCTACGACCAGGGGAAGCGCAATACCTTGAAGGCCAGCATGGCCAAGTGTTTTGCCGCCGACACGGCCATGCGCGTCGCCACCGACGCCGTGCAGATCTACGGGGGCTACGGCTTCAACAAGGAGTATCCCGTCGAGAAGATCATGCGGGACGCCAAGATTCTCCAAATCTACGAAGGCACCAGCCAGATCCAGCGGGTGATTATCTCGCGGGAGATTCTTTCGCAGTAAATTTTCTGTCATTCCGAGCGAAGCGAGGAATCTCTTCGTCAGAGCCAGAGACCCCTCGCTACGCTCGGGGTGACAAAGTACGCTCCCCTACCATGCCCTCCTTGAGCCCTCCCATCTCCTTCTCCGTGAGCGAAATTCTTTCGCTCCCGGAGATTTTCCACCGGGAAGCCATTTCGCCGGAGGGTTTCGTCACCAGCATCCAGGCCGCGCGCTATCCGGGCATGGCTGCGAAAGTAAAAGACCTTTCGGCTTTGGCAAAAAAATTACAGTTCGAATACGTCAAAGAAATCGCGGGGACTTCGGGCCTGCCCGTGCGGCCCGAAGAGAGCGAAAAAGGTTCCACCTTCTATCTCCTGAGACGCCCCCTCATCCGCATGGGCCCGCCCGAAGCGGCGGGCGAAGGGGTTTCGAGAAGGAAGGTGCTCGGCGGATTCCTCGTAGCACCCGAGGACCGGGGAAAAGGGATTCTGGAAACAAGGGCCTTCGCGGACGGGAAAGACCTGATCGTGGTTGTCTCCCTGGAAGATTACCGCTCCGCCATCCGGGGGACGGCGCCCACCGCATCCCTTCGGACGTGGCTGTATCTCCAGACCCAGGCCCGGCTGCACGAAACGGTGGGTAAACGGTTTTTGAGAGGTTTTCAACCTTCTTAAAGAATACGGTTTTTTCGCAAGCCGATTTCAAAGCATTGACAATTAGACGATCCAGGTCAAATATTCCCGCTAATCAGAGCAAGTTCGTTCTTCAAGCAACTGAAAGTGCTTGAAACGAGGGGGACAACATGAATTACCAATTTCGCAATGCATTTGCTTATTTCACGCTTTTTTGCTTTTTGTTCATGGCTACGGGTTGCGCCACGATCGTCAATGGGACCAAGCAAAAGGTAAAAATCAACTCCACTCCCGACGGTGCCACGGTTTCCGTGGACGGTGTCGACAGTGGAACGACGCCCGCAACCGTCAAAATGCGGCGGAAAGAAGATCACAAGGTGGTCATCAAGAAGCCCGGCTACAAGCCCAAGGAAGTCGAGCTCAAGAACAAGATGTCCTGGTGGTGGCTGGGGAACGTGGTGATCGGCGGGATCATCGGACTGGTCGTCGACATGGCGAGCGGCGGCGTCTACAAACTCGAACCCAAGAAGATCGACGCGGCTCTCGAACCGGAACAGCCGCCCCCGGCAGCTGAAGCCCCGGCATCGCAGGAGACAGTTGCAAATTGACACGCCAAGGTTTTCCCGAACGATTCGTGGCCCCGGGGTGGAGGAACCAATGAATCTGCTTTCGTGGATAACCGTTTCTTGGTCTGCGGCTACCCGCCGCTTGGGACGTTCCCTAATCACGCTGGTCTTGGCGGCCGCGGTGGCGTTACCCGCTCAGGCGGCTGAAACCGTCCCAGAGCAAGAAGAAGATGACGACCCCGTCGTCTGCTGCGTGTTCTCGGCTTTCGGAGGGAACGTTGTCGGAAACGGGACCATCCTTCGGGGCGTCGGCGGGCTGGGAGTCGGCTTTACTTTCGATTATTTCGATCTGGAGGCGCATATTCCCGGCCTCGTCTTAGGTGCTGCGGATTTCGACCAGACCTTGGGCGCCGATCCGACGGACGTTTATTTTCCCTTCGGCTTGCGGGCCCGGGTTTATCCTCTCACGAGCAATCCCAAGAATTTCCCCGTGGCTTTCTACGCGACGGCGGCTGCCACGGGGGCTGTCGAATTCGTGATAGAAGAAGACGTTCTCATCACGAACGACCACACCGACGTTTTTGGCGCCTTGGAGCTGGGCGGCGGGGCCGAGTTCATCGCCCTTCGCAACCTCTGGGACGCGGATCTGAACGCCTCTCTTTTCGCGGAAGGAACCGTTGTCTGGGTAAATGGCGGCGGAGGGATCGATTCGGACCTGCTTCCAGCCCACTGGGGCTGGAACCGGGGCCAGGCCGTCTATCTGGGTATTCGCATCCGAAAAGTAGATTAGGAGAACCACGATGAATAGCCATATACGAATTCGAAACACCGTCACTTACCTTTTGCTTCTCTGTTTCCTCTTCACCGCTACGGGTTGCGCCACGATCGTCAATGGGACCAAGCAAAAGGTAAAAATCAGTTCCAATCCCGACGGCGCCACCATTGAAATCGACGGCCTCGATAACGGCACGACACCAGCCACTCTCAAGCTCAAGCGCAAGGAAGAAACCTACGAGATCATCGTCAAGAAAGCCGGTTACAAAGCCAAGAAGATTCGCGTGGAAAACGACATGTCCGCGTGGGTCTGGGGCAATTTTATCCTCGGCGGAATTATCGGATTAGTCATCGACATGGTTAGTGGGGGTGGTTTCAAGCTCGAGCCCAATCAGATCAACGTGACGCTTGAGCCGGAACAGGGACAGGCTTCTCCGGCACCGCCAGCCACGGTACCGGTTAACTAAAAGCTATTTAAAAACCGCTCGCGGCCTTCTCCGCTCATCTTCCGCTTGCAAGAGGATGAGCGGAAGGCTTTTGAACGAGCTGCAAGCCCCCCCTCACATCCCCGCCACGGCGACGACGGGGCCGGCGGGCGCGGTCTTGGAGGGGGAGCCGCCCGAGGCTTCCAGGGAGACGGCGAAGGCTTTCAAACTCGCCGCGTCGGGGACGTTCTCGATCCGCGCCACGGCTACGCCGTCCGCTCCGGCCTTGGCGATGCCGAGGCTCGCCGGTCCCTGCGGCGTGATGGCCCAGAGTTCGTAATCCTTGTCCGTCGGGACGCCCGCCTTTTCGAGGACGATGACGGCCCGCTTCGTAGCCGGGTCGTAGACGTAGCGGCCCGCGACGCCGAGCTTGTTGTCGGGCGTAGGGGCGAAGGAACCGCAGCGGCCCCCTTCGCTCGCGAGAACCGCCGTCCAGCGCTGCTCTTCACCCAACTTCACCAAGGTTTCATTGAGCGTCCCTTCGAGTTCGGCAATCCGTTCTTCGCGCAGCTTCACCTGGAGCGCCGCCTCGCGGCTGAACCGGAATGCCATGGTGATGGCCAGGAGGATGAGCGCCGCCGCGGCGAGACCCCACGTGCCGGCGAAGCTCCGGGGTTCCCTCACCCGGGCCGGAAGCTTCCAGGCCGGGGCGGGTTCCTCGTCCTTCTTCTTGTGCCGCGCATACTCGGCCCGGTCGGCCTGGGCTTTTTCTTCTTTCCGGTGGGCGCGGGCGGCCATGAGCACGCGGTTCTTGAGGATCGGCGGAGGTGCGACTTGGGGCGCGGAAGCTCCGAGCACGGTGGTACCACCGGCGAACTCCCGCCGGGCGCGCTCGCATTCGAGGCACCCCTCCGCGAGGTGGAGTTCGAGCTCGCGGCGCTCGGAAGGCGTCAGGACCCCGAGGGCCTCGGCCGCGCACAAGTCGAGATGTTCGTCGCGGTGGCTCACAGGAAATCCTCTGGCGGCACGAGCTCGCGGAGCTTTAGAAGCCCCTGCCGCATCCATGACTTGACCGTTCCCAGGGGGGCCTTCATGCGCTCGGCCACCTCCGACTGGGAGAGCCCTTCGAAATAGGCGATTTCGAGGGCCCGGCGTTGTTCGTCTTTGAGGCTCGCGAGGGCCGAGCGGACTTTTTCGGAGAGCTGTTTGTGGCTTGCCCCGGCCGAGGGATCGGGGGGCGGATCGCCGCCCGGGGAGAAGGAAGGCTCGTCCCCGGCCGCGTCTTCGGCCGCGCGGCGGGAAGAGAGGCTCCGGTATTTATCCAAAGCCCGGCTCCGCGCGATCGTAAGGAGCCACGCGGCCACGGTGCCGCGCCGGGGGTCGTAGTGGGCCGCCCCCTTCCAGACCTGCATCCAGACTTCCTGGAGGACGTCCTCGGCGTCGGAAGGGCGCCGGAGAATCCGGAGGGCGACCGGAAAGAGGAGGGGCGTAAAGCGGTCGTACGCCTCGGCCAGGGCGCTTTCGTCCCCCGCCTGAACGCGCAGCACGCACTCCATGTCGCGCTCTTTCTGGCTTTGACTCTCTTCCACCCGTACCGTTCCGAGGCCATGAGCCTATTTCCTATACGGACCGGGAGGCAACTTTGGATGACGTCACTGTCAGGATGAAAGAGGCAATTCGATTCCGACCCGGGCACCTTGGCCCGTATTGGAGAGGGAGACGCTCCCGCCCATACGCCCCACGACAACGCGGGCAATAAAAAGCCCCAAGCCCAGGTGGGACTTGTCGGCCTTGCGGGTCGTGTAGAAGGGGTCCAGGGCACTTTTGAGCGCCTCCTCGGAGAACCCCGGCCCGTCATCTTCTACGGATATTGAGAGGCGTTCGGGTGAAGAAATCTGGAAAAAAACCCGCACCCGGGATTTTCCAAACTCCCTTCCGTTCCGGACGATCCTGAGAAGGGCGTCACCAAGCTGCCCCGGATTTCCGTTCAAAAAGACCTGGGGGATATCCCCCACTTCGACTCGCGGCCCCTCCCCCAAATCCCTCCGGATGGAAGAAAGCGCTTCGGCCAGCGGAAAGCGCGAGGCTTTTACTTCCGTGTGGACCGAGAGATCGTGAAGCACTTGCACGATCCGCCGCACCCGGTCCTGGGACTGAAGGGCGAACTGGAGCCCCTGCGCCATCTCCTCGCGATCGGCGGCGGGAAGATCCCCTTTCTCCCGGGCGAGGTCTTGGAGCGATCCCTCGACGAGGCTCCGGGCGGAAGAGAGGGGATTTCCGATCTCGTGGGCGGCGCCACGGACGAATTCACCGATGGCGGCGAGGGCGCCCGCTTCCACCAGGGCTTTTTGCTTGGCGGCGACGTCGTCCAGCGCCTTTTCGAGGGCCGCGTTCGATTCGCGAAGAGCCTTCTCCCGCAGATCGACGTTGTGCATGGCGATCTCGCCCAGCACCGGGCCCACGATCATGGCGTCGAGGAGAATGATGATCGTGAGGACGGCGAGGCTTGGTTCCCGGTACGTCTCCCGCGAGAGGTCCGCGTACCAGGCCGCTTCGGGGTAGAGGCCCAGGAACGTGAGGAGCGCTCCGCCCACGGCGGCGACGGTACAGAGCGCCGCGCCGAGGAGGGCTTCTTTCTTCCCGAAGGCAATGCGCTGAACCACGGGATAGACGGGATAAATCCACAAAAAATAACTCGTCATGGCCCCCGTGTGCAGGACGAGGTTGAAGGCCATGAAGCATTCCACAACGATGGTGGCCGTATTGAGGGCCGGGATTTTTTTGGAGCACGGCCGGAGCAAAACGGCGGCGCTCAGGAAAAACCACGCCAGCCGCAACGGCACATCCAGCGACATGGAAAGCGTGATGTGCTCGTGGCTGTAGAACGGGTTGTCCCGTTCCCGGAAATAGAAGAGGTAATAGACGACCCCGAACCCGGCGGCGAAGCCCATCCGCACACGGGCCGCGGCGAAATAGGCCCGCCAGTCGGAGGGCGCCCCTTCCGGGACGAAGAGGAGCCAGTCCCAAGCGCGGCGAAGCGGCGCCGGGAGGCGGGAGAGAAACGGCGAATCGGATTCGGGCATGCCCGGCCAGTGTGCTTAGAGGAAAGGGGTGGAGTCCAGCGGCAATCAGTAACTCGCCGTTTTCAAGAAACCCCCCCGTGAAAATGCTTCCAGACCGCTTTGGCGGCGGCGGCGTTCATGCCGGGAGCCTTCGAGAGTTCCTCTTCGCTCGCCTTGCGGATGGCGTCGATGCTCTCGAAATGTTTAAGGAGCGCGATGCGCCGTTTGGGCCCCACGCCCCGCACGTCGTCGAGCACGCTCTTGAATTTCGCCATGCCCCGGAGCTTTCGGTGGTAGGTGATGGCGAAACGGTGGGATTCGTCCCTAAGGCGCGCGAGCAGGAGGAGCGGCGCCGAATTCTGCTTAAGTACGAAGGGCTCGGGGTTCCCCGGGACGAAGACCCGTTCGTCAGAACGGCCGAAGTCGGAAGCGCCTTTGGATTCCAAGACGCGGGACTTGGCGAGCGATATTCTCCCTGGCGCGTCCTCGCGCTTGGAAATTCCCAGAGCCGCCAGCACATCTTCCAAAACACCCAGCTGTCCTTTGCCGCCGTCTACCATGATGAGGTCGGGCAGGGCGTCCTCGGCGGGGGTTTCCTCCCCGCCAATGACTTTCTTGTAACGCCGCGAGAGGACCTGGCTCATGGCCCGGTAATCGTCCCCCGGCGGCACGTCCTTTAATTCGTATTTCCGGTAAAGGTTCTTGTCGGGAACACCGTTTACGAAAGCCACCTGCGAAGCCACGCACGCGCCACCCTGAAGATGGGAAATATCGAAGCACTCGATCCGCCGGGGAAGGCGCGGGAGGGATAGCTCCTTCTGGAGGTTTTCGAGCACGGCCTCCTGCCGCCGGGCCGATTCGGTGCGCTGCTGGGCCCCCTCCTTCGCGTTCATTTCGGCCAAATGCAGAAGGCCCTTCTTGGACCCGCGGCTTGGAACCTGGATCAGGACCTTCCCCTCCCGCCGCTCGCTGAGCCATTCGGAGAGGGCGCCCTTGTCCTCGATGGGAACGGGGAGGAGGATTTCCTCCGGCACCGAGTGGTTTTCATCCGAGTAAAAGCGCCCCAGGAATTGGGAAAGAACCTCCGGCGGCTCGAAACCGAGCCTCTTTACGGGAAACCCCCGGGATTCGACCACGCTCCCGCCGCGCACGAAGAGGCCGTGAATCCAGAGTTCTTCCCCGGCGTCCGCGAGGGCGAAGACGTCCCGCTCGCCGCCGTCGGCGTTGGCGACCTGCTGCTTTTCGAACGTCCGCCGCATGGCTGCCGCCCGGTCCCGGAGGCGCGCCGCCTTTTCGTATTCCTGGGTGTCGGAAGCTTTTTTCATCTCCCGTTCGATCTCGCGGACGACTTCTTCCCGCTTTCCCGAAAGATAGAGGTCCACCTGCCGGACCATCTGGCCGTATTTCTCTTTGTCCACGAGCCCCACGCAGGGCCCAAGGCACCTTCCGATTTCGTACTCGAGGCACGGGCGCGTGCGGTTGCGGAACTCCGTATCCGTGCAAGTTCTCAGGGGAAACGCCCCCTGAAGGACTTCGAGCGTTTCCCGGAGCGACATGGCGGAAGCATAGGGACCGTAGTGCTTGGAGCCGTCCTTGCGGGGGCGGCGGACCAAATAGACCCGGGGCCAGTCGTCCTTGGTCGAGAGCTTTACGTGCAGGTACGTCTTGTCGTCGCGAAAGACGATGTTGTAGGGCGGCTTGTGCTTCTTGATGAGCGTGTTTTCAAGGATGATCGCTTCTTTTTCCGTCCGCGTGACGACGAATTCGAGGGAACGGACGCGCCGGAGGAGGTAGGCGATCTGGAACCGGCCGTCCCCACCCCGCTGAAAGTAGGACCGGACACGGCTCCGCAGGCTCTTGGCTTTTCCTACATACAGGACTTCCCCCCGGCTTCCCCGCATCAAATAGACACCGGGGTCCGTGGGAAACTCCCCCGCCTGCTTCCCCAGGGCAGCAAGACGCTCTTCCTGGGGGGAAGGGGACGGGGATTCGGGCGTGGGAGCGGAAGAAGGCATGAAGAGAGTATAAACACAAGAATTCTGCTTGGGGTGTGGGGAAGGAGAGCTTTACGAGGGTCCAAAATTGCTTGTACACTTTAAAAGTGCATGCAAAATTGAAGCGGCCTCTGGCCCGCGCGATTCGCGGGCTTGTGGTGATTGCCCTCGGGATGGCTCTTGACGGATGTGGCCCTTTTTCTCGCGAACAGGCCACCGCCACACTCAAAAGGGCTTGCGACGAAGGGAATCCATACGCTTGCAACAATCTCGGTGCGGCCTACGTACACGGCCAAGGCGTACCCCAAGATCACAAGAAAGCAGCCGCCTTGTTCGACCGAAGCTGCAAAGCTGGGGACGCATTGGGATGCAGTAACCTTGGGGCCTCTTACCTCAATGGCATGGGAGTCTCGCAGGACAGCACCTTGGCGGCCGATTATTACCGCAAAGGCTGTACGGGAGGGGACGCCCATGGCTGTGGCGGCCTCGGGTATATGTATCTTGGACATTCTGGTCTAAAAAACGACTCAGAAGCAGTTGGTTTTCTAAGAACCGGCTGTGACGGCGGGGATGAGCTTGGCTGTGGAGGCCTTGGGTTCGCGTACCGGGATGGGCGAGCAGTTCCCAAAGACGAGGCGAGAGCAGCAGACTACTTCCGAAAGAGCTGCGAGTTGGGTTTTTCGCTAGCTTGCAGCGCCCTGGGCGATATGTATGAAAACGGCAGAGGAGTAGGAAAGGATCAGTTCCGGGCAGTCACTTATTACCAGAAATCCTGTGACAAGGGGGACGGCCAAGGATGCGGATTACTGGCTTACCATTATATAGACGGCCAAGGAGTTCTTCGGGATCGCAAGAAAGCGATCACTCTTTTTAAAAAAGCCTGCGACGGCGGTCACGCGCCTGGATGCACTGTCATGGGTGTTCTGTACGAAAAAGGTGGTGACGAACAATACGGCAACGCTCTGGCGGCAGTCGCTTACTATCGGAAAGGCTGCGAGGGTGGCGATCCTACCGGCTGCACCAACTTGGGCTGGATGTACAGGCAAGGAAATGGGGTTCCCAAAGACGATGCTCAAGGGATGGCGTATTACCGCAAGGGTTGCGATGGAGGACATGCTCCCGGCTGCCGGAATCTCGCTTTGATGTACAGGGACGGGTCGGGAATTCCAAAAGACGAAACATTGGCCAACGCCTATTTCAGGATGGCCGAAAAACTAGAAGCTCCTTGAATATGGGCCGTGCACAAACAATGGTGAAATAGTTAAAACAGATTCACATGAATCGCGGGATTATTCCGTCTTCGCTCTCCATGTCGTGCGCTGGCAACTTTTAGATTTTTAGAACTTAAATGCCCCGCGCCTCGGCGGCTTTGGGAGTAGGCAGCTTCGCCGCGACCCGCACGGCGCTGGCCTGAGGCCCGCGCTTTCCCTGCTCCTCCACGAAGAAAACCGGAGAACCCACTTCGAGCTTCTCGAACCCGTCTTCCGGAACGCTGTGGCGGTGGAAGTAGATCTCCCGGCCGTCCTCGGATTCGATCCGGCCGAAATCCTTCTCCACGACGAGTTCGATCACACGCCCCTGCACGAACCCGCGTTCCTCGTGGTGCTTGACGTCCCCGCGGAACCGGCGGACGTGGTCCTCCAGCTGGCGCCGTGCCGCGTGAAAGGCGTCCCGGAGGGAAACATAGAGGTCCTCGTTGGATTCCCGGTTGACGGCGATCTCCTTGCCCGGGACCCGCAGGTCGATCCGGACGTTGTAGAGTTTCCCCTGGTGCTTGTGCTTCTGCTGCAATTCGACCGTCACGCGGCAGCTCGTGATCCGGTCGTAGAACCGTTCGAGGTCCGCCACCTTGTCCCGAATCCGGCCCTCGATCGCCTCCGAAGGTTCGATACCGTGCATCGTGAGTTGAAACGTCGCCGTCATGCGATTTTCCTCCGCTGTTTGGCAGGCACGAGGGCCTGGGTTTTCGAGAGAATCTCGGCGGCCTCGACCTCCGCCACGTCCGACCAGTGTTCATAGGCTTCGGCCACCGCGAATTGCGGGCCGCCGCGAACGTTGGCGCAGTAGACGCCTTCGGCGATCCCGGCCAGTTTTTCGACGGCATGGAGGTGCCCCGTGGGGACGGCGACGAGGATCGTCTTGGCCCCCCGTTTCCGGAGCACCTCCACGGCCACCTCCATCGTGAGGCCCGAGGCCAGGCCGTCGTCGACCAGGATGACGGTGTGCTTGGAGAGGTCGGGGAAGGGCCGCCCGTGGCGGAAGAGCATGGCGCGGCGCCCGACCTTGTGGACGGCCCGCGCCACATCTTCTTGCCGCTCGGCGCCCGTGATCTCCAGGCTCCTGGAGCGCCCTTCGTCGATCCGCACCGTCCCGTCGAAAGCCACGGCGCCGTACCCCACTTCCGTGTTCCAGGAAGGGGTCACCTTGCTTACGATGGCCACGTCCAGGGGTAGATCGAGTTCCTCGGCGATCGCCGCCGCCACCGGGACGCCCCCCGACGGGATGGCGAGCACCAGGGCGCCGGAATCGTGGAAATCCCGAAGCAAGCGCGCGAGCGATTTGCCCGCCTCCGCCCGGTCCCGAAAAACGTGTACGCGGCCGCGAAGCTCTTCGTTCTCGGTCCAGCCGGCGACGGAACCCGTCCCGGCTTTGCCCGTCGGATGAAAAACACTCGCTCGATGGAACCAGTTCATGTCCCTACCCCGCCTTTCCGGGCACCGCCCGCCCGCCGGCCCACTCACCAGAGGCCCCTGCGTTCACGCTCCGTCACGGCTCCGAGAACCTTGCCCGTCCGGCGCCGGCCCTCGACCCGCGCCACGTCCGAGAGGCTAATGATGCCGGCGCAGATTTCACCATCCGTCGTCACGACGACCCGGGAGCGCTGGGCTTCTTCCATCCGCTTCTCTGCCACGTGGAGATCTTCATCCCCCCGGCACGTGACCACGTCGGGCGTCATGATGTTTCCCACCTCCACGCTGCCGGGCTTGCCTTGCGCCAGGACCCGGACCGCAAGATCGCGGTCCGTAACGACGCCCACGAGGTGTTTTTTTTCGTCGACCACCGGAACGATGCCCACGTTGTGGTTGCGCATGAGCTGGGCGCAAAAAGCCGCCGTATCCGTCGTCTTGCAGGTGTAAACATCCCTCGTCATCACTTCACTGCAACGCATAAAATTCTTCTCCTTAACTTTCTTCGATCCCCCCTCCCGGGGAATACCGCCATCCGTGCTTTTCGGAAAATCCTTCACACGAACGCGACACGGGATTCTTCTACAAAGGGCGTGCCACGAATCGCTCGGATTCCAGAAAAAAGCAGAATTTCCAGGGCGGCGGCCTCCCGGTTTCTACGTAAAAGGCTCGTTATTTCTGATAAACCGCGGCGAATGGGCGGACAAGCCCCGTGGGGGAAGGATTTCCCATCCTTGGCGGGAAATTTTCCCCTTTGCCGGGCGAAGTTTTTCCCACGTGCGGGTGGTCAGGACACAGGGATTTCCACGTCTGTGAAAAATTCGACCGGGAGGCTACCCCCCCGTCCGCTTCCAGTTGCGGAAACGCTCGAGGAGTTCTTTTTCGATTTCCGGCGGCGGGGGCTCGGCGGGAAGCTCGCCCGTGGTTTTCACGATCTGCCGGACTTCCCGGATGTACCGGCGGCAGGCGACGCACCGGAAGAGATGGTACTGGAAGCGAAGCCGCTCCCAGAAGGGAAGCCGCCGCTCGAGGTAATCCGTGACCAATTCGGTCACCCTGCGGCAGCTCACCGGTTTCTGAACTTCAACCATGGGCCGCGCCTTTCGTTGGGAAGAGCCGCCAGAGGGATTTTCGCACCCGCGCCCGGGCGCGGTGGAGAAGGACCCGCTGATTCGCCTCGCTTAGCTCCAAAGCCTCGCAGGCTTCTTCCGAGGACCATCCTTCCACATCGCGAAGGAGAATGACGCTCCGAAGATTGGGGGGAAGTTCGTCGATGGCCTGCCGGATCGCCGCGGCGAGCCGTTTTTGATCCAGCGCAATCTCCGGATTCTCCCCCGTCCAGTACCGGTGTCCCGGCGCCCAATGCCCGTCGGAGATGAACTCCGTGGGGTCGAAAGACCCGTCATCGGACCCCTCGGGATCGTCCCCCGCCAAGGCCGAAAAGGGGAGGCTCCGTTTTTCACGGACACCGCGCGTGCGGGCGCGGTTGGCGAGAATCTTGAAAATCCACGTCTTGAGCGAAGAGCGCCCTTCGAAACGGGAAAGGCCCTTCAAGACTTCGAGCCAGGTTTCCTGGACGACTTCCTCGGCGACGGCCTGCGAGGGGACGAAGGAACGGGCAAGGCGGAGCAAGGCGCCGTTGTGGGAACTGACGAGGGACGAAAAAGCGCCCTCGTCTCCCGCGAGGAGTTTTTCAACGAGCGCCCGGTCCCGTCCCTCCCCCACGCTTTTTCTCTCCCCCTCAAGCCAGGAAGCAGAAGGAGAAATCCTTCCGCTTTCGTTTCCCTGCCGCGGCTTGCCATCCAGGTAAAGGGGAAGAGGCCCTGTTGTCAATACGGCCCACGCAAAGCGGGCGAGGCCGGGGGGAGGAAGGGATAGGGGAAGATTCATGCGGGCACCTACGGCCCCCCAAAGCTTTTCGTCTCGCCGCCGATGAAGGCGTTACGGGAATTTTTTTCCTTTCCCTTTCGTAACGGACTCCCCGGTAGGGGGACCGAACCGCGTTCCCACTCTCGCGAAAGCGCGGGGAGGCTGGTTCGTGAAACCCTCGACAAGGCTTGTCAGAAATATCCTGGGCGCGTCCTTCGTGGCCGCCGTCCTCGCATCCTGGAGCGGATGTTCCTGGCTCCAGATCGCCTGGGGCGCGCTTACCTATCCCACGACGGCCGCGGGCGAAGCCGCCAACGTCGTGGCCTGGAACGATTTCGCGTACGTCACCCGGGGCGAGCAAGGATTCGAAATCCTTGGCCTTGCCACCGGACAAAGCCTTGGCACCGTTTCGCCTCCCGAGGGCGGCGAAAGCGCCGACGATCTGGCTATTGCTGATGGACTCCTCTTCGTTTTAGACGCCCGTCCCCCCGGGCACCTCTTTGCGTATTCGCTCGAAGACCCTTCGTCCCCCGTGCTGCGAAGTCCCCCCATGACCGTCGAAACGGGGCCGTTTTCGGGCGTCTCGGCCGCGGGGGGACGGGTCGTCGTTTCGGGCGGCACTTCCCGGCTCCAGCTCCGGGCGTACGGCCCGGACGGCCGCATCGGAAACGAAACCGTCTATGCCGACGCGGGCCGCGGCCAGCCCGACGTTTTTCTCTCGCCGGACGGCGCGCTCGCCTTCGTCTCCACCCACACCTACGGGCCCCACTTCGCCCTCACCATCTTGGGGCTCTCTTCCTCGCCGCTCCAGATCGAAACGCTCGGCCAGGTTCCGGTCGACACCTATGGCTTTACCGCCGGCGGCGCCAAGCCAGCGAATTTCCCCCTCGAAGGCGCCTTGGAGAAGAACGTTTTCTTCGCCGCCTTCGCGGGCGGCCTTGCCGCCGTGGACGTCTCCGATCCCAAGGCGTCAAGGCTCCTCTCGGTCCTCGAAACACCCGTCAAGGGCGTAAGCGTGGACGTGCGCGAGAACGTGGCGGCGGTCGTGGGCTCTTTTCCAAAGCCGCTCCTCGTCCTTGTGGACGTCTCCGACCCGGCCCGGCCCCAGGAAATCCGCGCGATCCCGCTCCCCGAGGGGAGCCTCGCGACGGGCGTGGCCCTGGCGCCGCCCCGCGTCCTCATCGCCGCTCACTCGCGCGGCGTGCTCGCTCTTAATTCCAACACCGGCTCATGGGAGGGCTTCAGCTCTCTTGAAGCAAAGGAGAAATAACATGAAAGCGTTTTCCAGGATTTCCCTCTTCACGGCGGGCCTCGCCGCCGCTCTCGCGCTCTCGACCGGCGCGATGGCGGGAAGCGACGAGGCGATGTACGAAGTGACGTTCACCCCCATGTGGACGGCCCAGAGCCACCCCTTCGAATACCCGAAGGCCGGGCTCATCTCGGTCCCCCACTTCTCGGGCGTGATCGGCGCCAGCCACAACGGCAAGTTCGAAATCTTCAAAGAAGGCATGATGCCCACGGCGGGCCTCGAAGCCCTCTCCGAGACGGGCAAGCACAGCCCCCTCGACAAGGAGATCAAGGCTGCCATCACCGCCGGTAGCGCGGGCGCCCTCTTCGAGACGGACGGCATCAAGGACCTCTCCAAGTCCGCCACTGCGAGCGTGCGCGTGAGCAAGGCCCATCCGCAGGCCTCCGCCGTCGCCATGATCGCCCCTAGCCCCGACTGGTTTGCGGGCGTGATGGGCGTGAACCTCATGGAAAACGGCCAGTGGGTCGTCGAAAAGACCCTCGACGTCTACGCCTTCGATTCGGGCGGCGACGACGGAATGACCTACACGGCCGACGACAAGGACAATTCCCCGAAAAAGCCCACCGCCATGGCGATGAGCCAGCACTTCGTGGCGAACGGGAAGCCCGTTCCCGTCGCTCGCATCACCTTCAAGCGGAAGTAATTCCGCTCCCCCTTTTCCCTTCCTACCGGGCGCCCTCTCCCAAGGGGGCGCCCGTTCTATTTAAAGGCTACGCTCCTCGTTGCCTTCTCCCCTCGGGAGAAGGTGGCGCGAAGCGCCGGAAGAGGGGCGAAACGGCGGCCGCCGTGCCAGCCCTCTCCTGCCCCTTCGGGGCACCCTCTCCCAAAGGGAGAGGGGAATGGATGACGGGCATGTCTGACGCGAAAACGCCCCGGGAAGAAATTCCCCTCTGGCAGTACTGCCTGTTCCTGGGGGCGAGCGTTTCCTTCCTCTATATCCTTACGAATTACGACGCCGCTTTCGTCCTGGACGACACCCGCTATCTCACGGGCAATCCGGCCATCCGTTCTTTTCATCCACTTTCGCCGGGTTCCTGGCGGCATGTTGTCACCGAACCCCCAACCCATTACCGCCCCCTCCCCCTTCTCCTTTTCGCCTGGGAATGGTTCCTGGGGAACGGAAGCCCGGTCTTTTTCCACATCGCAGGCGATCTCCTTCACGCCGTGGCGACAGTTCTTCTT
>JBFLVN010000055.1:0-15841 GCA_040758475.1 Bdellovibrionota bacterium
CGCCGCGAGGGCACGCTCGAGATTCTTGATTTGCCGCCGGACCGCTTCGGGAGCGGGGCCGCCGGCCAACGTGCGCGATAAAACGGCCCGCCGGGCGTCGAGTACCTGGCGGGCACCCGCATCCAGGAGCGGCGAGAAAGCCTGAAGCTCGGAGGCAGTGAAGTCAACGAGGCTACGCCCCTTCCGTTCGCTTGCGGAGACCACGTGGCCGACGACTTCGTGCGCTTGCCGGAAGGGCAGGCCCTTGCGGACGAGGTAGTCGGCAAGCTCGGTGGCCAGGAGTCCTCCGTCGGAAGCGGCCTTCGCCATTTTTTTGCGGTCGAAAGAGCAAGCGCGGACCATTTTTTCGAGGAGTTCGACCGATGCGAGCCATGTGTCCACTGCGTCGAAGAGCGGTTCTTTGTCTTCCTGAAGGTCGCGGTTGTAGGAAAGGGGAAGTCCCTTGAGCAGCGTGAGGAGGCTCACGAGCGCCCCCACGAGCCGCCCGCTCTTCCCCCGGATGAGTTCGGCCACGTCGGGGTTGCGTTTTTGCGGCATGAGGGAGCTGCCGGTCGTGAAGGCATCGCTCATTTTTATGAATCCAAATTCCGCCGTGGACCAAAGAACCAAATCTTCGCAGACCCGCGAGAGATGGATGCCCGAGAGGGCCGCGATGGAGAGAAACTCGGCGATGAAGTCGCGGTCGCTCACGGCGTCCAGGGAATTCTCAGTGACGCTGTCGAACCCCAATTGCCGGGCCACGAAAGCCCGGTCCAACTTGAAGGAGGAACCCGCCAGCGCGCCCGATCCCAAGGGCAGGACGTTGAGACGGCGCCGGGCATCGAGGAGGCGGTCCAAGTCCCGAAGGAACATCTGGGCCCAGGCCAGGAGGTGATGGGCGAGGCTCACCGGTTGCGCCCGCTGAAGGTGGGTGTAACCGGGAAGGATCGTTTCGGTTTCCTTGGCCGCGACCGCTGCCAAGGTTCGCACGAGCCGGGCAAGGGCCTCCGAAAGGGCATCCACCCGGTCTCTTAGGTAAAGCCGTACGGCCGTCGATACCTGATCGTTCCGGGACCGGGCCGTATGCAGGCGCCCACCGGCCGGGCCGATCCGGCGCGTGAGGGCGGCTTCGATGTTTGTGTGGACGTCTTCCAGGGCCGGGTCGAACTGGAACTTGCCCGCTTCCACTTCCCGCAAAATGGCTTCAAGCCCCGAGACGATCTTCTTGGCGTCTCCTTTGGGGAGGAGGCCAATTTTCCCGAGCATCCGGGCGTGGGCGATGGAGCCCCGCAGGTCGAAGGGGGCCAGGCGCCGGTCGAACGAAACCGACTCCGTAAACGCCTCGACCGCCGGGTCCGTGGGCGCGGAAAAGCGGCCGCCCCAGAGTTTGGCGGGGCGCTTCGGAGCTTTTCTTTTGGTGCGGGACGGCATGTTGGGATGGGAAAAACGGCCTCAAAGGCCGGGCCCAAGAGGCGCCAGTCAACCGCACGGGTGGGCCCCTGTCAAGCCGCTTTGCGGGTCTCCTGGCTTGTGCCAGGGGGGGCTTTGCGTCCACAATGGCGACGGGTTGACGGGACGCACAATCAGGCCGGGCTGCATCATGGGGAAAATCCTCGCGGTCGATGACGTGGCTGAAACGCTTGTCATTCTCCGCAAAACAATCGGAATCCTGGGCCACGAAGTCCAAACCGTCTCGGATGCCCACAAGGCCCTCGAATTGATCGAGCAGCAGCCTTTCGACCTCATTTTCCTCGACATCATGATGCCCAAGATCGACGGCTTGGAACTCTGCCGCCGCATCCGCATGGGTGAGAAAAACAAGAACGCCAGGGTGGTCGTATTTTCCGCCAAATCGGACCGAGAACTCGTGGAGATCGCCCGGCGCTTTGGGGCCGATTACTACCTGGGCAAGCCCGCGACTATCGCCAAAATCCAGGAAGTCATCGAACGGATGATCGGGAAGCCTGCTTCTCCTCCTCCCCGGTGATTTCAGGTCTTTTCTCCGATGTTCCCAGACGGATTTTCTAACAAAAAGTTATTCACCGGCGCTTTGGCGTCAGTTATTTTGTTGGGCTCGATCTTTCCGCCAGTTTTCGCAGCCGAGAAGGGAAAAGGCCCTTCCACAAAGGGAGGGGTTGCGGTCGTCGATTTCCAGAAAGTCATCGCCGTTTCCCGGCGTGGCCAGCAGGCCCGGGAAAAGCTAAAATCCGAAGTTTTCAAACGGCAGCGGGAAATCGAAGGATACCAGCAGGAACTCGAGCGCCTGGAAAATGACTATGAAGAAAAGCACCTTTCCCTTTCGGGAAGTGATTGGGACGATTACGAGGCCCGTTTCCGTGCTCGAGTGAAGGAACTTCGGCGCCGGGGGGAAGACGTCCAGGCCTTGCTGGCGAAGAGAGAGCGAGAACTGACCGCCCAGTTGGTGGACGAGCTAAAGGAACTCACGGGCCGTTACGCCGAGGAAAAGGGCTACAGCGCTGTTTTTGAATTAAATGCTTTCCCGGCGGCTTATGCGGACCCCAAGGCGGACATCACGGCTGCCATTATCGACCGTTACGACGCGGAAGCCGTTAAGAGCGTGCCCTAAAGTATCGAAGGAATAACTCGTCTTTTTTCCGCTTTATTTCTTTCAATCGAAACCGGGGCAAATGGTTGTCCGGGAAACCGGTGCCATCGGCCAGCGAATTAACACCCTTCGCTCCTGCGATTGCCGGGCAGAGGGTCAGCCAGAGTTCATCTACAAGCCCTTTTGCCAAAAGCGGATAGAGAAGCCCTCCTCCGCCTTCGCATTGGAGGCGCCGGATGCCTTGGGCGTGGAGCCAGGCGAAGGCCCGGGTCAGATCGACTTCTTTTTGCCCAAGGACAACGACTTCTACTCCGATTCGTTCCAAGGCGCATAGATTTCGCCGCGGGGCGGCCCGGCTTGTAAAGACGATCTTCCGGGCGGGCGTACCAAAGCATCTGGCCTTGGGAGATAGGCCGCAACGGCGCGTAACGATGCACGTCCAGGGCTGCTTTTCGAGGCCGTTCTTCACGCGCCTCCGGGCCAGGGCTCCTCCAACGGTAAGGCGCATGTTTTCTTTCCGGACGGAATTCCCGCCGACGATCACGGCTTGCGCTGCCGCGCGGGCATGGGTCAGCCGGTTTTTATCGGCCTTGGAAGCGAAGACGGGGGTAGGGCTTTCCCGCGTTCGCAGCCTGCCGTCCAGGGAGATAGCGGCGATGGCGATGGTGTGGGGGCGTTTCATGTAGCCGGGGTACTTCTGGGGCATGGGATGGTCAAGAAGTTTATCGGCAGGGCGGTTTGAATTTTTGGCTCTAGCTGCGGTGCGTCACCAAAGGGTGATCCTTAAATTGCTGAAATCATTGATATTTCATTTTATTTTGAAAGTTTTTAAAAATAAAAAACTAGACAAACGGCGTTTGTTTTATCAAAATGCCAAATGACTGAGAGATCAGTCATTTTTTGACGTCGGGGCTGGTAGTTTGAAGATCGGCCCGGGGATGGAGGATTAGCGCGAATGGCCCAGGAACAGAGCTGGAAGCACCCGGAATTTCCGCCTTATCACCTCATGAATCCGGCCCATCTGGAAAAAGCCCAGAACGAATACCGCCGCCTCGAAAACCTCTACCACAAGACCCAATCCCAGGCCTGGGACGGAAAGGAACTCCTGGCCCAACTCGTCGAAAAGCACGGCGGAATCAAGCTTCCCGAGGAAAAGAAAAAAGCCATCGCGGAGATTTTTTCCATCATCTTGTGGGGCGAACTCGCTGCGTGGCAGGTATCGGCCGCACTCGCTGAGAAGATTCCGGACGTCGAAGCCCGCATGGCGGCGACGGGGCAGACGTTCGACGAAGCACGGCATTTCTACACCATGCGGGACTACCTCATCACTCTGGGGGTACCAACGCCCCGGATTAATTGGTACTCGAAGCTCGCCTTGGATTATCTCATCAACACGGACAACTTGGTCTACAAGCTCGTCGGGATGCAGCTCCTCGTCGAGAACATCGCCGTCCACCTCTTCAAGAACGTGGCGGGGACCGATGTAGAGCCCGTCCTTTCCGAACTCATGCCCTATTTTGAACGGGACGAAGCCCGGCACGTGGGCTTGGGGGTGATGTACCTTCCCGAACTCCTCAAGGGTTTATCCGCTTGGGATCAGGTGAAACTCGCGGCGGTGCAGGGCTACATCTACGCCCTGGTCGTCCTGGGCGGCTGGTCCCTTCTCCCCGAGTTCCAGACCCTCGGCATTAACGTGAATCAATGGCTCCGGCGGATGGGGCACGATCAAGCGGACCTCACCTTCAAGATGGGCCGCTACAAGAACCGCAAAGGCGTCCTTGTGATGCCCAAGTGGGTTCACAAGATCGACCGGCTGATGATTGATTTCTTCGTTCCTGAGAACCTGGAGGGGGCCAACCCCTTCGTCCGGTGGTTCAATACGGGTCTTGCCCGGATGACCTCCCGGGTGGGCCGGATTTTGGACCGGGTAACGGCATAAAACTCATTTAAACGGCCATTCGTAGGCCTCTGCGTTGACACCCCGCATTGGGGGTGGTACGCCTTTCTCGACGGGTTGAGGAGGAACCACACCCATGGCAGCACGCAAGAAGAAAGCGGCCAAACGCCCGGCCAAGCGCAAAGCCGCGGCCAAGAAGGTGGCCGCTCCGGGTTTCCAACTCTCTTCGGCCATTCAGAACTGGATCGACCGCTACCAGAGCGAGCGCAAGCGCGTCGAGATGCGGGTGCGGGAAGTCGAGCGCGAGATCGAGAAGACCGTGAGCCAGGTCCGCCAGCAGGCCGACACTTTCCAGGCGCGCGTGCGGAACCAGCTGAAGGGACTTCAGAGCCGCGTTCAGTCCATCGCGTCCGGCCGCAAGTAATTTTCCGTTTTGATTGACCGAATATCTTCTCTCCCGGAGAGAAGAGGGCCGTTTTTTACCGGTTCGTAACCATGCCCACTATGCTCCAAGTCCTCCATTGGTTTTCCCTGGCCTTTTGGGTCGGGGGGATGGGCGTTTTCAGCTTCGTGATGACGCCCGCGATCTTCAAAAACCTCCCCCGCGAGGAAGCGGGCAAGGTTGTGGGAATACTTTTCCCGGGTTACTGGGTAGTAGGTTATGTGGCGACGGGGCTGGCCTTCGTGAGCTACCTGGGCCTTCGGCATTTCTCGACCGAGGCCGTCGTTGCGGACAAGGCCCGGCTTGCTTTATTGATCCTTGCCTTAGTGGGTGTCGGTATAAACGGCCTGGGGATCGGTCCCCAAACGCGCGCCCTGAAGCAACAGATTCGCGCCGCTACTACCCAGGAAGCCATAGCGCCCCTTCAAAAGAAGTTCGGGGCGCTCCACGGCATTTCCATGCTGGTGAATCTCACCATCATTGTAGCGGGACTAGCCTTTCTCGTTCTGGCCGCCGCCCGTCCTATCCGGATTTGAGGGCAGCCCTTGCGGGAGAGCCCCCGTTCGCCGGGTTATTATTATTCCGCTAAACAAATGAACCCGGCAGCTTCCAAAAAATACTATCTGCGAGTCTCCCTGACGGAAGCGTGCGCCTTTCGCTGCCCGTATTGCTTGCCCGATGGTCCTTCCAGAATCACGCCCCGCCCTGAACTCCTCACGCCCGCAGAGATCGGCCGGGCGGTGCGAGTTCTTTCTTCTCTTGGGGTGGACCGCGTGCGCCTTACGGGCGGCGAGCCGCTCCAACGGCGGGAATGCGTGGAAGTTGTGGAACAGCTTTCCCAGGTAAAAGAGCTCCGGGATATCGCCCTGACGACGAACGGTGAACATCTTGCCCGCCTTGCGGGAAAGCTAAAGAAGGCGGGTCTCAAACGGGTTAATGTCCACCTGGATAGCCTCAAGCCCGAGCGCTTCCTGGCCCTTGCGCGCAACGCGAGCCTGGAAGAAGTTCTCGAAGGGATCGCCGCTGCCCGGGAGGCGGAGCTTGGGCCGATCAAGATCAACACCGTCATCATGCGCGGTGTGAACGACGACGAAATTCTCGATTTTTGCGAATTTGCCCTCCGGTGGGGCGTGACAGTCCGTTTCATTGAGCTCATGAACACAGGCTCGGCCCAGGACTTTTTCAAGCGTCATTTCATGCCAGCGGCGGAGATTCGCGAGCGGGTTTCGGGCCGCTATGTCCTGGAGGAACCGGATAGCCCCCGGGGTTCCCGCCCGGCGGAGGAATTCCCCATTTCCGGTGGAAAAGCCGCTGTGGGGAGCATCGCCTCCGAGAGCGAGCCCTTTTGCGCCGCTTGCGACCGCCTTCGCCTTACGGCCGACGGCCGTTTTGCGAGGTGCTTGTACGAACCGGGAGGGGTTTCAATCCGCGCTCTCCTCCGAGACCCGGCGGCAAGCGACGATCAGCTTCGAGAGGTCTTCGCCACCGGCATCGCCGGAAAGCGCTCCTGGCATCCCACGTTTGGCAGGACGGGCGAAAAACTCTTCGCCATGGCGGAGATCGGCGGCTAGGCTTCTCCAGGGCTTGGAGAAGAAAGCATGTCCAAAGTACTCGTCCCCCTCGCTCAAGGTTGCGAAGAACTCGAAGCCGTGACGATCATCGACGTCCTTCGCCGGGGCGGGGTGGACGTGGTGACGGCCGGCCTGGAGGCGGGGCCCGTACGGGGGAGCCGCAAGACGGTGCTCGTTCCGGATACGACGCTCGACGAGGCCATCGGTTCCGGCGGTTTTGACATGGTCGTTCTTCCGGGCGGTCTTCCGGGGTCGGACAATCTGCAGAAAGACGAACGCCTCCGGAAGCTACTCAAAGAAATGCATTCCAAAGGGAAATACACGGGAGCCATCTGCGCCGCCCCCAAGGTGCTTGCGGACGTGGGTATCCTCGAAGGGAAAAAGGCGACCAGCTATCCGGGCGTGCTCCACAAGATCAATCCGCCCAAGGTGAAAGTGACGACGGAAGCGGTCGTGAAAGACGGAACAGTCATTACTTCCCGCAGCGTCGGTACCGCCATGGATTTTGCTCTTACGATTATCGAGACCCTCGAAGGCAAAGCCAAACGAGACGAGGTCGAGAAGGCCATGGAACGTTCCTAGCCCTGAATTCTACGCCGCATAAGTATCCAGCAAATACTTCCGGATTTTTACTGACTCGAACATTTCAGCGCCTGTGTTCGGATCGATCAGGTAGGGGACTTGCATTTTGCCCGAACGGGCGACGAAATTTCTCCGATTCTCGCTCTTGAAGGGCGTATTTGGCGTGAAACGGGACCGCAGGGCTGGCGGGAGCCAGTCGTGGACGGAAGCTTTACCCACGTTGTGGAGAAGATAGGGAATTTCGAGTTCGCAGAGCGTTTCCCTCACGATTCGGGAAAAGGGGCTCGCATCGAAACTGTAGAGTTCAAGCGGCTTCGCCGGACGTTTGGAGGGACGTACTCGGACGCCGGCCGAAGGCCGTGCCGCCGAGGCGAGGAAAGAAGAGGCGTTGGCGAGCGGGCCTTTTAGGAAAAGTCCGGGGTTTCCCTTCCCGTAGTTCTCAAAAAGATAGGCAATGATGTCGTCCGATTCGTACATCCGGTCTCCGGTATTCGGATCGACGAGATAGGGGAATTGTTCTTTGCCGCCCATCTCTTTCACCCGCGGCCGGTAGACCGTTCCCCCTTTGGGACAGGGGTAGACCATCACGTCCAGATCGACGGTGGTAAAAGCTTCTCGTGCCTTCCGGCAGAAGGGGCACGCTTCGAACTCGTAGAGTTCCAAGGGTTTTTCCGGCTTTGTGCTCCGGTGATTCGAGAAGACGCCCATTCCCAGTCTCGCCGCGCTGGCAAGGCTCGAAAGAAGAAGATCGCTGGTATCGCTCATGGCCGTGCTCCTTCCGGGGACCAGTCATACTCCATGTGCCGGGCCGTTTGCAGGGCTATTTCCGAGCCCAAGAGCTTTGATACCGCATAGAGGGAAGCGTCGATTCCCGCCGAAATCCCGGCGCTCGTGACGATTTTCCCGTTATCGACGAATTTCTTTCCCGGAAGGACGGTCGTTTTCGGTGCCGTTTTTTTGAGAAGTTCCATGGCGCCGTGGTGAGTCGTGGCTGAAAGGCCATCCAGTAGCCCGGCTTTCGCGAGGAGCAGGGCCCCCGTGCAAACCGACAGGATGAGTTCGGCACCGGCCGCGGCCGTGCCGATCCACCGGAGGAGCGCTTCGTTGCGCATCTCCTTGCGCGTCCCCTGGCCACCGGGAATCACGAGAACGTTCGCCTTGGGCGCATTTTCAAGCGTAAAGTGGGGTTCGACGAGTAGGCCGTTGCGTGCGGCAATCTTGCCGCTCCGCTCGGAAACCGTGGAAACCTGGAAGGGCTTGGGATCGCCCGCCGTGACGGCGAAAACCTCGAACGGTCCCGCGAAATCGAGCACTTCCACGTCGTCGAAGAGAAGAATCGAAACATTTCGGGAGGAGCCCATGCGCTATCCCTCCGGCGGCACTATACAACAATCCGGCGAACTTGAATGAGCGAATCCCTTTCCAAGCACCAGCGCCCATGGCTAACAGCGGGGCTTTTCCTCGCCCTCATGACCTATGCCGTCGGGCTCACGGCCTTCGGGCCAGTGGTTGGGCCCTTGGCCGAGGACTTGGGTGTGAGTGAGGGGGCCGCCGGGGCGCTTGCTGCGTGGATGTCATCGGGTTTTCTTTTGGGAACGTTCCTGTGCGGCCCCTTGGCGGGAAAATCCGGGCTTAAAAGGCCGGCGATCCTCGGCGTTTTTCTCCTCGCCGGTGGATTTGCCCTGGTCGGCTGGTCTCCCTCTTATTCGTGGGCGGCAGCGGGCATGGCGCTCTTCGGATTAGGAGGAGCCCTTTGCGAAATCACGACGAATGCGGCCACTGCCGATCTTTATCCTGAAAAACACGCCACGGCCTTGAATCTGCTCCACGTCTCTTTCGGTGCTGCCGCTCTTTTGGGGCCACGTCTCGCGGGCTATTTCGTCGTTTCCGGCAGTGGGTGGAGAACGATCTATTTACTCGCGGCCGGACTCGCTCTCCTGCCGCTTCCTTTTTACCTGCGCTTTCCTTTCCCCGCACATGATTCATCTTCCGTAGGGCAAAAAAGTGCTCCACGGCCTTTGTGGCGCGAGTCTTTGTTTTGGACCGTGGTGCTAGCCATCTTCTTCTATGTGGGGGCCGAGTTGTCTCTCAACAATTGGAGCGTTCTCTTCCTCGAACGGGAAAGAGGATGGGAGACGATGCCCGCCTCGGTGGCCGTTTCAAATTTCTGGCTCGCCATGACGGTGGGACGCATTCTGACGAGTTTCCTTGTCCACCGGGTCCAGCCGGAAAAACTACTGATTGGCTTGTGTCTCGGCGGACTTCTCTGCACGGTTACTTTTGTCTACTGGCCGGATGGGAAGGTGTTCGCCAATTTGCTTTTGCTTGGCTGCGGTTTCTTCTTTTCAGGGATTTTCGCGACTCTTCTTTCCACCGGGGTTTCCGCCTTTCCCCGGCAGAGCGCCGCCCTTTCGAGCGCTGTCATGGCGGCGGCGGGGCTGGCGATCCTCCTGCTGGCGCCGGCCGTAGGCTATCTGGCGGACAGGGTGGGAATCGGGGCCGCCATGGGGCTTCCCGTCCTTTACCTGGGATTCCTTTCGGGTTGCGTGGCATGGCTTGTAGGATCTGGGCGTTCCCGCCATCAGGGGGATGGCAAGAAGGCCTTAGGAACCCTTCCAGGCGGCTTCCCTGGCTAACGGAGGGGGGCGTGGTGTATGCTTGGGGCGGCAAGTTTTGGGCAATGTCCCCGGCTTGCTGGGAACGGGCTATCGATCCTGATTCGTGGTTCGAAGGGTTCGCCAGGGTGGCGGACCCCGGCCCGGTGATTTGGAAACACCATGAAGTTTTCGGACTTGGGGCTCTCTTCCGAGCTCCTCTCGCAAATTGAAAAGATGGGCTATTCCGAGCCCACGCCCATCCAGCAACAGTCGATTCCGCCGGCCCTCCAAGGCCGGGATATTCTCGGGTGCGCCCAGACAGGTACAGGGAAGACCGCGGCCTTCGCCATCCCAATTATCGAACAGATTCTCGCGGGGAAAGCCCGGAACGCGCATCCTTACGCCCTCGTCCTGGCTCCGACCAGGGAACTGGCCGACCAGATTCGGGAAACGTTTTCGAACCTCCTTCCTCCTGGAAAGGCGGAGGTCGCTCTCCTCGTGGGCGGCGCGGCCATGCAGCCGCAGCTCAAAGCCCTAAAGCGCGGTGCCCAGATCATCGTCGCCACCCCTGGGCGGCTCCTGGACCATCTCCTTCGCTCGGGCCTCGTTCTCGACCGGATCGGCCTGTTCGTTCTCGACGAAGCCGACCGCATGCTGGACATGGGATTCATGCCCCAGGTGGAGCGCATTCTCCGCTATCTTCCTCGGGAACGGCAGAGTCTTCTTTTTTCGGCGACGATGCCCCCCTCGCTGGGCATGATTGAGCACCGGACGCTTCGCGATCCGGTCAAGGTTTCCGTTGCGCCGTCCGGCACGGCGGCAGAGGGGATCGAGCACGAAGTCTACGCGGTGGATCCGCGTAGCAAATCCGAACTCCTCGCCCATTTGCTCAAGACCGTTCCGGGGCCGACGCTTGTTTTCGTGAAAACCAAAGTCGGGGCGGAACAGGTCTTCCAGATGGTTAAGGGTATGGGTGAAAAAGCGGAACTCCTCCACGGGGACCGCTCCCAGTCGGAACGCAACCGGGCCCTCGAGCTTTTCAAGGAAGGGGCGTGCCGCGTTCTCGTCGCCACCGACGTCGCTTCCCGTGGCCTCGATATCGAGGGGATCGCCCACGTCATCAACTACGACATGCCGACCGATCCCGAGGGCTACGTTCATCGTTCGGGCCGCACGGCCCGGGCGGGCGCGGTCGGGCGGGCGAGTTTGTTCGTGAGTTTCGGAGAGACGACCGAACTCAAAGTCATTGAGCGGATGATCGGCCACCAGATCGAAGAAGGGGAAATCCCCTCGGGCATTTTGACCCATACGGCTCTTGCACCGATGCTCCGGCCCCAAGCCTCGGCCTTCGGCAGCCGGCGTCGCGGGGCGCCGCGGCGATATGTATAAACCGGTTCTTTCTTCAGGCGGGGAGGGAGCGTGGACGGAGTACTGGCTTCCGAGATTAAGCCGGCCCCTGGCCTTCGGGCGTTTTTCGAGAAAACCCAGGCCTTCCACGGGACGGCGGCCTTCCTGGGCGGCTTTTTCTGGGATGCGGCCACGCTTCGCCGGATCGACCAGCTCTTCGATAATTTCCTCCTTTTCGTTTATCTCGCGTTTCTCGGGTTTTGCCTTGTATTGAGCATCCGGCTCGACCGGGGCCGCGGCGTCCCTGCCTGGGCGACGAAGCGCCGGGAGGCCCTCCAGACCCTCGTTCATTTCTTTTTTGGTGGGCTTTTCAGTGCGTACTTGATTTTCTATTTCAAGAGCGCTTCGCTTTCGAAATCATTCTTGTTCGTCCTCGTTTTGGCGGGTCTCCTGCTCGCGAACGAATACGGCCGCAAGCACTTGGCGGAAGGGCGCGTCCAACTTCTTCTCTATTATTTCTGTCTTTTTTCGTTTTTTCTCTATTTCATTCCGGTCGTAACCGGTTGGATGGGGCGGGGTGTTTTCATCACTGCGGGCGTGCTTGGGGGCCTGGGGGTGTGGCTCGTTTTCCGCCTCGCCGGAGAGGTGGCAAGTTTTCGCTTTTCAGAAGCCCGGACGGTCATCGGCATTCGTTTCGCCGATTGCGGGGCGCTTTTCGCCGTTCTCGGCATCCTTTACTGGATGGGCGTGATCCCGCCCGTACCCCTATCGCTCGTGCATGCGGGCATCTATCACGCCGTTGTTCCGGGGAATCCCCATTATCGGCTTACCCAGGAAGCGCCGCCCTTCTGGAACCTCTGGAGCCATGATGACCGGGATTTCGAATACCAACCGGGGGATGAAGCCTATTGCTTTACGGCGATTTTCGCGCCGAAGGGCTTTGAACTGTCGATTTGGCACCGGTGGGAGTGGTGGAATGAGAAGCAGGGAAAATGGGAAGAGAGCGACCGTCTTCCATTCCGGGTTTCGGGAGGGCGTGAGGGAGGATACCGAGGCTTTACGACCAAGCGGAAACTCCGCCCTGGCCGTTATCGGGTCCGGGTCGTGACGGGAGACGGCGACGAATTGGGCGTTTTGCCTTTGAGGGTTCGCGTTAAATCCGAGGTGTCTCGAAAATGGAAAGTCATCGAATACTAGGGCTTCTTACTCGAGGCCGCTGACTTTCCGCCCGAAAGCTTTTTCCAGCAAATCCACTTTCCGCGCGGCGGCCCACAGATCCATATCGGCGTCCCCGCTGGAGCGGGGTTTGAGGATGATTTCCTTGGCAGTTGCTTCAACGCGGAGTGACTCGATACGGCCGTCCCGGCTGTGATCGAGTCCCTCGGCGAGCCGGAGTATTCCTCCCAGGCGGTCGACGAGGCGGCGGTCTTCCTTGTCGAGTTCCGAATAACCTTCGTGATCGGCTTCCGGAGGATTGCCCCGGTGGTAACGGGCGACAAGCGCAATGATCTCGATTTCCCGCTGAGTGAAACCTGAGAGGGGGAGATTCTTGAGGATGTAATAGGAGTGTTTGTGATGGCGGCCGGGTTCTACGATTCGGCCGACGTCGTGGAAGAGGGCGGCGCAACCGAGGAGTCGTTTTTCCTCTTCCCCGTAGCCGTGAAGCTCCTGGAGACCGTCGAAGAGATTGAGCGCCAGGTCGTGGACCCGCCGGACGTGGCGCTCGTCGATCTGGAAGCGGGAAGCGAGCCACCCGAATTCCGCCAGGTTCTGGGCCGCCAGGTGTTCAACGTAAGAGGTGTGGTGTTCCCGGTTTTCGATCAAATCGACCAGCACGCCATCTACGAGCCCGCGTCCAGTCACGTGGATTTTCTCCGCCCCGAGCCGCCGCATCATTTCAAGGAGGAGAAGGGCCCCCGGCACGATCACCTCGGCCCGGCGCTCGGACATTCCTCCGAAGGCGATCCGTTCAGGCAAGGGGAGGGGCTTTAGTTTTTCAAAAACTTTTTCGACCGCCTTTGTTTCCAGGGGGACGAGTTTCTCCGTGTCCGGTTCGGCACCGCCGGCGAGCTTCAAGATGCTTTTGATCGTGCCGGCCGAACCAATGACTAGATCGGGGGAGAATTTTTTGGCTTTCTCTTCCAATAAGCCGAGAGTATCGCCGATGAATTCACGCATCAGCCGGATGGCCCGGTCGCTTGCCGGATCGCGGTGAAGGAAGAGGTCGGCAAGGCGCACGGCCCCCAGGCCGAAGCTCTTGAGAGGGCGGATCGTCCCGTTCCACACATAAGTGAGTTCGGTGGAGCCGCCGCCGATGTCGATGAGAAATGCTTTCTTGCCCTGCGGTACCAAGGGGGCGATGGCGGTTGCGATGAGGCGGGCTTCCTCGATGCCGCTCACGATTTCGGCTTTCCAGTCGAGTTCCCGTTCCACTCGCCGCAGGAAATCCTTCCGGTTGGGGGCTTCGCGCAGAGCGCTCGTGGCGACGAGGCGGACGGCATGGGGGGCGAAGGGGTCGATGCGGCTCTTGAAATCCCGCAAACAAGCTAGCGAGCGCTCCATCGCCCCATCCGAGAGAAGTCCCGTACTGAAGACCCCTTGCCCCAGGCGGACGGTCACTTTGTGGGAATCGAGAATGCGGAAGCCGCCGTCTTTCTCCTCCCGACCCACGAGCATGCGGAAGGAATTGGTGCCCAGGTCAATGACGGCGTAGGTCGCGGGGCCCTTGGACGTAACGGGGGCGATGCCCGAAGTGGTGCTCTTGGCGAAGGACGGCAGATCCGCGATCTTGGACACGGCGGCACTTAGGGCCAGGGTTTTGCGAAGCGAACGGATTGTGCTGGCCAAGAAAAAGCCTTCAAAATTCGCTTGCCCTCACCTGAAACCCCCCTGCCAAAGGGCCTGCAAGGGCCAATGCTCCTTCCAGGGGGAGCCAAGAATAGCCTATAATTTTGAAAGCTTAGCCCATCTGAGGGAGATTGTCACCGATTTGTAACGGCCTCCCTCGTTTGGAGCTGGCTAGGATGGAGCGCCGAAAGCCGTGGCCCGTTCCCCAAAAGTGGCCCGTCAGCCAAGTCGCACCATGCAACCAGCATTCAAGCAGGAGCCTGCTTCGGTTCCCCTAGAAGCTCCAAAGGCCGCGGCGGAATTTTCTTCGCCCGATCTCTACATCAACCGTGAACTTTCGTGGATCGAGTTCAACGCGAAAGTGATGGAGGAAGCGGAGGATCCCTCCAACCGGCTCCTGGAGAAGGTGAAGTTCCTTTCCATTACAAGCTCGAACTTCGATGAATTTTTCATGATCCGCGTGGCCGGCGTAAAACGCCAGGTCGCGGCCGGCGTAGAAGAACGAGGGCCCGATGGCCTTACCCCGACCGAACAATTCGCCCGGATTTCAGCGAAAGCCCATGGCCTTGTCGGCCGGGGCTATAAGCTTTGGGAACGGGAACTGGTCCCGGGATTGTCGGCCGAAGGGATCGAAATCGTCTCGCGCGAGGGTCTCGAGCGGGAGGAACGTCAGGCGCTTCGCAAAGCATTCTCGGATCAGGTATTTCCGATCCTGACGCCCCTGGCGATCGACCCCGGCCACCCCTTTCCACACCTTCTCAATCTCTCGCTCAATCTGGCGGTTTCCTTGGAGCGGGCGGGGAAGCCCCTGTTGGCCGTGGTTCAAGTGCCGAACGTCCTCTCGCGGCTCGTTCCCGTTCCCAGCGGGAAATCCGGCCGCCGCTTTTTTTTGCTGGAAGACTTGATCGCCGTTCATGTGAACGAGCTTTTCCCGGGTGTTAAGGTCCGAGCCGTCGCTCCGTTTCGCGTGACGCGCGATTCGGATATCGACATTGCTGAAGCGGAAGCCGAAGACCTCCTCGAAACCATCGAGAAAGAACTTCGGGAACGGGAGTGGGGCAGGGCCGTGCGCCTTGAAGTCCCCCAGGGGGCACCGACCGAACTCGTCGAATTCTTGATTTCTGCCATGGGGCTTTCCGAAGAGGACGTCTATCGCGTCGATGGGCCCATCGACTTCACGTTTCTGCGGGAAATCGCGAATCTCCCGGGGACCGAACACCTCAAAGACCCGCCCCACGTACCCGTCGTCCCGCCGCGTTTCGCCCGGCCAGCCGCCCTTTTCGATGAGATCCGCCGGGGAGACATCCTTCTCCATCATCCCTACGAGTCGTTTTCCCCGGTCATCGATTTCATCAACCGGGCGGCCGACGATCCACAGGTGCTAGCCATCAAGCAGACCCTCTATCGCACGGGTGGAGGTGATTCGCCCATCGTCCATGCCCTCGAACGGGCGGCCCTCAACAAGAAGCAGGTGACCGCCCTTGTAGAACTTAAAGCCCGTTTTGACGAAGCGAACAACATCATTTGGGCGAGGGCCTTGGAAGAAGCCGGCGTCCACGTCGTCTACGGCCTCATTGGCCTTAAGACCCACGGCAAGATCACTTTGGTGGTTCGCCGCGAGGAAGGGGTTTTGCGCCGGTACGTCCATCTCGCCACTGGCAACTACAACCCTGGTACCGCCCGGGGCTATACGGATTTGGGGCTTTTGACGGCCAATCCGGCGATCACCGATGATGCTTCCGACCTTTTTAATTTCCTCACGGGTTATTCGACGGAGCCGGCCTGGCAGCGTTTCATGTGCGCTCCCATGGGTTTGGAAGACAATCTCATCCGCTTGATCGAAGCGGAGACGGAAAATGCTCGGGCGGGCAAGCCCGCCCGGATCATCGCCCAGATGAACGCCCTGGCCCGCACCCGGGTGATCCGGGCGCTCTATGCGGCTAGTCAGGCGGGGGTGGAAATCGACTTGATTGTCCGGGGGATCTGCATGCTCCGGCCGGGAATTCCCGGCGT
>JBFLVN010000056.1:0-15737 GCA_040758475.1 Bdellovibrionota bacterium
TCCGCCTCACGGGCGTCGTACTGGCGGCAGAGGTACCAGATTTCGCGAGCCTTCTTTTGACCCACGAGCCGGGCGAGGTAGCTTGAACCAAAACCCCCGTCGAAGCTTCCTACCTTGGGACCGGTCTGCCCAAACCGGGCGTTTTCGGCCGCGATGGTTAAATCGCAGATTACGTGCAGCACGTGGCCGCCGCCGATGGCATAGCCCGCCACGGAGGCGATCACGGGCTTGGGGCAGCTGCGGATGAGACGCTGGAGCGTGAGCACGTTGAGGCGGGGAACGCCGTCGTCCCCCACGTATCCGGCCTCGCCGCGCACGCGCTGGTCCCCGCCACTGCAGAAGGCCTTGCCGCCTTCGCCCGTGAGAATGATGACGCCCACTTTCGTATCCTCCCAGGCGTCCTGGAAGGCTTCGACCATCTCCTGGATCGTCTTGGGGCGGAAGGCGTTGTGGACTTCCGGGCGGTTGAAGGAAAGGCGGGCGATCCCCTCGGAGGACTTGTGGTAGAGGATGTCCTCGAACTTCCGGGCTTCCCGCCACTCGATGGCGGCGGGCTTCCCGTTAGGCTTGGATTTCCGTACGGCTGCTGGCATTGGAGAGTCTCCTTTTGGTTGCGTTTTCAAGGAACGATTCGAGAGCGGCCCGGTAGGCCCCAGGCTGCTCGAAGTGAACGGCGTGTCCCGCCTTCTGCACGAGGGTTACGCGGGCGCGGAGGGCTTCGAAGGACATGAGCCGGGCGATGCGCGCGTATTTTTCGTCGAGTTCCCCGGCCAAGAAGTGAACGGGCATGGGGAGGGATTTGAGGGCGTTCCAGTAATTGGGCTGCCGGCCGGGGCTTAACGTGCGCGCCGCCCAGGCAAGCCCCTCGGCGGTGTTTTCGAGGCGCAGATGCCGGAGCGTTTCTCTTCGTGAAGCGGGAAGGGATGCCTGGCTTGCGAAGAGGGGATTTTTCTCCCAGCGGTTTACGAAGGTTTCTACGCCGTCTTGGAGGATTTCCTCGGCCAGTTTGTCGTCGGCGCGGGCCCGCTCGTGCTGCTCCCGGGGGTCGCGCAGGCCGGGTGAAGCCCCTTCCAAGGTAAGCGAGCGCCAGCGGGCGGGGTGCTTTGCCGCCCACCCGAGGGCGAGCCGCCCCCCCATCGAATATCCGGCCAGATGGGCGCCTTCGATTCCCTGTGCGCCGGCCCATTCTTCCAGGGCGTCCACCGTAGCTTCGAAGGATTCGGGAAAAAGTTCCGTCCGCCCATGGCCGGGAAGGTCGGGGGCGATAACCCGGTATTTCTTGTCGAGACGCTCCGCCAGCTCCGACCAGTTCCGCGAACTCCCCGTGAAGCCGTGCAACAGGACGAGGGGTTTCCCCGATCCCCATTCCTGAAAGGCGATCGCGTTCACCGGGCCACCGCCTTGGAGAGAGGTTTGGGATTTTCCAAACGGGCTTGGACGCGGTTCCAGGTTTCCCGGTGTTGGGCTGCGCTTAGGTCCGGGTCCACGGGGATTTCGAGAAGACGCACTCCGTGGGCGGGTTCTTGGAGTAGTCGGGCCAAGGCTTCGGCGCTTTCCACTGGCTGCGATTTCGCCCCGAAGGCGGCCGCGAGTTTTTGAAAGTCCACGTTCTGGGGCGTCTGGAAGTAGGTTTCGAAAAGCGCGGCCTGTTTGCGGATCGGCAGGTGGTGGAAGATGCCTCCGCCCGAATTGTTCACAAGAACAACGGTGAGGGAGAGAGCATTCGACGCCGCCAGGGCCAGGGCATTCGCATCGTGGATCAGGGCCAGGTCGCCCGTGAGCAAGCACGTGGGGCGCCCTGTCGCCGCCGCCACGCCGAGGGCCGAAGAGAGAATCCCGTCGATCCCGTTGGCTCCGCGATTTACGAACACGTGCAGGGGCTCTTCCCGCATTCCCGAAAACCAATCCACGTCCCGGATGGGCATGCTGTTGGAGAGAAACAAATTGCTCCCGGAGGGAAGGGATTGGATGAGGGTCCGGGCCGCCGCGATTTCGCCAAGGACGGACTGGCCGCCCAGCACCGTTTCGATTTCTTCGAGGGCGGCCGCGTCGATTTCCCGGTGCCGTTCCATCCAGTAGGAACGGCGAAGGGGTTTCTTGCGGAGGAGCCGTTCGGTACCCAGGCAGATTCCCGCCGGATCGCCAAGGAAAACGTCCGAGGCTTTGGCGTCTGGGTCCACCCATCGGGCATCCGGCGCGAAGACGATCTGACGGGCGCCGGAATTGGTGATCATCCGCCCCAGTTGCTTGCTTGATGGCGCGGCGCCGAAACGAAGGACGAGCTTGGGAGAGAGTTCGCTCGCGGCGGCCTCGCTCCGGGCCCAGGCGTCGGCGAAGGAAAGGACGTTTGGAAAAGCCCCGAAGCGAAGGCCCGAGGCCGCGTCCGCCAGGATGGGATAGCCCGAAGCTTCCGCGAGGGCCGCGATAGCGGGAGCGAGTTCTTCGCCCCGCAAGAGCGGCCCCACGACGATCCAGCCCCGTTCTTCCTTCCGGATGGCATCGGCCAGGACTTCGGCTTGAGCCGCGTTCACGGAAGAGGGCGCATTCTCCCAAAGGCGCGAAGCAGTTGAAGCCATCGCGAATTTGGAGCTTGCCGGAAGGAAAGGCTCGCGAAACGGGAGGTTTAAATGCACGGGCCCCCGAAGGGAGTGGGCGCTGGCGAGGGCCCGAAGAGCGAGCGCCGAGGCGGCGGCTTCCGGATCGGAGAGGGAATCGGGAACCGGGGCTTCCTGGAAGAAACGGACGTGATCGCCGTAGAGCTTTACCTGGTCCGTCGTCTGGGGGGCGCCGCAACCGCGCAGTTCGGGCGGCCGGTCGGCCGTGAGGACGACGAGCGGCACGCCCGACTCGCTCGCTTCAACGATCCCCGGCAGGTAGTTGGCGGCGGCCGTTCCGGAAGTGCAGACGAGCACGGTCGGTTTCCCCGCGGCCTTGGCGTGGCCTTGGGCGAAGAAGGCGGCCCCACGTTCGTCGATCGAGCGCCAGATTTTGATATCCGGATGCGAGGCCGCCGCCACCGTGAGCGGCGTGCAGCGGGAGCCCGGCGAGAGGACGAACCCCCGCGCCCCTCCGGCGGCGAGCGTATCGATCAGGGCGCCCGCGAAACGGAGATTCTTTTCTCCCGTCACGAGGCGCTTTCCTTTTCGAGAATCGATTTGAGGGCCGAGAGCTTCCAGACCGTCTCGTCCCATTCGGCCTGCGGGTCGGAACCGGCCACGAGGCCGCAGCCCGCAAAGAGATGAGCCACTTTCCCCGTGATCCAGGCGCTCCGGAGGGCGACGGCGAATTCCCCGGACCCATCCGGAGAGCTCATTCCGATGGGCCCGGCGTACCACCCGCGTTCCACGGGCTCGACGGAGCGAATCCATTCGAGGGCCGGGCCCGTAGGCGTGCCTCCTACGGCAGGGGATGGGTGAAGGGCGGCGGCCGCGTCCAGGACGTGGAGGGGGCGCCGGAGTATTCCGGAAATCGCCGTCCGCAGGTGCTGGACGGTCTGAAGCTTGAGGAGACGGGGCGAGGGATCGGATTCGAACTGGCTGCAAAGAGGCTCAAGGGTCCGCCGGAGATGGGAGACGACGAGGGCGTGTTCTTCGGCGTTCTTTTGGCTCGAGAGGAGTTCTCTCCCCAGACGCTCGTCTTCTTCAGGCGTTTTGCCCCGCGGAGCGCTTCCGGCGAGGGCGATGGTCTTGATGAACTTCCCGTGGGAGGAAACCAGGAGTTCGGGCGAAGCACCCACGAAATCCCCGTGGGGGAGGTGGACCCAGTAGATAAAGCACTGGGGGTAGCGCGAGCGGAGGGTTTCCACGAGGCGCGGGATTTGAGGCTCGTGGCCCAGGGGAAAGGCCTCGTGGCGGATGAGAACCGCTTTGGAGAAATCCCCCCGGACGATCCGCTCGATGGTGGCGGCGGCATCCCGGTTCCACCCCGCCTTGTCCCACCCCTGGGGGAGGATGGAGGGCGTGGCGAATTGAACCGGGCTTAGGGGCTTTTCGGGAAACAATTCGGGAAAGAGTGCTTCGGTGCCGAAGCAGCCCTCCGGGTTTTCGCGGAAAAGCCGGTGGGGAACCCAGGCAAGGGCAGGGGGGGCCCCCTTCCAGGGACTTCCCCGCCGGGGCTCGGGCCAGAACGAAAAAGCCGAAAAGGCCCGGGCGTTCTTTCTGCTTTCTTCGTCCTCGAATTCGGCGGACTTCCAGAATCGTTCCAGGGCGGCGCGGGTCTCTCCAAAGCGTCCGCGGCCGAAGGCTTGCAAGAGAAGGGCCTGCCCGGAACCTGCGGCCCTCTCGCCGCCGGGGGATTGCCAATAGAAAACGGGCTTGCCCGCGCGCGCCTCGCGGGCGGCCCATTCGAGAAGATCGGGGGGAGTTTGGGGAATGGCGCGGAAGGCAACGGTAAACCGGGACGCCCGGCCGGGCGCCCGGAGGGGGGCGGTTTCTCGTTCAGGCGACCACACCGCGGTACACCCACGCGACGCCGCCCGTCATCGGAAAGGCCTCGACGGAGCGGAACGCCTTTGTTTCCCGGAGGAGAGCCAGGAACTTCTCCCCGCAGGGGAATTCGGAAGAAGTACGGTTCAGGTACTGGTAGGCCTGGAAGTTCCCCGTGAGCAGCCCGCCCACGAAGGGAAGGACCCGGTTGCTGTAGAAACGGTAGAAGGTGCCCCAGAGGCCCGTGGGCTGGCCGAATTCGAGGACCATCACCTTCCCGCCGGGCCGGACGGCGCGGGCCATTTCCCGGAGGGCGTCCACCGGGCGGGAGACGTTCCGGATGCCGAAGGCGATGGAGGCGGCATCGAAAGAAGCCGTCTCGAAAGGAAGCTGGTGGACGTCGGCCCGGAGGAATTCGATCGAAAGCCCCTTCGCCTTGGCGGGGGCCCTCTCCAGCATCTCCTCACAGAAGTCCGTCCCTACGACCCGGCCGCCGGGGCCGGCCTTTTTGCGGAAGGCGATAGCGAGGTCCCCGGTACCGGTGGCGCAGTCGAGGACGCTCGAACCGGCCTGGACGCCGCTGAGCTTTACGAGCCGCCGCCGCCAGAGGTGATGGATGCCCAGGGAGAGGACCGAATTGGCCAGGTCGTAGCGGGGAGCAATGGAAGCGAACATGGCCCGGACGGTGTGGGACATGGGAAAACGCCTCCAGAACTCATCCTGGCCTGCTATTTCATTTATTTCAAGTATTTTTGAAATTTCAAATTTAATAGAGAAAACGCGGGGTTGGAAGAAGTTGGAAACGCGGTTTTGGGAGGTGAGACAAGAGGCAGCCTTGCCCAGCTTTCGACGCCCGCATGCAGGAGACCGGATGAACGGGATGAGTATTCGTGCGGCTGTGAAAAGAATCTCTAGAACGGACTTCGGTTCTGCCGCTTGGAAGGCGGGCCTTTTTCCTTTTTGCCGCGTTTGGGCTCTTCGCCAACTTCTTCGGCCTTGGTGGCGGCGGGAGTGCCGTTCGACTTGGAAGGCGCCCAGCCCATGGGCCTTGGGCCCTTGCGCAGGATTTCCCGCTGCTCGGCCACGCGGGGGCTTTTAAGATATTCCTCGTACCCCATCGTCTCGTCGATGATGCCGTTGGGAAGGAGTTCGATCACCCGGGTGGCGCTGGCTTCCAAGAATCGCCGGTCGCGGGAGGAAAGGAGCACCGTGCCGTCAAACCGGGTGACTGCTTCGTTCAAAGCCTCGATGGCTTCCAGGTCCAAGTGATTCGTAGGCTCGTCGAACAGGAGGACGTTCGCCTCCGCCGCCATCAGGCGGGCCAGCATGCATCTTACGCGCTCGCCCCCGGAGAGCACCTTGAGGGGCTTTAGGGTCTCCTCGCCCGAGAAGAGCATGCGCCCCAGGAGGCTCCGCGTGGCTTGGTCCTCCTGGCCTTTTACGTAATTGATGAGCCACTCGATCAGGTTCTTGTCGGACTCGAAATATTTTCCGTTTTCCTTGGGAAAGTAGCTCTGAGATGTCGTCGTACCCCAGAGGAAAGTCCCCGAATCGGCCTTCGCGTCTCCCATCAGGATGTCGAAGAGGGCCGTGGCGGCAAGGCCGTTGGGCCCCACGATGGCGACTTTCTCGCCCCGGTTGATGACGGCCGAGAGATCCCGGAAGAGAGGCCGTCCATCCAGGCTCTTGGAGAGGTTTTCCATCTTGAGGATGTCTTTCCCCGCCTGCCGCTGGCTCTTGAACAGAATGCTTGGGGAGCGGCGGGAAGAGGGCTTGATATCCTCAACCCGTAAATTCTCGATCTGTTTCCTTCGGGAAGTCGCTTGCCGCGAGCGGGCGGCATTCGCGCTAAAGCGCGCGATGAAGTCCTGGAGTTCCTTGATCTTGGCGTCGTTCTTTTCTTTGAGGGCCTGGCGCTGCTGGAGCATCAGATTGCTGGCGCCATACCAGAAGCTGTAGTTGCCCGAATAAAGCTGAATCTTTCCGTAGTCGATGTCGCAAGTATGGGTGCACACGGCATCCAGGAAGTGCCGGTCGTGGGAGACGAGGATCACGGTGTTCTCGAAAGCGTCCAGGAAATCCTCGAGCCACGCGATCGACGCATGGTCCAGGTGGTTCGTGGGTTCGTCGAGGATGAGGATGTCCGGGTTTCCGAAGAGCGCCTGGGCGAGAAGTACCCGGACCTTGAGGCCCGCCTCCAGGTTCTTCATGGGCTGGGCGTGGAGTTCATCTGGGACGCCAAGGCCCTGGAGGAGGAGGGCCGCGTCCGATTCCATGTTCCAGCCGTTCATTTCGGCGAAATCGCTTTCGAGCTTCCCAAGGCGGATGCCGTCCTGGTCGCTCATGTCCGTCTTTTCGTAGAGGAGTTCGCGCTCGCGTTTGATGTCGTAGAGGGGTTTATTACCCATCACGACCGTGTCGAGGACGCTGAACTCGTCGAACTCGAACTGGTCCTGCTTGAGGACCGAGAGCCGGAGTTTCTGGGAGTAGGAGACGCTCCCGCCGTCGGGCTCGTGCTCCCCGGCGAGGACCTTGAGGAAGGTCGATTTGCCCGATCCGTTGGCCCCGATGATGCCGTAGCAGTTGCCGGGCTTGAACTCGATCGAGACCCCCTCGAAGAGGACGCGCTTTCCAAAGCGCACGTCGATGGAATTTGCCGAAATCATGTCGCCTCTTTAAGGAGCCTTTCATCCCCGGCCGGGAGGGTCCCGCGGGGCCGCCCTCATAGCACATCGGCGGACGGGAAAAGATGGGAATGGAAAAGGGCGGATGGATTTGGATGATTGCCCGGTTTTCCACCACTCCAAGGTGATCAAGATGATCATTTATTTTTTGAATTCCAGGTGGCCATCTTCCCGCTCACCGGGGTGCCATTTAAACCCCTCAAAACCACCAAAAGGACCAAGGTGGCCACATGGCCAAGTTTTTTTTCATGGCCATCTTCCGGGGAAGGTGATCAAGATGATCATGTGTTTTTAAGACCACTTTCCGCAATTCCCTTCCCCCGCCGGGGGAAGGTGGCGCGAAGCGCCGGAAGAGGGGTGAAACGGCGGCCGCCGTACCGGCCCTCTCCCGCCGCTCCGCGGCACCCTCCCCCAGAGGGGGAGGGGCATAGTCGAAGATGCTCAAGGCGATCATCTTTTTTTCTAGAAATCTGGGGTACCTGGGTCATCTGGGGTATCTGGGTAGAACGTTTTGAAAGTGAAGGAGGCGGATGACCGGCGGACTGTGCCCCGTTCCATGAAGGATTCTTCATGCAACAGGGGCGGATTGGCACATTTTAGCGGAATCGAATGGAATTGGCAAAAGAATACTATCCCGCCACCGCCGCCGGGCGATACTCCGGTGAAGAGACCATCTTGCGGAAGCGCTCCAGGATGCCTTCGTCGTACTGGCGCAGGAGCGTGCGGAGTTGGGGGATGGCCTTGCTCGAAAACTGGCCCCGTTCCCATTGGAGGAGAAGGGTCCGCCAGATGAACCGGTTCTTGGGAAGTTCGGCGTACATGGCTTTGAGGACCACGGGGACGTCGAGGTAGATCTCCCCGATCGAATTAAGCACGGCGGTTACGACCGATTGCCCGGCGGCCAGCATGAGGAGGCGCGTCGCGTGGAGCTCGGCCCGGGCGATCTCCCGGATGTTTTGGGGCTCCGTCGTAATGAGCAGGTCGAGTTTTTCGACGGCCCCCCGGACGCTGGAAGGATCGTAGCGCTTGGGGTCCTCCGCGATTTTCTCCAAAGCTTCGGCGATGAGGACGACGCGCATGTCGAGCAGGTCTTCGTAGATTTTCGCGGCCTTTTCGGGGACGAACTGGGCGAACCGGAAGACGTAGCGCCACGTGGGAATGCCGCCGAAGCGCTCTACGTCGCGGACGAGGAAGCCAAGCCCCTGCCGGGGAGTCACGAACCCGCTCGATTCGAGATGCGCGAGGACTACCTGAACGGTAGATGGATTGATGCCGAATTCCTCCGCCAGTTTCCGCACGGAGGGGAGGCGTTCGTTCGCCGCGTATTTTCCCGAGACGATCCGGAAGGCGATGGCCTCGGCCGTCTTCTCCACGATGGAAGCGGCATTTTGGGGGCTTTTAACGGGCCGGGCAGCCTTGGCCGGACGGGTTTTTTTCGCGGTCTTTGACATCGGCCGAACTGTACCATACAGTGATCCATACAGTCCAGCCCCGGAGTGAAGTTCCGGGGCGGCGGGGAGGGGCGATGGAAACGGCAAGCACGCAAACGGGGGCTTCTTACCGGGGCCGCCAGAAGGCTTATCCCGACTACGAAGTGGTGGTGATCGGCGCCGGGTTTTCCGGCATCGGCTCGGGCATCCGGCTCAAGCAGGCGGGGATCGATTCCTTCGTGATCCTCGAAAAGGCCCACGACCTGGGCGGCACGTGGCGGGACAACACCTACCCCGGCATCGCCGTGGACATCACTTCGTTCACCTATTCCTTCTCCTTCGAGCAGAACCCCAACTGGTCCCGCGTTTTCGCGCCGGGGACGGAACTCAAGGCCTATGCCGATCACTGCACCAAGAAGTACGGCCTTCGCCCCCACATGCGCTTTAACGTGAGCGTCCAGAAGGCCGAGTTCGACGAAGAAAAGCACCTCTGGCGCGTCTACACGGATTCCCTAGGCACCATCACGACCCGTTTCCTCTTGAACGCGACGGGGGGCCTTACCCAACCCAAGCTTCCAGAGATCGAAGGGATCGATTCGTTCCGCGGAAAGAAAATCCACACGGCCCGCTGGGACCATTCTTTTGATTTGAAAGGCCGGCGCGCCGCCGTCATCGGGACGGGGGCGACCTCGGTGCAACTCGTCCCCACCATCGCCCCGCAGGTCGAGCAGCTCGACGTTTACCAGCGCACGCCCATCTGGATTCTTCCAAAGCCCGATTACGAGATTCCCGAATCCATCCAATGGCTCTTCGAGCATTTCCCTGTCACGCAAAATTCGGTGCGTTATTTGACGACGGCCATCACCGAACTCGTGATGGTTCTGGGCGTCGTCTACAACAAGCAGATCCCCAACCTTACCAAATGGGCCGAATCGGCCTGCCTAAAACACCTCGAACGGCAGGTGCCCGACCCGGTGCTGCGGGCGAAATTGACGCCCCACTATGGCTTTGGTTGCAAGCGCCCGAGTTTTTCCAATGAGTATTTCAAATCCTTTACCCGTCCGAACGTGGAACTCGTGACCGATCCGATCCGCAAGATCACGCCCCACGGGATCGTGACGAAGGACGGGAAGGAGCGGGAGATCGACACGCTCATCTGTGCCACGGGTTTCAAGGTGTTCGAGAAGGGGAACCTTCCCACCTATGAAGTTTTCGGGGCAGGGGGGCAGGAACTTGGCGCCTTCTGGGAAGAAAAGCGCTACCAGGCTTACGAAGGGGCCTCGGTGCCGGGCTTTCCGAATTATTTCGGAATTCTCGGGCCCTATGCCACGTCGGGGGCTTCCTGGTTCGCCATGGTGGAAGCCCAGACGACCCACGCCATGCGGTGCATTGGCGAAGCCCGCCGTCGCAAGGCGACCTACGTGGAAGTCCGCCAGAAGGCCCACGACGAGTATTTTCAGGAGATTTTGCGGCGGCAGAAGAACACGGTCTTCTTCAACAACAATTGCTCGTCGGCCAATAGCTACTACTTCGACCGCCACGGAGACGCCCCGTTCCTCCGGCCCTCCTCGGGCTTCGAGATGTGGTGGCACAGCAACCATTTCCCCCTGAAGGACTATCGCTTCAAGAAATCCGGGTGGCGGTCCGGGGCACAGACGGTTTGAGGATCGCGCCCAGAGAGTCGTCGATTTACGGAACGATCGCGATTTTTCCCACCGTCCGGCCGGTCTGGCTCAGGGCGAACGCTTTGTTGATATCCGCGAGGGGAATGCGCTCGGAGACGATTACCTTGATCCGGTCAGCGGCGATGGCCTGCGTGACGGGCCTTAGCTGGGCTCCGATGGGAACCCCTTGAAGCGTCCGGCTCTTGAGGGGCGAGGCGATGAGCTGGGCGATCCCGTTGGCGGAAGCGGGTGAGACGTTCACGTGTTTGCCGCTGGGCGCGAGGAGCGCCCGGCACTTCGCTCCGGAATAATCCCCTACGCAATCGACGACGACCTGATAGGGTCCGTGGGCCTTGGCTTGTTCGAGGGGATCGCCTTTTTTGTAATCGACCACGACGTCGGCCCCCAGGTCTTTGACGAGTTTCTCGTTCTTTCCCGAGCAGACGCCCACGGTGAAGGCGCCGCAGACGTGCTTGGCGATCTGGACGGCGAGGTGCCCGACGCCCCCGGAGGCGCCAAGGATCAAAGCCTTCTGGCCTTTCTTCACGCGGCCAATCTCGACGACGGCCTTCCAGGCCGTGTAGCCCGCGACGGGGAGCGCTCCGGCGGTTACGAGATCGAAGCCATCGGGCAGGGGGCAGGCCATCCGGGCCGGGACGATCACCGTGTCGGCATAGCCCCCTTGGCCGCCGAGGAACGAGAGGGTCACGCCCGCCACGGCGTCGCCGGGTTTTATTTTCGTGACGCGCGAGCCCACCGCATCCACGATTCCCGCGAAATCGATTCCGGCGGAAATGGTTCCCGAGCGGGTGAGCATGCGTCGGGCGATCGTGGCCGGGACGGAGGAGAGCATCTTCCAGTCGGCGGGATTGACGCTCGAAGCTTTCACGGCCACGCGGATTTCCCACGCCCGGGGCTCCCGGGTGGGCATCTCCACGGGCACGAGCGGCGCATCCCCCGCGAGCGACTTTTTGACCATCGCTTTCATGAGGCGTCCGTCCCTTCGGGGCGCGTGTGCGCCGTGAGGGGCAATCCTACTTGAGATCTTCCCGCGTGTAATCCAGGAGCGTCCGGGCGATAATGAGGCGCTGAATCTGCCCGGTTCCCTCGTAAATATCGGTGATGCGGCAGTCCCGGAGCCATTTCTCCAAAAGATGCTCGCGGCTCACGCCCATGGTGCCCAAAATTTCGATGCACCCCTGGCAGATGCGCCGCACGGCGGCGCCGGCATGGGCCTTGGCGACGGAGGCTTCCATGTTGTTGGGCTTGCCCTTTTCGGCGAGCCACGCGGCCCGAAGGACCGTGAGGCGCGAGGCTTCCCAGAGAGTCTCCAAATCCTGGAACTTCTTGGCGATGGCGGTCTGGGAGGCGAGCGAGCCGCCGTAGGAAAGATCCACGTGGGCTTCTTCAAGCTGTTCGCGGGTGAAATCGAGGGCCGCTTCCGCGACGCCGAGGCCGATGGC
The DNA here is from genome assembly GCA_040758475.1 of Bdellovibrionota bacterium. GTDB lineage: Bacteria > JAGRBM01 > JAGRBM01 > JAGRBM01 > JAGRBM01 > JBFLVN01. The sequence continues at coordinate 11,666 of JBFLVN010000056.1, forward strand.
GCCCACGCCGGGGCGGGTCATGTTGAAGGTCTTCATGACCCCCTTGAAGCCGCCCGAGCCTTCCTTCTCGACTTCCTCTTTCCCACCCAGGAGATTCTCCCGGGGGATGCGGCAGTTATCGAAAACGTAGGCCGCCGTGTCATCGCCGCGGATGCCAAGTTTCTTTTCCTTCTTGGCGACGGTGAAGCCCGGCGTCCCCTTGAGGACGAGGAAGGATTTGATTCCGGCGCGGCCCGCCGCCTTGTCCACCGTGGCCCAGGCCACGACGCCTTCGGCCCGGACGCCCGTGGTCACGAAAATCTTCTCACCGTTCAAAATCCATTCGTTCGTCTTGGGGTCGAGGGTCGCGCTGGTTTGGACGCGGGAAGGATCGGACCCGCAGCCGGGTTCCGTAATGGCCATGGCGAGCGTGAGGCCGCCCCATTTCTTCTGCTGGTCGGGAGTCCCGGCCGCCTGGAGGGCTGCGTTTCCGAGACCGCCTTTTTGGCGCTTCAAACGCACGGCATAGTCGCCCCACATCTGGGCCATGGTCTGGAGCATCCCCATGACGGCCATTCCGGAATCGGTCTTGGGATTGTAGGGATGGGCCTTTTCATCGAACGGCCTCTTGAACCCGGCCGCTTCAGGAAGCTGCTCGGGGGCGAGCTCGCTCTCTTCGTGCTCGTCGTAGTAGCGGGCGTATTTTCGGGCGATGAGTGCCGAGGCCCGGATGTTTTCCAAAAGTCCTTTGTCGCGTTCGCTTAGCGTGAAATCGATCGGCATGGTTGAGTCCTCCTTTTAATGGGGCGGGGGGCTTTCAGACCGCCGCCGCTCCTTCGAGCACGCTCACGGTGCGGGCGTTGCGGAACCACATCTCGACCGGGTGCTCGCGGATAAATCCGTGGCCGCCTAGCACCTGGATGCCGTTGTCGGCGATCCACATGCATTTTTCGGCGGCGTAAACAAAAGCCTGATGGGCTTCCTTGGTGGCGTCCCGGCCTTGCTCCAGAGCACTCGCGGCCTTCCAGGTGAGCCAGCGCATGGACTCGACCTCGATGTGCATGTCGGCGAGCATAAAGGCGATGGCCTGCTTCTTGGCGATGGCTTCGTCGAAGGCTTCGCGCTCCTTCGCGTAGGGGACGCAGTAGTCGATCACTCCGCGGGCGAGCCCCACCATGAGGGCCGAAAGTGCCACGCGGGAGTTGTTGATGATTTTCTGCACGTCGCACCCCGCATCGCCCCCAAGGCGCGCAGAAGTGGGAACGCGGACGTTACCCAGTTCAAGGGCCGCGAAAGGAACGGCGTTCAAACCCAGGTTCTTCTGGGGGCCGCTGATCGAAAGGCCTTTCGCGTCTTTCGGGACGATAAAGGCGTCGCGGGAATTCCCCTGTTTGGCGATCACGAGAAAATGGCTCGCCCGGTCGCCCAGGGTCACGAAGCTTTTTCTTCCCTTGAGGATGAATTCTTTCCCGCTCGTCTCGGCCGTGGTCTTGAGCTTTCCAAGGTCGAAGAGCGGACCCGGTTCCAGGAGGGCGAGGGAGCCGGTCTCGAATTTTTCGCCGCAGAAGGCCGGAAGATAAGTTTTCTTCTGCTCTTCGGTCCCCTGGTCGACGATGGCATTGGCGAAGAGGGAAGGGGCGAGGGCCGCTACAGCGAGGGGAACGTCCCCGTAACCCAGTTCTTCCAGGATGATGGCGTTGGTCACGGGCGAGCGGTCCGAGCCCATGCCGCTGTACTTCTCGGGGATTTGCGCCATGGTGAGGCCGAGCTCCCAGGCTTTCCCGAGAAAATCCTCGGGGAGCTTGGCCGCTTCGTCGCAACTCCTCGCCTTGGGGCGCAGGACGTTCTGCGAAAAACTCCGCATGGCGTCCTGGGCCGCCTTCTGCTCGTCGGTCATTCCAAAGGAAATCATGGCTTCCTCCTTTGCCTGCTCATTTTGCTTCGCTCACTGGAGTCTTTTTTCTCCAGTGGCTTTGTGACGCCTTGGTGGGCGATTTGATAGAAGTAGTAATCCATGGCCGGCCGGCCCTCTTTGGTCATAAGGCCCCGGGCGATCATCTCCTTGGCGCTCACGATTCCCAGGGCGATGCCGCACCAGGCCCTCGCAGACGCCGTGTACCGGGCGTCGGCGTTTTCGGCGAAACCTTCCGTGACGCTGCAATGGCCGTCCTTTATCAGCACGGTCCACACCCCGCCGCCTTTGCCCGTAAGGCGCACTTCGAAAATCGCGTTGGCCCCCCGTGCCCGGTCCTCGCGCACGAGGAAGGGAAGGGATTCGATGATCGATTGGGGCGTCGTATCGGTGAACTGGCCGGGGTCGATCTGGAGGGCCTTCATCCCGTGGCGGGTGAACCACCGGGCGATGCTGGCCACGATGGGTTCGAGGGTTTGCCCCAAATCCGTGAGCGCGTAGCCGCTCCCTTCGCGCTGTTCCACGAATCCGAGGTCCACGAGTTCTTTGAGGCGCGCCGAGAGGACTCGCGGAGCGATGCCCGTCCGCTGGCGAAGTTCTTGGAATCCCTTGGGGCCGATGAGGAGCTGGCGCACGAGGACGAGGCTCCAGCGATCCCCCACGGCGTCGAGCACCCGGGCCACGGGATCGTAGATGGACGTGGGGGCCGGAAAGCCTTTGAGGGAAGGGCCTTGGGAGTCGGCCACCTGGGTTTTGACGGCGCTTGGCACCGGAGGATACCCCTCCCCGAGGGAGAGCAATATCCTAGGGAATACTTATTTAGTATTCAATAGATACTAATAAAAAGGGGCAGGGATATTCGCCGGATGGCATCCGCGTAGCGAAAAGCCTTCTTTCGTCGCTTTTATTGCGGTTTGCCTTCGATCTTTCGGAGGGCGATTTCCAGCGGACAGAACTTCGTGAAAGACGACTGGAAGAGGTTCGCCCCTACGAAGGCCGTAAACCACAGCCAATTGGGGGAGTGGAAGTGGGCGAGCAGGAGGCTCGCCAGGATGAACGTTCCTGCAAAAGCCCGGATCTGGTTCTCAATGGACATGGGATTCTCCTTCTTCACCGGCACCCCGGTGAGCTTTGATCTCTTGAACGCGCCGCTTTCCCGCCAGCCAATAGTAGAGGATCGGCACGGCGAAGCGACTTAAGAGCGTGGCCGCCACTTCGCCGAACATGAGGCTCACGGCAAGGCCCTGGAAGATGGGATCGAAGAGCATGACGGCGCTTCCGGCCACGACGGCGGCGGCGGTAAGCAGCATGGGGCGGAAGCGCAAGACGCCCGCCGAGACGACGGCTTCTTTCAGGTCCATGCCGCGGGCGATCTGGTGTTCGATGAAATCCACCAAGATGATCGAGTTGCGGACGATGATCCCGGCCCCGGCGATAAAGCCGATCATAGAGGTCGCCGTGAAGTAGACGCCCGTGAGATAGTGGCCCGGCAAAATGCCGATCAGGCTGATGGGGATGGGCGCCATGATGACGAGCGGGACGAGGAAACTGCGGAACCATCCGACGACCAGGATGTAGATGAGCACCATCACAACGGCGAAAGCACCGCCCAGATCGCGGAAAACTTCGTAAGTGATGAACCACTCGCCGTCCCATTTGACGGTGGGTTCCTGGGTGTCCCACGGCACGGCGGCTGTCCGCTGGGGGTAGGGGATCTGAGGGCCGAGTTTCAGGATTCCATAGACAGGAGCTTCTTCCTCTCCGGCGAGTTCGGCCATGACGTACGTAACGGGTTTCAGATTTTTCCGGTAAAGCGCGATGGATTCTTCTTGGCGCGGCTTTCCTACGACGTCCTCCATCTGGACGACGCCGGCCTCGAAAGAGGGAAGGCTTTGGCCCTGGAACGGTTTCTTGCCCGACCGGACGGAATCTCGAAGGGAAAGCATGACCGGAACATCTTCGGGGTGGCTGATGTCCTTGAGGGTGAGGAGCGGGGATTCGGAAAAAGTGAGCCGTCCGGCCATGGCCGCGGAGTTGGCACTTACCCCCAGAAGACCCGCCTTCGAATAGTCGAAGGGATAGACGAGCCGGGGGCGCTCGGGCCGCAAAGTGGAGTCCAGGTCCACGATGCTGGGCTCGGCTTCCAGGGCTTTGAATACTTCCTGCGCCACCTTGTGGCGG
>JBFLVN010000057.1:0-15689 GCA_040758475.1 Bdellovibrionota bacterium
CCCCGGCAACCCGCCCTCAAAGCGGCTCGGTCTCCGGCAAGTCTTCCCCCTGGATCGAATGGAGTTCGATGGGAGCGCCTTGTTCGGCGAGGGGCTTGTCGAGCTTCCCCTCCCGAATGGCCCGGAAGACGGGGGCGTAGGCTTTCAGAAAGCCCCCCTTCCAGTGAACGAGCCCCGAAGTGCCGATGAAATAGTGCGCGGGGGAAGCAACCGTTTCCCCCACCTGCTTGGAGAGCTTCGCAAGGCAATCCGTATCGCAGATGTAATGAAGGCCCCGGAGGTTCTTCTCGGCGATGAAATCGACGGTGGCCTGGCGGTCGAATTCGCTCTGGAGGGTGTCCAGAAAAACGAGCCGCCCCGGACGGGCGCCGTCCCGCCAAATGCGCGAAACCCAGATCGCCGCCTTCTTGCATTCGAGGCACGTGCCCAGGTCAGTGACGACGAGGAAGTACTCGGTCCCTACTTCCGGCAAGGCTTCCTGTCCTGCTTCAAAATGAACCCGGTCGTCTTCCTCGTCGAGCCCGAGTTTTTCGAGCCTCACCGTCCCGGGGGGATAGCGTTTGCAAGAAGGAAGGCCGCCGGTGAGGAGCGCGAAAAGGGCGAAAAGAACCGCGATTCTGCCGGTTTCCTGTTGCATGACCGGCCGTATGGTAGGAGCCGGAGCAAGGCGAGGCAATCGGAACGGAAAGCCTTCAACGAGGGCTTACGGACCGGTTCGCGGACCGTCCCTACAAGAGTTTTGCCATGTAGGCGATGATCTTTTCCTTGACCTGGGGATTGGGGCATGAACGGGCCGACCGCTCGAAGATTTCATAGGCCTTGCGGCGAAAGCCGAGTTTTTCGTAGACGAGCGAGAGGTTCTTGAAGATGAGGAAGTTGCCGGGCTCCAGTTCCGCCGCTTTCTCGTAAGCGGCGATGGCCTTGTAGGGCTTCCCGAGCCGTTCGTAGACGGTGGCCAGGGAGAGATAGATTTCCGCGAGCGTCTCGTCGAATTCGACCGCCTGCTCGAAGCAATCGACGGCGAGCTGGTAATCCCCCACGTCGAAGAGGGCCCGGCCTTCCGCCAGGAGGCGCCGGGCCTGGGCCCGGGCGGCATCGTCGGCGTCCGACGAACCCGGCCGGGGCCCCAGGACCGCTTCCAAAGCCAGGAGAAGCTCGTGGATCGAAAGGGGCTTTTCGAGCACGGCGTCGGCGTTCGATAGCTCCGCCAGATCCTCCCAGGAACGCCATCCCCGGAAGTACCCCGTCGCCAGGATGATGGGAACGCTTCCGAACCGGGAGCTTCCCTTGAGTTTCTTGGAAAGCTCGATCGCGCCCATGTCCTCGATCTCGACTTCCAGGATCATGGCGTCCGGAATGACTTGCTGAATCTGCTGGGGGACCTGCGCGAGCGCATGAGCTTCGCGGACGTCGTAGCCCTCCCGCCGGAGCGCGAGCCGCACATCGCGCCGCTCCTTGGCGTTCGAATCGAAAAGAAGAATCTGCCGCAGACCCGCCGCTTTCACCGCTCGCCCCCCGGCGGGGACGGCGGAAGCCGGCGGAGGAGAAGGGGGCGGGGGAGCCGGAGCCGAAGCGGCGGCCTTGGGATCCCCGGCCGCGAAGGCTTCGAGCCGGTCCTGAAGATCCTGGAAGGAATCACCCGGGGCTGGCGGTGGCTTTGGCAATTTGGCCTCGGGCGGAAGCGGTCCATAAGAAGGAGGCGCCTCCTCGGGGGGCTTGGAAACCTCGGCGGCCACTTGCGCCTTGGAAATGGATACCCCGCCTTCCGGAGCCGGCTCCAGAAGATCTTGTCCATAATCGAGCGCCCGGTAGGCCCGGTTGATGAGCTCGCCGATCGAGTGTTCGGCGGCGACGTAGATTTCGATTCGTTTTCCAAGCCGCGCCTGGATTTCATCGCAGGCCACGAGGTTCGTGGGGTCCGCCATGACCACGCAAACCGTCTTGTCGGTCTGGCGGAAGGGGAGGCACCCGTGTTCGGTGGAAAATTTCTCCGGAAATTTCTTAAGAAGCTTGAGGTCGATGGGTTCCTTGGTCATGTCCATGGCCGGAAGCCCGAGCTGCTTGGAGAGAGCCCGGCTGATCGTCTTGTCGTCGGTAAACCCGAGTTGGACAAGATGGCGCCCCAGGCGGCCGCCCCATTGCTTCTGCTGGGCAAGAGCGCTGCTCAGTTGCATCTCGTCGATCACGCTGGCGCGGACAAGGAGGTCCCCTAGCCGGATTTTCTTCTGGGCTACCGCCATGGCGACGGATTGCCTCCCCTGTTCCCCAGCCGGTGCCCAAACCGCGAAGGGACACGTATAAGAAACAAAAATTTGAAGCTGAAAAGAGGGGGTCGCCGGATTCCAAGCGGCGCGCCTACCCGACAAGGCGCCCGCACAACTCCCCTCGTTCAGCCGCTTAAGACAGCCTCTTTCCCGCCGGGTGGCGGGCCCCCGTGCTGCCTCTCGCGACCCTTAAATAAAGGGCCAGTTCAATTTGTCACATTGGCCGGGTTGATTCAACCGGAGCCCTTGCGAAGGTGGGCGTTTGTCGAAGGAAAAGGGCCGGGCCTACACTCTGGCACCTCGAGGTCTTCGCGATGAATCGAACGGGCGCCGTCCTTCTTTTCCTTGCCGGAGTTTTGGCCGCCGGGAATTCTCCCGCATCCGAACCGGCCAAACCCACCCCGCAAGCCTTTCTCCTGGCGCTCGACTGCCGTTCCCTGGATCCCAAGCCCGCCAACGCGGACGCCGACTGCCACACGGGCGCCATCGCTTTCAAGAAAGCGTTCTTCGACGCTCCCTTTCCCCTGCGTCTTCGGTCGCTCCGTACGGAAGGGGAAGACGCGGATGCCGCCCTGGAAACCCGCTTCGTCCTTTATCGCAAGGCCAAGGTGATCCCGGGACAACCCGAAGGAGCCTACGAATGGACGTACCACGCCCTTCTCTTCTGGTTCCTTCAAGACATCGCCACCCGGAAGAATTTCGCGGCGGGATGGTTCGAAGGCGACTCAGGCCGCCGCTTTGTAGGAAGCCCGGGCCGGGGCTTCGATCCGGGCCTCCTTCGCACCCCTTCCCTTAAGGGAACGGCGGCCCAACTCCCGGAGCGGACGGCAAGAACACTTCGGGGCCTCGGGGTCCTGGATCGAAAGCCGCCTCCCGGCCCCTTTCCCAATGCCACCGTCGAAGGCCCCAAAACCCTCGCGGGAGCCTGCAAAACGGCCATTCCGGATGAAGGCGCAAAGGGATTGCTCCGGGAAACGGCCCGCTCCCTAATAGAAGCCCTGGCCGCCTCTCCCGAACTGGCCGCCCCTCCCGCCCCCTGGACCGGAAAGATCGAAACCTGCCCCGGTGGAAAACCCCGGCTGAACCTGGAAGTCCATTCCAAAGGAATATCCGCCAAGGCCAGTTGCGCGCTCGCTCCACCTCTCTCCCTGAGCGAGCCGCCGGGCATCATCGCCCAATGTGCCGTGGCTTGGGGGGACAGCCTGCGGGCTTCCCTGCTGACCCAGTTCAATCAACCAGGGGCCAAGTAACCCGCCCACAGCTATCGATAGGGTTATTTCCCTACATTCATGTAACTATTTGAAATAACAGAGCTTTTTTAAAAATGTGATCTGGCTCACGTCTGTCACATTTGTTACAAGCTACCCTTTCCCAGTTGGCGGATAGAGGCAGCAAAGGGCACCTTATGTAAGTGCCTGAAATTCGGGAGGAAATCGGTACCTGTCTCGGCAGTCAGCTTGACTAGACCGTCACAAATTCGTAAAAATTTTGACCGTGCCGGAGAGCGGGGGGACTCGGCACAAATCCCCCCTACAAATCTGCAAAAAGTTTGGGCAACCGTCCCAGAGGCTAAAACGGCCGGTTGCCTGAATCAAAAACACCCCTGCACGGGGGTAAAGAGGAGAGTAGAGGCATATGAAGAAATTCTTAGGCATGTTTCTGGGATTGGGCCTCGTCGCCACCCTGGCGGCGGGGGAAGCCCGGGCGGATTGCAAAATCTGCATCGGGGCAAGCTTTGAAGGCTTTGGGTACTGGAGCAACACGGACGAGCAGGGGTCGTTCCTGGGAACGGACATCAACGGCGCCCCTCGCCGCGCGCGGGCGGTGTATTCCGAACTCGTGTCGGGCATCCCCATCAACGCTTCGAATCTTGGGGCTTCCAATGACACGGACTTCGGCATGTACACCGGCGCCCTGTTCCTCAACGGCCTCGCGGCGGCCAGCGATAACGCCGACCTCGGCTTCCGCCTGGCTTTCGTAGGCGTGGGCAGCAATCTCACGTCTGCTGGTGGGGCTACTGTCGGGAACGGAGATCCGGATATCCCTGGCGGAGGATTTGGTTTCCTTGTCGAACAAGCCTTCGTAGATCTGCACAACTCTGATGGCGGCATGGGCGTACTCTTTGGCCGCTTTGAACCCAATACGGGTGGTTCGTTGCGCATGGTCGACAACGGCACTCCGTTCCTCAGCGTTGCGCGCAGCAGCCTGCTTCCTACGTTCCTGACGGGTGCCGTCGGGTACTTCAACTCGGGTGACGTGGGCGCCGCGCTTTATCTCTACAACGATCTGAACGGCGTCAACGACCAGGACGACATCGACTTGGGTTACGGCCTCGGCGGTTTCTACGGCGCGGACGGCATGAACGCGAGCGTCACCGTATTCCTCTCGCCTGAAGGTGTTTCACTGGATACCGGCTCTGGTGACATCGACCAGGACAATGAGTTCTGGGTATTCATCATTAACGGTCACGCCGAAATGGAGCAGGAACAGCTCCGGGCTTTCGCGGACATCACCTTCCGCCGGGATGGCTATCCTGGTCCCCTTCCTTCGGTTGAGGCATTCAACCTCGAGCTCGGTGGCACGTTTAACGTGACCGACTTGGTAGGCGTGGGTGCGAACTTCGGCTGGACCAACATCAAGGACACGCAGGGCAGCTTCCCGCTCGGTCAACTGACGGGATTGTTTGATCAGGATGGACACGTTTTCGTCATTAATCCTGTCATCGCCCTCAATGTCTCCGACAACGTTGTTGTCAATGCCGGTTACGACTGGGAAACCCAGAAGGTCAAAAATTCTGGTTCCAACGGCCGGTCCAACGTGCACACGGTTTTCGTGACCGTTGCCGCCAACATCGACAACGGCGCTAAGAAGCGTATTACCGGCACCCGCTCCGTCAACTAACCCGAGCAATTCCGCTCATAGCCAGACCGGCGCCCTCGCGAGGGGGCGCCGGTTTGTTTTTGGAGCGATCCGTTAGAAGTAATCCGGCTCGTTGCCGGCCTTCCATTTGATGTTACAGCCCAGGCTGGCCTTCTGGTCTTTGGAAGGGTTCTTCCCCGCCAGAAGGGCGTCCACGGCGGCGCGAAGGTCCTTGCCCGTTACGGGCTTGCCGCTCTCGGGCCGGGAGTCGTCGAACTGGCCCCGGTAGGCGAGTTTCCGGTCTTTTCCGTAAACGAAGAAATCCGGCGTGCAAGCGGCCCGGTAGGCCTTGGCTACTTCCTGGGTGTCGTCCACCAGATAGGGGAACGTGTAGCCCCACCGTTTGGCCTCCTCAGCCATCTTGACCGGGCTGTCGTCGGGATAGTTCCTGGCGTCGTTGGAATTGATCCCGGCGATCGCCACGCCTTTCGCCCGGTATTCTTTGCCGAACGCGGCGAGTTCCTTCCGAATGTGCTGAACGTAGGGACAGTGGTTGCAGATGAACGCCACGACCAGGACCGGAGCGTCCCTGAAATCGCCTATGGAATACGCTTTGCCAGAAGGGTCTTTCAGATTGAACGGCGGGGCCTTGGTTCCCAGTTCCGCCATCGTCGAAGGGGTCTTGGCCATGGCCGGGTCCCTCCCGAATCAGAAGAGACTTCCAGCATGCGGGGAATCAGCAAGCAGGGTCAAGCACGGGCTGCCGCTTGAACTTGCGCCCGGCGTCCCAGGGCTTCGGCGAAGTACTTCCGGCCTTCGGCCTGGAAATCAAGTTCCGGGTCGAGCGCCTTCGTAATCCCCTCGAAGACGATCAAGGCGATGATAGTAGTCGCGAAGCTCGCCCGGTTCTGGACGCCGTGCTTGCGCTGCGTATCGAACAGCTCGGTCGTAAACCCGCTCACCTCGAAATCCCCCGAACGGGCGGTCGAGTACTTGGAGATAAGCCCCGCCATTTCTTCCTCGAACCGGGGAGCGTTAAAGTGCTTCGCCCGGAAGGGGGAGCTTTCGTAGACCACCTTGGCGCAGGTCCGGCCGTCGTTCGTGACCATGGCGAAGAAAAATTCCGTGAGATTCCTGAAATCTTCCTGGCCCAGTTCCGTGATCAACCCCAAGTCGAGGACCACGAATTCCCCGCCCTCCCGGAAAAAAACGTTCCCCGGGTGCATGTCGGCGTGGACGAAGCCGTCGGTAAAACACATGCGGTAGAGGGCCTGGAGCGCGGCACGCGCGCCCCGCTGGCGCTCTTCCTTCGAGAGCGTGATGTGGCCGATCTTCTGGAGTCCCGCGAGAAACTCCATGACCAGGATCGTGTCGGTGCAGAGTTCGTCCACCAGAACGGGGAATTTAACGCCCGGAAGTTTCTCGAAATTCTTCCGGAACCGGCGGTTGTTGGCGGCTTCGAGCGAAAAGTCGAGCTGCCGGTAAATGTTGCTCGTAAAGTCGTCGACCATCTGGGGAAGGGAAATGAGGTACATCCCCGGAAGAAGGTCGAGCACGCGAGCAAAAAGTTTAAGAACGAGAAGATCGTACTTCACCCGGCGAAGCTGGCCGGGGCGCCGGATCTTGACGGCGACGTCCCGGCCGTCGCGAAGGCGCGCCCGGTGGACGTGCGCCACGGAAGCGGCCGAAATGGGACGGAAATCGAATTCGGCGAAGACCTCTTCCAAAGGTTTCCCGTACGCCTCCCGGACGAGGCCGGGGATGAGCTTCGTATCGAAGGGGGCCACCTGGTCCTGAAGGCGCTTTAACGGCTGGGTGACTTCCTCGGAAAAAATATCCGGGCGGGAGCTCATGACCTGCCCCACCTTGACGAAGGTTGCGCCCAGGGATTCGAAAAGCTCCGTGACGAATTCCCCCGCGAGCTGGGGAAGTGAAGGCCCCGCGCGGAACACGAGCCGCCCGACGGCCCGGAAGGCGAACTTCGTCCCATAGACGAAGCCGAAAAAGGCGAATTCGGAAACACGCCAAATGAAGAAAACGATCCCCACGAAAATCTCCGGAGGGTCCTTATCTAGCACGCCCTGGTTTTCTACAAAATCCCCCGTCCCCGGAGGAATTCCTCGCTCAGGGCCCAGAGGCGGTCCTTGCGGTCCGTCAGGCGGTGGTCTCCGTCGGCGAAGAAGTGAAGGTCGATCCCCTCGAACTCGCACCCCGCCGCGAAGTCCACGACACCACGCCAGGGGACGGAATCGTCTTTCTTCCCTTGAAGGATCAAGGTAGGCGTACGGTAGTTTTTCTGGAGCCACTTCGTATCGAAGGTACGCAAGTCTCGAATCCACTCCCACCCCAGTTCGCTGTGGACGAAGCCGTTCTCGAAAAGAACATGGCCCTCCTTCTCCCACTTGGCCGCGCCTTCGCGGCCGGCCCAGGCGAGGAAGCCTTCCGCCATGCCGAAGGCCGGCGCGATGTGGCAGCCGGCCAGGATTTCCTCTGGATGCTTCGCGGCGTACCAGATTCCCGTAAATCCGCCCATCGAGGAACCAAGTAGAACGAGCCTGGAGCACCCCCGCCCCCGGAGCGTTTCGTGAACGGCGCCGAGGTTCGAAAGGTTGCGGGAGATCGTGAGCTCCCGCATCGTGCCGCCCGACTTCCCGTGGCCCTGGAAGTCGAAAGAGCAGAACGCCAAACCCCTCTCCAGCGCTTTCTTTCGGAAATGCTCGGCCTTTTCTCCGGTCTGGTCGGAACCAAAGCCATGGAGGAACACGAAACACGGCGCCGCGCGCTTTTCCGCCGCGGGCGGATCGAAGCGAAAGGAAAGGTGGGAACCGGGCAGGGAAAGTTTCTCGAAATCGGCCATGGGCCCCTCCGGGAACGCAGAGGGATAGCACGGCGATCCGGTGCAATCACGGGGGAATGAAGAGGACGCTTCTCCCTAAATCTAGCCCCGGCTCCGCAAAATCTGGCGGACTTCGCTCACGACGGAAGAAGCGTCGGAGAGCCCGGCATCCAGGACGAGCACTGCTCCTGCCTGATCGTCCACGAGCGAGGCCGAAAGGCCTTCGTCAAAGGAGCCGTCCTGGGCGGAGAGCCAGTAAGCGCCCTTCGAATCGAGGGCAAGAAAAAGGGAGATTACTTCTTCGCCCCGCCGGTAATAGGCGTGAAGGAGGGACTGCCCGCGCAAGCGGCAGCGGTGGCCTCCCATGAACTTCCAACCCGTACCGGGAATGTTTTCCGGCAAAAAGGCTCCCGGCCGCTTCCCTTCCTCCAGAAGCAAACGGGCCGTCTCGATTCCTTCCCTGCCCTTCTCGTCCGCCGCCTGGCCAGCCATGTGGCCCAGGCAGCTGTGATGCCGCGTGAAGAGGGAAACCCTCTGCTGCCGCGAAAGAAGCCAGGAACCGGCTACGAGTACGAGGACCGAAGCGGCGAGGACCAGCCCCCGAGGGCCGCGGAGGAACTGGGTGAAAGCCCGCCAACGCTCCAAACGCTCTTCCCTGGCGAGGGCGAAGCGGACGCGGTTTTCGAGCGCCGCGGTCTCAAGGGGTTCGGTCTGAGCGGCCCGGCGGATGGCGCGCGTTTCGCCCGCGAGCGCTCTGGCTTCGGCGGCGCAGGCGGAGCACGCCTCCAGGTGTGCCTGCACGTCGAGGGCGTCCTTGGCGCCGAGCTCGTTGTCCAGGCTGGCGACGAGGTAGCGGCGTGTTTCAACGCAGGAAAGAGGCATGGCTAACGCACCACCTTGAGTTGGGGCTTTTCGGGGGCCGAGAGGCGGTCCCGCATCATCTGCCGGGCCCGGAAGAGACGGCTCATCACGGTACCGATCGGGACGCCCTGCACGGAGGCGATTTCCTTGTACGAAAACCCTTCGACGGCGCTCAGCACGAGAGCGCTCGCGAAGTCCGGCGGAAGCTCTTCGAGGGCGTGGCGAAGTTCGGGATCGGGGAGTTCTTCGAGCCGGGCATGAGCGGCTCCCGGGGCGTCCTCGATCTCGGAGAGGGAGACATCCACCACGGGCAGTTCCGGCCTGCCCGCCCGGCGGGCTGCTTCGTTCACCAGGATGCGGCAGAGCCAGGCGCGGACGTTCCCCTCCGGGTCCAGGCTGCCCCGGTATTTCCAGGCGCGGAGGAACGTCTCCTGCACGAGATCGTCGGCCTCCGCCTCCCGCCGGCCGTGGCGCAGGGCCAGTCGCTTGAGGAGCGGAAGATGCGGCAGGGCCAGGGCTTCAAAGGCCCGTTTCGAGAGGGACTTGCCGCCGTCCTTGGCCACGTCCGTCCTTTCCTCCGCCCCGTTCTCTCCGTTCATACCCTACCGGTGGCGGGGGCGTCCTATTCCCGGCCTTCGCGCTGGAAATTTGATCCCGTAGCGCATAGTCTCGATCTTCCGATGGGAACGAATCCGCCACCCGCCACGCCCCTTAGCCTCGCCACCGCCCTGGAGACGGCGGCCGGGGCCGTGGGCGCCCGTGCGGCCGCGCTTTACCGGCTTCTCGAAGAACCGAGCGGCCAGCGGCTCGAGCCCCTCCTGGCCGCCGGCGAACGGGCAAGCGCCCTTCGGGAAACCGCCCTTCGCCTTCCGGGAAACAAGCTTTCGAACGGCACCCTCCTCCTTTCGGCGGGAGATTCCCTCTGGGTGTCCCAAGACCCGCGCGTCCGGGACGCCTCGCCGGCCGGAACGCTTCTCTGCGGCATCGAACTCGCCCCCGGCCAGAAGGTAGTCCTGGGGCTCTTCGGATCGAAGGGTTCCCATTCCATCGAAGACTCCCAAGCCGCCGCGGCCGCGGCCCTGCTCCGGGCGATCCTCACGCGCTCGCAAACGGGCGTGCCGGAAGGCGCCGCATCCGCTCCTTCCGGCACCATCCAGGAACGGGTTCAACAGCTCGAAGCCGAGGCCTCGGCGCAGGCCGAGTTCCTGGCGGGCCTGGGCCATGAGCTCAAGACTCCCCTCAACGCGATCATCGGGTTCTCCTCGCTCCTCGAACGGCAGATCCGGGACGAAGAGATTCTCGAAGAAGTCGAGATGATCTCCCTGAGCGCGGAAAAACTCCTCACGCTCATCGACGACCTGATCGATGCCTACAAGATCCAGGCGGGAAAACTCGTCCTCCACCGGGACCTCTACAGTTTGAACGACGTGATCGCGAATTCGGTGGAAACGATCCGCGTCATCGCCGACGAACGCAACATCCACGTCCGCGCCTACTTGGACAACACGATCCCCGAATTCCCCTTCGATTCGAAGCGCATCCAGCAGGTGATGGTGAACCTGCTCGGGAACGCCGTGAAATTCGTCCCCAGCGGCGGGGAGATCATCGTCCGCTCGAACCGCGAGAGCGACCGCGTCCGCGTCCAGGTAGCCGACACGGGCGAAGGGATTCCCCCGGAAGTCCTGCCGCGGCTCTTCCAGCGGTTCCAGCAGGCGCCGGGAAGCGAGATGCGCGATACCCGGAGCGCGGGCCTGGGGCTCGCCCTCTGCCGCGACTTCGTGGAAATGCACGGCGGCACGATCGGCGTCACGAGCGAGCACGGCAAGGGGTCCATCTTCACCTTCACCCTGCCCCTGAATCCGCCCGCCGAAAGCGCCGATTCCGCCTCGCCTCCCAACGCCCGGTAATCACTTCGCCATCAAACCGGTTTTCCGTATTGGGCCGACGCCTGCCGGTGGGCCTGGGCGACTCTCTGGACGAGTTCCGGCGGCGAGAGGACTTTCGCGTCGGGCCCGAAGGAAAGAACGAAAGAGAGAAGTTCGCCGCTCAAGGCCGAAAGGGTCATTTCGAGGATGGTCCCGCCGTCGCGCTGCTGCGTGACGCTCTGGGTGGGATGGAACCGCCGCTCCGTTACCAGGGAAGATAGCCCCGGCGCGAAGCGGATTTTCACGCGATAGCGCCCTTCCCCTGCCACGATCCCGAAGGCCCCTTCGGTCTGCTTGCGGGGCGAATAATCCTCCGGGTAGTCGAAGACATCCCCTAAAAGATCGAACGAGACGATCCGGTCCACGGCGAAGGTGAGGACTTTCTCTTCTTTGCGCTTTCGCGCCAGCAGGTAGAGCCCCTGCTTGTGGGTAAGGAGCGTGAGCGGCTCGATCGTGTGGGCCGTCGTTTCGCGCTTGCCTGCGGGTTTGTAACCCATTCGGCAAACCCGCTGGCGGATGAGAGCGTCCATCACGTCGTAAAGAAGATCGAGTTTCTTTTCGTAACTCTTGGGGGCGTCGGCGATGAAGTGGAACTTGCGCTCGAAAAACGAGAGCTGCTCCCGGATTTTAGGGGAGAGGGTGTGTTCGAGCTGGCCGAAGATGTTCGCGACGTCTTTCGCGAAGGGTGTCCCCTCCAGATAACCGATCTGGGTTTTCGTTAAGTACAAGCTGATGAGTTCCGACATGGAAAGCGTGATGGGCGGAACGTGGGTGAAGCGATCGTGGAGGCGCCAGAGCTTCCTGCCGTCGGGCCCGGCGGCCGAATAGAGCGGGTACCCTCCCTGCACGAGGGCGTCCAAGTCCCGGTAAACCGTGCGGCGGGTTACTTGATAGAGATCGACAAGCTCTTCGATCGTAAGTCCCGCCCGCCGGGCGGCGAGCGTCCGCAAAATATCCTGGAGGCGCGTGACCTGGGTGAAGTCCTTGGGCCGGGACGAAGCCATGAAACGCTCCGGGTAAGCGTTTCAAGCATAGCACGGCGTGTGACAGGGAGTGACAAAAACAGAAGGAAGATCCGTCCCCTTTAACGCTTCTTTCTCTTGCGGCTAGCGGGGGCTTTCTTTCGGGCCGGTTTGGCTGCCTTCACGACCAGGGCGACGGCGACGGCGGCCAGGCCTTCCTTGCGCCCGAAGGCGCCCAGGCCTTCGTGGGTCGTCGCTTTCACGCCGATGCAGGAAGAATCGATGCCGCACATTCCGGCAATGCTCTTCCGGATGGCCGGGACGTGGGGTTTTACCCTCGGGACTTCGGCGAGCAGCGTCGCGTCGATGTTGGAAATCTCCCAGTCCCCTTTGCGGGCGAGGGCCGCTGCGTGGCGGACGAACGTATCCGAGGGGCAATCCTTCCACTTCGGATCGGACGGCGGGAAGTGGGTTCCAATATCTCCTTCGCCAATAGCCCCCAGGATGGCGTCCGTGATGGCGTGAAGGAGGACGTCGGCGTCCGAGTGGCCGTCGGGGCCGATGGGGGAAGGAATCTCCACGCCCCCCAGGATGCACTTGCGCCCCTCGGCGAAGCGGTGAACGTCGTATCCCAAACCCACGCGAAAGAGCGGCGTCATGCGGTTCCTCCCAAACGGCCGCCCCGGACGAACGCGTCCGCCAGGAGGAAGTCCTCGGGCGTCGTGAGCTTGATGTTCTCGTAGAGTCCTTCCGTCATGGCGACGGGCAGGCCCAATCGCTCGACCATCATGGCGTCGTCCGTGGCCCGCGCCTCCGTGGCGCTCTTCATCCATTCCTCGTGGGCGCGCCGGAGGATTTCGTACCGGAAGGCCTGCGGGGTCTGGACGAGATAGCACCGGGAGCGGTCGAGGGTGGATTCAACGAGGCCGCTCTTTCCCACGAGCTTGATCGTGTCCTTGGAAGGGACACCGCAGGTGGCGGCGCCCGTCTTGCGGGCGGCCTGGATGACGTGCTCGATCACCGGCGGCGTAAGGAATGGGCGCACGCCGTCGTGGACGAGAATGATTTCATCCGGGGCGACGTTTCCAAGGGCGAGAATCCCCTTCCAGACCGATTCCTGCCGGTCCGCTCCGCCCGCGGCGGCCTGGGCGGAAACGTCCTGGCCCTGAGGAAGGATTTCGGAGCGCACCGCTTCCAAATCCGCCGGCGGGACGACGAGGGTGAGGGTGTCCACCTTGCCGCAGGAAAGGAGCACCCGGACCGTGCGGGCGAGGACGGGCTCCCCGGCGAGTTCCCGGAATTGCTTGGGGACCCCGCCCCCCATGCGCGTGCCGCTTCCGGCGGCGGGAACGATGGCGTGAACGGCCATAGGTGTGCGGGAGGGTATCCGGCCGTGCGCCGCCGTCAAGGCAAAAGAAAAGCCCCGCTGCCGAAAGCAGCGGGGCCCTCAAAAGTTACCGGCAAGAACTTAGGCCCGGCTGCCGCCGGCAGCCGCGGGGCGGCTCGAACCCGAAGAAGAAGACGACGAAGAAGAGAGGAGCTTCTTCGAGGGAACGGAGCTCGGCTTGCTCTTGCGCCGCTTCGTCCCCGTGGCGGCGGCCACTTCCGCCGTCTTGAGGAGGACCTTGTCGAGCTGCTTGGCCACGTCCTCTTCCTTGGAGCCCTTGGCGATGGCCAGTTCCTTGACGAGGAGCGTGCGGGCCGTTTCCAGCATCTTCCGCTCGCCGAAGGAGAGGTCCTTGTCGTTCTTCAAGATGTAGAGGTCCCGGAGAACCTGGGCGATCTCGAAGGCCGAGCCCGTCTTGATCTTCTCCATGTATTCCCGGTACCGGCGGTTCCAGGTCGCCGCGTCCACGCTGATCTCCACCTGCCGGAGGATCTTGTAGACCTTGGGCACCTGGTTGGAGGCGATGATGCGGCGCAGACCCACGGCTTCCACGTTCGAAGTGGGGATCATGATGGTCATGTCGTTTTCGATGATCCGCAGGATGTAGAACTGGTAGGCAGTCCCAGCGATCTCCTTCTTCTCGATCCGTTCGACGACTCCAACGCCGTGCGCCGGGTAAACCGCCTTGTCGCCTGACTTGAACATGCTGGTGCCCTCTCTGGGGGCTTGTTTAAAAGCCGCCCGTGCCGGAGACTCCCCAACAGTCTCCGAACTCGTTTTCTTCCCTTTGGACGTCATAAACTAGCGGAATCCTTGGAGAAACCAGGCTGCCTACCGGCTAGCCTCGTGTCAGCCACCCCTTGCCGACCCCTTCCGCTACCGAGGTTCAGATACCACCTCGTATTGTGATAAATAACACAAACTGACCTTAAAGTCAATAAAACCGCTTATTCCCCGGGTCTGGGACCAATATAACACCGTTCTAAATTAACCATCCGTCAAGGGCCCGCCCTTCCCTTTTAACGCCAGGAGTGGCATTTCCTTCGCCTTGAAGAAAGGCCCCTATGCCCTCCGGCCCTTCCAAACAGACCCGCGCCGACGTCCTGCTCACCGAGGCGAGCCTTTCCCATCTGGCGGCGGCCCTTCTCCTCTCCCGGGACGGCCACCGGGTCTGCCTGCTCCAGGGAGAGGGCGCGGGGGGTGTTCCCCCCTGGGCGCTTCCGCCCCTTGGGATTCTTCCCCCCGCCGGGGCCGGCACGCTTCTCGAAGAGCTCTTCATCGCCGCCGACCTCCCCCCGCCCACTAGGCGGGCCTTTCGCGCTCCCCCCGTTCTGCTGCAAGTGATCTGGCCCGGCGTACGGATCGACGTGGCGCGGGAGGGAGAGGCCTACCGGAAAAGCCTCGTCCGGGAACTCGGGGAAGGCGAAGCCGCCAAACTTGAGCGTTTCGAGAAGGAAGTCTCCGAAGCGTTCCGGGAACTCCTCAAGGGAGTACAGAATTGCCCCGCCTATCCGCGGGGGGGCTTCCTCGCCTGGCTCTGGAAGAACCTCCCGCCCCCGGGCGTCCCTTCGGCCGCGCGCCGGTTCCTCTCCGCTTCTCTTTCGGAAGCCCTCGCGCAGGCGGGACTTGGAGAAAAAACAAAACTCTACGTCCGGCTCCTGCTCCTGGGGCTTGGCTCTTTGGGAGATACGGACCCGCCCCTGGCGGCGGCGGGGCTCGCCCTCTCGCCCGAATACCGGGAGCATCTTCTCCTCGCGCCCGCCGAAACGCCGGAGCTTCGCGATCTCCTGGCCGTCCAGCTCCTAAAGCGCGGGGTCGAACTGCGGCGCGGCTCAATCCGGGAAATCCGCAAGGGGCCGGAAGGAACGTGGGAAGTGGAAACCACTTCGGGCGACCGTTTGAACGCCCGCGCCCTCGTCGAAGGGGATTTCCCGATCCAGCGGCGCCTCTCGCCCCGCAAAGCCCGATTCCTCGAAACGCGCACGATCGGCTTTTCGATCGATCCCAAAGCCGTGCCCGTGGGCATGTGCCCCCGGGGAGTGAGCCTCGAAGACCCGGCGGGTGGGTTTGAGGACGGGAACTTCCTCCTCTATTCGATCGAACCGCCTGCCGAGGGGACGGGGCCGGCGCGCCTGTGGGCCACGATCCTGGCGGGCCCGTGGGCGGCGGGAAGGAACGGGGGTTCCGCCGATTCCAGCCAGCCGCCCGAAAACGTCCGCCAGCGGACACTAAGGCATTTGGGAAAACTGCTCCCCTACCTTCCCGATTTCCTCGAAAAGACCGCCTGGCTCCCGGCGCCCAAGGAAGCCACGTACGTCTCGGGCGCCCCCTTCGTGCGGCAAGGGGGACTCGGCGGAGCTAGTTACCGCCTTTCGGGAAACCGCCACTACGCCCTGGGGCGGGCCAACCTGCCCGGCCTTGGCGCCTGGGGCGAAATGAAAGCGGCCTTCAGCCTCGCCTCGCTCGTGCGTCAGTCTCTTGGGAAATAAATCCGGCGGGAAGTAATTCGAAAGCCCCTTAAAACACAGGGGCCACTCCCGGCAAAGGAGCTTGGTCTCCGGGATTTCTCCCCTCTGCCGGGCGCCCCCGTTCTTA
>JBFLVN010000058.1:0-15681 GCA_040758475.1 Bdellovibrionota bacterium
GGGCGGGAGAGGGCGGGGACAAAGTGACAGGCTAGGCTGCCGGGGGTGGGCCCTCTTCCGGCCTTCGGCCACCTTCTCCCAAAGGGAGAAGGGAAATGAGGAATAGAAGACAAGTTTTATGACCCTCGACGAACCGCTCATCGCCCGGATCGGGCTGTACGAAGGAAAGAGCGTGACCCTGCGCGGGTGGCTCTACCACAAGCGCGATTTGACGAAACTCGTGTTCCTCCAACTTCGCGACGGTACGGGGATCATCCAGTGCGTCGTGGGGCAGAAGGACGTTCCGCCGGAAGTTTTCGAGAAGGCCCAGAAAGCCGGGCAGGAATCCTCGCTCTCGATTACCGGCAAAGTCTCCGCCGATCCCCGCTCGCCCATCGGGTACGAACTGCACGTCACGAACATCGAAATCCACCAGCTCGTAACCGACTACCCCATCGGCCCCAAGGAACACGGGACGGGGTTCTTGATGGAGCACCGGCATTTGTGGCTCCGGTCCTCGCGCCAGTGGGCCATCGCGAGGGTGCGCTCCGAGCTCATCAAGGCGATTCGCGATTACTTCGACTGGAAGCATTTTACGCTCGTCGATGCGCCGATCCTCACGGGCGCGGCCTGCGAGGGGACGACGACCCTTTTCAAGATCGATTACTTCGGTGAGCCCGCCTACCTCTCCCAGTCGGGCCAGCTTTATGGCGAAGCGGCGGCCATGGCCCTGGGGCGGGTCTATTGCTTCGGCCCCACGTTCCGCGCCGAGAAGAGCAAGACCCGAAGGCATTTGATGGAGTTCTGGATGGTGGAGCCCGAAGTAGCTTACCTCGATCTCGCGGGCGACATGGAGATGGCGGAGGATTTCGTCTCGTACCTTCTAAACCGCGTCGTGGGAGAGCGGCGCAAGGAACTCGAAGTCCTGGAGCGGGATATTGGCAAACTCGAACGCGCCGCCCACCGACCCTATCCCAAGCTTCACTATGACGAAGCCGTGGAGCTTCTCCGGAAGAAAACCGGAAAAGACCGCCCCTGGGGGGATGATTTTGGCGCCGAGGAGGAGACGCTCCTTGCGAGCGAGCACGACACGCCGGTCTTCGTCCACCGCTTCCCGTCGGCCTGCAAGGCCTTCTACATGAAGCGTGACCCGTCGAGTGAAAAGCATTCGCTCAGCATGGATTTGCTCGCCCCCGAGGGGTACGGCGAAATCGTGGGGGGCGGCCAGCGCGAGGACGACTACGAGACGCTACGAAAGCGCCTTGCCGAACACAACATCCCCGAGGAATCCATGCGCTGGTATTTAGACCTCCGCAAGTACGGAAGCGTCCCCCACGCGGGCTTCGGCCTTGGCATCGAACGGACGCTCGCTTGGATCTGCGGCATCCCCCACGTGCGCGAAACGATCGCGTTTCCCCGGATGCTCGAAAAAATCTGGCCCTGATTTATGGCCGAAGTCCTCGCCTGGCTGATCGAGATTCTTTGGGAAATTCTTATTAATTGTGGTTTTGAACTTCTAGTCGATTGGTTCAGCATCAAAAAGCAGGAGCACTCGCTCGACGAGACGAAAAAGCCGCCTGATTCTTCGTATATTATCGCGTTATTTGGTGGATTTGGTGCGGGCGTTCTGAGCCTGCTTATTTTCCATCCGAGCCACAAAGACCCGCTCGTTCTCCGGCTTTTCATCGGGGCCGCCTCGGCTTTTGCCGTGGGGTTCTTCATGCACCGGCTTGGGAAGTGGCGCGAAGGGAAGGGAAAAATGCGCCGCCGGCTCGAATACTTCTGGCCCGCCGCCCTCTTCGCGCTTTGCATATCCCTCACGCGAATCTGGTTTATCTATCGCTAAGCGCGGCTTTCACCCTTCTTGCAAGCGCCGCATGGGTACGACGGGCCCGCTGGCGGTTTGGAATCCCCATTTTTCGTAGAACGGGATGAGTTCGCGGCGGCAGTAGAGTTCGAGCCGTTTGTTCCGCCGGAGTTGTGGATGTCCGACGACCCGGTCGATGAGGGCCTTTCCCATTCCGGTCCCCCGCCACTCCCGTGCCACGATCACGTCCATGACGAGCCCGGTGACGACGAAATCCGTCAGAACGCGGGTAAAGCCCACGAGTTTTCCGGTTCTTTTTTCCTGGTAGCCGAATAGAAGTTGCGCCCCTTCCACGGCCCGGCGGGTTTCATCGAGAGTCCGCCCCTTGGTCCACCATTCTTCCTGGTAGAGGCGCCAGAGGTCGTGGAGCTGTGCCGGGGAAACGCGCTCGATGGGCTCGGCGTGGTGGGCGAGGGAGAGGAGCACGGCGGGCGGCATCTAGGTTTGCCGGGGGGCCAATGGTTCGAGGACCGCCAGTAGCCGTGGGAGGTCTTGCGTCGCCACGTGCCAGACGATTTCGAAATCCACGTTGTTGTAGTCGTGGATGAGCCGGTCCCTCATGCCCGCGACGTCTTTCCACGGAATTTCACCGTAAGCGCGGCGGAAATCAGGCGACAAACGTTTGGAAGCTTCCCCTACAATGATAATGCGGTGAAGGACCGCATCCTGCGTTTTCCCATCATTCAGGAACGCCGGTTTGTCGAGCCCCCGGATGTAAGTGGCTACTGCCCGGCAGGCCAGGACGATATCGAGGACGGTTGCTTCATCCCGCGGCATAGAAGGGGACGGCCGTGCTGAGGATTTCCTTCCGGCGAATCCAATTCGGGCTGCGTTCCACGCCCCGCTTGCTGAGCAGGTCGACTTTGCGGTGGACGATGTTTTCGAGTTCTTCCTGCATCTCCACCATATCGAACAGCGAAACATCCGCGTCCGGGGCGAAAGCGATCAGGACGTCCACGTCGCTATCCGGCCGGAAGTCCTCGCGCAGGACCGACCCGAAGAGGGAGAGCTCGCTGATTTTCCACTTCTGGCAGAAGGCGGCGATCTTCGCCCGGTCGAGGGGAAGGCGGGGGGCAGGGGCCTGGGCGGTTTCGCTCATGGCCTCATTATAGCCCGGATATCCCCGGGAGGGGGAAGGGGATAAATAAGAAGGGGCGGGATTTCTCCCGCCCCTCGGTTTTAAACCGAAGAAACTTAGACGCGCTCGATGATGGTCGTGATCCCCATGCCGAAGCCGATGCACATGGTGGAAAGGCCGTAGCGCTTGTTGGTGCGTTCGAGCTCGTAGACGAGCGTGCCGACGAGCCGGGCGCCCGACATGCCGAGCGGGTGGCCGAGCGCGATCGCGCCGCCGTTCACGTTCATCTTGTTCATGTCCATGCCCAGGTCGCGGCCGCAGGCGAGGGGGACGGAGGCGAAGGCCTCGTTCACCTCGTAGAGGTCGATCTGGTCGATCTTCATTCCGGCTTTCTTCAAACACTTCTGAGTGGCCGGGATGGGGCCGGTGAGCATGATGACCGGCTCCGAGCCGGCGACCGCCGTGGCGACGATCCGGGCCCGGGGCTTTAGTCCCAGTTCCTTGCATTTTTCGCCGCTCGCGATCATCACGGCCGCCGAGCCGTCCACGATGCCGGAGCTGTTGCCCGCGTGGATCACGCCGCCGTTGGGCTTGAAGATGGCCTTCAAGTTGGCGAGGCCGTCGATGGTCGTCTCCGGGCGGATGTGCTCGTCGGAATCGAAGGAGACCTTCACCTTGTCGTCGCCCACCTTCTCGCTCTTCATGGTGCGGCCGAACTTGGCGAGGTGCGTCTTGTATTGCTCGGCCCGGGCTTCATCGACCACCACGTCGAAGGGGACGACTTCCGCGTCGAACTTCCCGGCCTTCATGGCGGCGGTGGCCTTCTTCTGGGAATTCAAAGCGAACTCGTCCACGTCCTTGCGGGAGAGCTTCCACTTTTCCGCGATCATCTCGGCCGAAACGCCCTGGGGCACGAGGCCGTACTTGGAGAGGAGCATCTTGGAAGGGGGGCCGATGTCGGCGCCCATGGGGGCGCGGCTCATGCTCTCGACCCCGGCGCCGACCACGAGGTCCATGGCGCCGCTCATGACGGCCTGGGCGGCGAAGTTGACGGCCTGTTGGCCCGAGCCGCAGAAGCGGTTGATGGCGACGCCCGAGACTTCGATGGGCCACCCGGCCGCGAGCACGGCGCCGCGGGAGATGTTCGTCCCCTGCTCGCCGGTCTGCGTGACGCAGCCCATGACGACGTCGTCGATCTGCTTGGTCTTTTCCGTGTCCAGGTTGCACTGCTTGGCAAGGGCGTTGAGGGACACGGTGGCGAGGTCGATCGGATGGACGCCCGAGAGCATCCCTTTCTTGCGGCCCATGGCGGTCCGGACCGCTCCGACAATGAATGCGTCACGCATGGCTTTTCTCCTTCTTTCCTGGGAGGGCGGGGCCTCTCCCGGATCGCCCGGATTTACCGTAGGATTGACTGGCGAGTCAACGCGGGTAGCCTTTGCTGGTTATTCCATTAGAATTGGGGCATGAGAAACGAATTTACAGCCATTTTTGAGCGGGACGGGGACTGGTATCTCGCCTATTGCCCGGAAGTCCCCGGCGCCAATGGCCAGGGAAAGACCAAGGAAGAAGCCCGGAAAAGCCTCGCCGAAGCCATCGCCCTGATTCTCGAAGACCGCCGGGAGGAGGCCCTCCGCGGGGTGCCTTCGGAAGCGGAACGGGAAATGGTCGTCGTTGAGTGAAGCGCAGCTCCCTTCTCCAGCATCTTAGAAAATACGGCTGTTTCCTCAAGCGGGAGGGCCGGAGCCATTCCCTCTGGTGCAATCCCGCGACTGGCGCCGTGGAAGCCGTCCCCCGTCATGTGGAGATTTCCAATCAACTGGCCCGTAAAATCTGCCGGGGCCTCTCCATTCCCGAAATCGGCTGACAGTGCGGGGCGGCGTTGGGCCCGCCTCCTTGACCCCCGCGCGGGGGGTGGAGTAACAAAAGCGGCCCTTGGCGGGAAATCCCTGCCATTTTAGCGAGTTAGCGAGAACCCGAGAAGGATCAGGAAAATGCCCGTACGCGTTCGCATCCCCACCCCCCTCCGGAAGATCACGGCCAACAAGGACGTCGTCGAAGCCGCCGGCTCCAAAGTGGGCGAGGTGATCGACAATTTGGAAAAAGCCCACCCGGGCCTCAAAGAGCGCCTCTGCGACGAAGGCGGCAAGGTCCGCCGGTTCGTCAACATCTTTTTGAACGACGAGGACATCCGGTTTTTGGACAGCCTGGCGACGCCCGTCAAAGACGGGGACGAGCTCGCCATCGTCCCGGCCATCGCCGGGGGCAACTAGAAAATCCGGAGGGCTCGGCCCTCGTACTTTGATGGCCCTCACGAATCCCTACCACAACGTCCTGGCGTTTCCGGACGGAAAGCGGCTCGATCCGCTTTTCCCGGAAGGATCGATCCTCCACCTCGTCGGGAACACGCCGCTCGTGCGCCTTCGGGCCGTGGGGAAAGACCTTCCGCCGGGCGTCGAACTTTGGGGCAAATGCGAGTGGATGAACCCCTCGGGGTCCGTCAAGGCCCGGCCTGCCCTGTGGATGATCCGCGACGCCCTCAAAAGCGGAAGGCTCCAGCCGGGGAAGACCATTTTGGAAAGTACTTCCGGCAACACGGGGATCGCGCTGGCCATGATCGGCGCGTCTCTCGGAATCCCCGTCACTCTCGTCATGCCGGCGAATGCGAGCGAGGAGCGCAAGGCGGTCCTCAAGGCCTATGGCGCCGAACTCATCCTCTCGGACCCGATGGAAGGCTCCGACGGGGCTATCATCCTCTCGAAGGAAATCCTCGAAAAAGACGGCGGGAAGAAGTATTTCAAACCCGACCAGTATAATAATCCCATGAATCCCCAGGCCCACTACGAATCGACGGGCCCCGAAATCTGGAAGCAGACGGGCGGAAGGGTCACGCACTTTTTCTCTAGCCTCGGCACGGGGGGCACTTGCTCGGGGACGGGGCGGTATCTTCGGGAAGTAAGCGGCGAGAAAGTGAAAGTCCTGGCCGTCGAGCCCGACAGCCCCTTCCACGGCATCGAGGGACTAAAGCACATGGCCTCTTCTATCGTGCCGGGGACGTACGACGCGCAGGTTCATCACGAAAAACTACCCGCCCCCACGGACGAGGCGTATGACTACTGCATCCGCATCGCGAAGGAAGAGGGGCTCCTCGTGGGTCAGAGCTCGGGGGCCACGGTGGGCTCGGCCATCCGGTACGCGAAAAAGAACAACATCGAAAAGGGCGTCTTCGTGATGATCCTCTGCGATTCGGCCGAGCGGTATCTCTCCACCGCCGTCTGGGCCGATACGCCCGACGAGCGGGCGAGCCGCATGGAAGCCCACCGCAAGCTGAAGGATAAGAAGGCCTAGCCGTGAGAAAGCTCCGCCTCTCCAAGGACGTCGAGAAAGCCATCCGCGCCCACGCGGAAAAGAGCTACCCGAACGAAGGCGTGGGCCTTCTGATCGGAAAGCTCGCGGGCGACGACCACGAGGTCGTCCGGGCCGTTCCCATCCGGAACGTCGATCCCAAGCCCGATTTCTTCCGCTGGGACGATGCCGAGTATTTGAAGATCGACAAGGAAGCCCGCAAGGATGGACTCGACATCGTGGGGCTCTTCCACTCCCACCCGGACCACCCGGCCATTCCCTCGAAGACGGATTTCCTGTTCGCCGAACCCTGGGGCGATACCTTCGCCTGGATCATCGTGAGCGTGAAGCAGGGGAAATCGGACACGTTCCGCTCCTGGACCGTGGACCCCTCTTTGGGGCAGATCGGGGAATTCCGGGAAGAGAAGATCGAGATCGCGTGAGAAGGATTTCACCATGGCACTGACCGAACAACAGATCGACCGTTACTCCCGCCACATTCTTTTGAAGGAAGTGGGAGGAAAAGGGCAGGAAAAGCTCCTGAACGCCAAGGCCCTGATCCTTGGCGCCGGGGGCCTCGGCTCTCCGGCGGCGCTGTACTTGGCCGCCGCGGGCGTGGGGAAGATCGGGCTCATGGATTTCGACGCCGTGGATGTTTCGAACCTCCAGCGGCAGATTCTCCATTCGACGAAAGACGTGGGCCGCCCCAAGGTGGAATCAGGGAAAGACACGCTCGAAGCCTTGAACCCCGACGTCAAAGTCGTGCCCATCAAGCAGCGCCTGACGTCCGATAACGCCATGGAAGTCTTCAAGGAATACGACGTCATTCTGGATGGCTGCGATAATTTCGCGACCCGCTATCTCGTGAACGACGCCTGCGTGTTCCTTAAGAAACCCAACGTCCACGGCTCCATCTTCATGTTCGAGGGGCAGGTGACGGTTTTTTCGCCGGGGAAGGGGCCCTGCTACCGGTGCCTCTATCCCGAGCCGCCCCCGCCGGGCAGCGTTCCTTCCTGCTCGCAAGCGGGCGTCATCGGCGTCCTCCCCGGCATCGTGGGGACGCTCCAGGCTTTGGAAGCCATCAAGCTCATCCTGGGAGAGGGCGATCCCCTCATCGGGCGCCTCCTCAAGTTCGACGCCCTCCCCATGACCTTTAAGACCTACAAGATCCGCCACGACGAGCACTGCACTGTCTGCGGCAAGAACCCCTCCATCACCAAGCTCATCGATTACGTCGAATTCTGCGGCGGCGTGGGCGAGGGGTGAGGGGCCGATTCTACGGAATCACGGTTCCTTGGCGAGCACGAAAGTATCCGGCCGCGTATCCCGCACGGCGTGGACGATTTTCCAGGCGGCCTTGATGGCGGTTTGAGCTTCCCGCTTGGTGAAGCGTCCTGCTGATTCGTAATCGGCTTCGTTGCGATTCACCATCATCTGCCGGTAAGCATCGCCTAATTCCTTCGGCTACCGATGAGTGTGCACGAGGTCTTTGTGGACGGCGCTGTCAACGGCTTTGTGCTTTTTGAACGTCTTTCCTTCCAGCAGGAAAAGAGCTTTCACAGCGTAGAAGGCGGTGTAGTAGGCTTTGGAGACGGCTCCGCCGTAATCCTCGTCATCCAGAAGCATCTGGGCTGACCGCGCGGCGCGGAACGCCCGGGCCCAGAGATCTTTAGCCTCAGCGTTTAGATCCACCGGCCGTCTTCCTGGACGCTCCGGTAGAAGGAGCGCTCACCCTTCTTGTACTGTTGGGCCGGGGCGACGATGGGCATTAACGGAGCTTCGCATTCCACGTTCAGATCGGACGTGGCGCGAATGGCTGTGGAAGAATCTCTTCCATGATTGAAGGGGCCGCTCAGGAGCACGAGCAGGTCCACGTCGCTCTCGGCGGTAGCCTCCCCCCGCGCCTGGGAACCGTAGAGGACGAGCCCCTGGAAGCGGGGGCCGAATTCCTTGCGCAGGGCCGCCTTGAGGTCCGAGAAGAGCCGGGGGCGCTTCAGGCGCCGCTCGATCTGGGCGCGGGAAGGGGGGCGTCTGATTTTGGCGGCCTTGGCCATGGGGAAAGTATAGCCGCTGGCGTTTTCCGTGCCAGCACCGCCTGCTATTCGATAATTCAAGGAAGGGCCCGTAAGCAGAGAAAACGTTTCTTATTCGGCGCTTCCCGCCTTCCCCGGCGGCACGCAGGCCACGCTCATGGCGGCGCCGTGGAGCACGCCGCGGGAGACCGAGCCCTGCCAGAACCGCGCGATCCCCGCGCGCTGGTGGGTTCCAACCACGAGGAGATCGGCATTTAGTTCCGCCGCGAGCTGGGTGAGGTGGCTGTCCACCCGGCCCCATCCCGGCCGGACGATGAACGACGTATCGCCGTTCATCGGAGGGCTTCCGGCCCATTGCCGGAGGTCCTTGAGGATTTCCTGTTCGATTTCCGGGCGCAGACGGTCCAAGGGAATGGGCGCGGGAGCCGCGGGCCGGTAACGGTCTTCGGCCGGCCAGACGATCTGGGCGGCCACGAAGTCGCAGGGGCCGATCGCCCGGAGTTCCTGGGCCCACTGGAGAGCCGTTCGGGCGGCGAGCGTGAGTTCGACCCCCACCACCACGCGGAGCTTTCCCTTGCCGCACGCCCAGGCCTCGATGGGCGGCCCCTCGCGCACGACCAGGACCGGAACGGGCGAGGACTGAGCCACGCGCTCGGCCACGCTGCCAAGCAGCCAGCGGTGCTGCTTTCTCTCGCCCAGGGAACCCACGACGAGAAGCCGGGCTCCCAAGCGGCCCGCCAGCGCCACGAGCCTTTCGTCCGCCACGCCGGTCTCGACGGCCGCTTCCACGGTGGCGGCGTACTTTTCGCGGAGTCGCTCCGCTTCGGCCTCGATCCGGGCTTTGGGGGATTCCCCTCCGGGGATGGTGGCGTGCGCGAGGTGAAGGGGAAGGCCAAGGCGCTTGGCGATCGCCGCCGCGGCGTCCGCGGCCCTGGCGGCGTTTTCTGAGAAATCCGTTCCGCAGACGATGGTCATGACGCTTTCCTCGCTTGAACGGCGGTGTCTTGTCTGGTGGCCTCCACCCTCGCCGGTTGCGGCCGCAGGAGCGAGGTCACGATCGACCCGCCGAGCATGGCGATGATGACGAGGAGGGACGCCAGGATGGGAATCTTGTAGAAGCCCGCCATGAGCATCTTGGCCCCCACGAACATCAGAACGGCCGACAACCCAACTTTGAGGTAGTGGAACTTTCCCATCATTCCGGCGAGGGCGAAGTAGAGCGCCCGCAGGCCCAGAATGGCGAAGATGTTCGAGGTGTAGACGATGAAGGGATCGGTCGTGACCGCGAAGATGGCGGGGATCGAATCGACGGCGAAGACGATGTCCGTTGCTTCGATGGCCACCAGCACGAGAAGGAGGGGCGTCGCGTAGCGCTTCTCGGCCTGGACCACCGTGAAATGCTCGCCGTGGTATTCGCTCACCGAGGGGATGAAGCGCCGGAACAGCCGGAAAAGGGGGTTCCGTTCGGGATGGACCTCCTCGCCCCTCTGAAGCAGGAGCTTGATGCCGGTGAAAAGGAGGAAGGCCCCGAAGACGTACATGATCCAGTGGAAGCGCTGGAGGAGCGCCGCCCCGAGCGCGATGAACCCGGCGCGCATGAGGAGGGCGCCGAGGATGCCCCAGAAAAGCACCCGGTGCTGGAGCTTGGCGGGCACCGCGAAGGCGGAGAAAACGACGATGAAGACGAAGATGTTGTCGATCGAAAGCGCTTTTTCGATCACGTAGCCCGTGAGGAATTCGAGCGCCCGTTCGGAACCGAACCAATAGTACACGCCCAGGTTGAAGAGGAGGGCGAGCGAAATCCAGATCGCGGTCCAGAGAAGGGCCTCCCGGACGCTCACTTCGTGGGCCTTGCGGTGGAAGACGCCCAGGTCCAGGGCGAGCATGGCCAGCACGAAGGCGGTAAAGCCGCCCCAAAGAGCCGGAGTGCCGATGCTTTCTGGCGCCATTTCCAAATCTTTCCTTGGGCGCCCCTTCTGCGCCTCGTCTTTTTATTAGGGGCTCCCCAACAAATCGACAAATAGATAATTTTTCTTTTATTCATCGAAATTTTAGATGTATCCTTCGGGGATGGAATGGCTCAACTACCACCACCTCTATTACTTCTGGACCGTGGCGCGCCTCGGGAGCATCGCCCGCGCGCGCGAGGATTTGCGCCTTGCCCAGCCCACCATCAGCGCCCAGATCCGGGCCTTGGAGAAAAGCCTGGGGGAGAAATTATTCGCCAAGGCCGGCCGGGGGCTTGTGCTGACGGAAGCGGGGCGGGTCGTCTACCGCTACGCCTCGGAAATCTTTTCCCTGGGGCGGGAACTCCAGGACACGCTCGGGGACCGGCCCGCCGGCCGGCCGCTCCGCCTTCAGGTCGGCGTCGCCAACCAGTTGCCCAAGCTGATCGCCTACCGTCTGCTCGAACCGGTCTTGCGCCTGCCACAGGCGGTCCACCTCGTCTGCCGGGAGGATTCGCCCGAAAAACTCCTGACGGCCCTCGCGCTCCACGAGTTCGACGTAGTCCTCTCCGATAGCCCCGCCTTGCCCCACGTGGCCGTGCGGGCGTTTAGCCATCTGCTCGGGTCTTCCCCCGTGGGCATTTTCGGCACGCCGGCCCTGGCCAAGGGCTGCCGGCGGGGATTCCCCCGCTCCCTCGAGGGGGCGCCCGTCCTCTGGCCCACGGAGAACACGGTGCTCCGCCGGACGCTGGATGGCTATTTCGAATCCCGCGCTATCCGCCCGCGCATCGTGGCCGAGTTCGAGGACAGCGCCCTGTGCAACGCCTACGGGGCCCACGGCACCGGTCTTTTCGCGGCCCCGCTCTTGATCGCGAAAGAGATTCAGGCCCAATATGGCGCGGTCCTCGTGGGGCGGCTCGGGGGCGTGAAGGAAGAATTCTTCGCCATTTCGGTCGAACGCCGCCTGCGCCACCCCGGGGCCATCGCCATCTGGCAATCGGCCCGGCTGGCGCTCTCGAAAAAGCCGGGAAGAAGCAACCATGCATCCGGGTGAATCCCCATGAAAAAACTCCTCCACGGCATCGTCCATTTCCGGGAAAACGTCCGGCCCGAGTACCGGAAGACCTTCGCCCACTTGGCCCTGGAGCAGAAGCCCGACACCTTGATGGTCGCCTGTTCGGACAGCCGCGTGGTTCCGAATCTCTTTGCGTCGAGCGACCCGGGCGACATGTTCGTCGTCCGCAACGTGGGGAATTTGATCCCCCCGTGCGAAGACGGCTCGCCCCACTCCGAGCAGGCGGCGATCGAGTTCGCCCTCAAAGTCCTCCCCGTGACGGACGTGATCGTCTGCGGCCATTCCGAGTGCGGCGCCGTGCGGGCCCTCTTGGACGGCCCCCCCTCGGGAACGGGGCCGGGCCTTCGCTCCTGGCTCGATTTCGGAAAGCCCGCCCTCGCGCCCCTCAAGGCGGCCCTCTCGAAAACGAAGCTCCCGCCCCACAACTGCCTCTCCCAGCTCAACGTCTTGGAGCAGATCGAGCACCTCCGCACCTACCCCGCCGTCCGGGAGCG
Organism: Bdellovibrionota bacterium; assembly: GCA_040758475.1. Lineage (GTDB taxonomy): Bacteria > JAGRBM01 > JAGRBM01 > JAGRBM01 > JAGRBM01 > JBFLVN01. Next base: position 11,818 of record JBFLVN010000058.1, read on the forward strand.
CGAGCAACAAGGAAAGCTCCGCCTCCACGCCTGGTGGTTCGACATCGCCGAGGCGCAAGTTCTCTCGTACGACGAGGCGTCCAAATCGTTTCTGGTACTGGATGAGAAGCGGGTGAAGGAGCTGCTGAGGGAGTTGGAAGAGGGGTGAGGGGAATTGTTCGTGATGGTCTTGTCAGGGCTTTTGTAAAACTACAAACGTATCCGGCCGGATTTTGGCGACGCCTTCGGCGATTTTCCAGGCCAGTTGGATGGCCCCCTCGGCCTGCCGCTTCGTGAAGTGATGGAGCATCTCGTAATCGGCCAGGTTCCTATCCTTCATCATCTTCCGGTAGGTTTTGGCCAACTCCTTGGGCCACCGGTGCGTCCGGACCAGATCGGCGTTCACCGCGGAGTCCAAGGCCTTATGGGTCTTGAAGGATTTCCCTTCCAGCAGAAAGAGCGCCTTCACGGCGTAGAAAGCGGCGTAGTACGCTTTGGAAACGGCACCGTCGTAATCTTCGTCCTCCAGCAGGACCTGGGCCGACCGGATGGCGCGGAAGCAATGCAGCCAGAATTGCCCGGCCTCTTGCGTCAGAGCCACAGGGCCTCCGGCCGGACGGTCTGGTAGAAGGACCAGCCGGAGTTGGCGAAATCCTGGGCTGGTACGGCTAGCACGCTCAGGACCCTCTCGATTTCCAGCGAGACGTCGAAAGTTGCGTCGATGGCTCGGTCGGAGTCCCTCGCCACGTTCACCCGGCCGTTGAGGAGTACGAGCACGTCCACATCGCTCTCGGGCCCTTCCTCCCCCCGGGCAAAGGAGCCGTAGAGGACGAGGCCCCGGAAACGGGGCCCGAATTCCTTTTTAAGGACGGCCTTGAGATCGGCGAACAGCCCGGGGCGGCCAAGGCGGTTCTCGACCTTTCGGGGGGCGGAGAGAGTGGCGGTTTGGGTGACGCGAGCCATGAAATAAGTATAGCCACCATAGCCCTTTAGGCCACCTTTAGCGGATAAACCGTCCGTCCGGGAGCGCTGATGCGAAGGAGAACTCCGTTTCCTCCTCTGTTCGCTAGCGCGAGCTTTGGCGTGGATTATCTATTACGAAGGTGTTCCCCCAGCGGGGTTCGGATGAGGCCCAGTCAGATTCGCGGGCGCGCCTATTTCGTACCAGTTCACTTTCCGCGTGATCCACATGATGGCCGCGAGAATCGCAAAGAGCCCTAAACTTCCGACAAGCAACGCGTAGTCCTCAAGTTGCAGGGTAAAGAACAAGAATCCGTAAAGGCCCGAGAGGACGGCCGAGATGAGTGCCACGATGTCGCGCCGCCGGGCTACGGCGAAGGTGTAGGCGCCGATAAGGCTAACAGCTCCAAGACTCGCCACGGCATACGCGAGCCCGAAGGTGATGTGCTCCGAAAGAGAGAGAAGCAGCAAGTAGAAGAGAACCAATGCGGCACCAACGAGGGAATACTGAATTGGATGAACACGGACTCCGGCGAGGATTTCAACCAAATAGAAAGCCAGGAACGTCAGGCCGATGAACAAGATGGCGTAGTGGAGCGTTCGCCGGGTCTTGCTGTAGTGGTCCACCGGCAGCTTGAAATCCACTCCCGTGCCACCTCCCAAATCCACTTTGGTGGTTACTTCCGTTGTCCACTGCTGGGGATAAGAACGGTTTAGTTCCAGGATTTCCCAGCGGGCGGAAAACCCCTTGTCAGAGACCGTCCGGGAATCAGGAAGAAAAGCCCCCGTGAAGGCGGGGTGGGCCCACGGGCTGTCCAACTCGATAACAGTGTGGCGTCCCACGGGTCCGATGTTGAGATGGGAAGATCCTTTCAAGGACAGATCCACGGAAAACTCGTAGCCGCGCTCGTCCGGCCGTACTTGGACAGGCGCCTGGATCACCGTGTTCCCGAGGGAGGCATCCGGTACGCCCGGCAGAAATGCCGATGAAAGACCGTTCCAGGCGGCTTGGACTTCCCGGTTGATGCCCTTGGCGTCGCCCACCGCCAGAAGAACCGTTGCCTGATCCCACTGCACGTCCTGTGGTGGGATTTTCCAAAGTGAAAAATCCGGTTTGGCGAAATTTCCTTGGAGTTGAAGTTTCGCTTCGTAAAGAACGAATTCAAAGATCCCGCGATAACGGCGCTCGGGGGCCAAATCACCCTTCACGTCCAAGCGCTCTGGAAGAAAATAGGCCGTGTAGGTGTAGTAATCCCTGGCCTTTTTCCCGTCGCTGTCATCCGACTCCCAGGGCCGGCGATAGGGGACCGCTAGAACAGGTCCGCTCACGTTCTGAGGCAACCCCCAGCTGCTCGCCACTTCTGCTTCCGCATCGGCGCGGCTGCTCTGGCGTTCGCTGATGAGCCCGGAAACGAAGGCAACTGGAATCAAGAGAAGAAGAGAGAGAATTCCGACGGCGAGACCCTTGAGAGTGGGAGATTGGCGGACCAGGAACTTCTGCGCGGTTTCCACTGCCCCTCCATGAGCAAAAGAGTTTGACCAGCCCGATCATGCGGTAAGAACACAAAATTCCGATGAAAAAGTGATTAAATCCCATTCATGGCAAGATTATTTTAATAGTTATAAAGGGTTATATCGGTTCAATTCTGGTTCAAGGCATTTATCTATTTTTCGTATCCACCAATCGAGACCGGATTTGGGCTGCTATCGCCTCTATATTTCGTATATCGGATTCGCTTCTCCAGGATTCGTTTTTGCGCGCTGTTAGGCCTGTGTCCACCCGTTCAAGAAAGTCTTTTCTCTCTGCATCGTTGATCTCGATTTCGTTTTGCAGTCTTTCTCCGTCCCAGGTGAAGGTGGTGGGTAATTCGAAAATATCTTCGGGAGCATCTGCCTCCCAGCCATCGCAACTTATGCAAAAAGTGTAAATTTCTTTTCCCGTTACGGAGAATTTTCCGCTTTCTCCAGCTTTAAGGACGGAGTTATACAGATTGGCATTCTGAAGGAGAGGGTCGATCTTTTTCGTATTCCAGCGGAACAGGTTCATATAATAGATCGTGTGATCGCCGTCGCCGCCAAAATTCGTACTTGTCATCAAAACATAGTCTCTATCACCCAATTTGAGCCATTGGATATCTTTGGGACCATAAAGGCGTCCGCCAAAAACAGAATTCGTTAAATCAGCTTCAGTAAGAAGCTCTCCGCGGGTTTCGTCCAGTAATAGAAGGGACAGATGACTTGTCCCTTCCTGGGGGGTAGTTGTCACAAGCATGGCGGCGAAAGGCCCTTCCCATCGGACGTAATCGGTCCAACGCCGTTTTGGGTCATCGAATCCCGCAGTACGCGGATCGGCCCGCAAACAGTGAAATTCGTAGTGGACATTGGCCTTGCGTTCTAAAGCCTCTCGGGCTTTTCGAAGTATTTCGCGGTCTTTGCTAGACAATGTTTTGACGAGGAGATTTCCGCCGATCAATTGGATGAGGGCCGGATCGGTTTCATCGGAGATGGTTGGAGGGGCCACTGGTTCTTCTTGCTTTGCATGTGCCGGGATGGGTGCGGGTGGCAGGGGCGGGGGGGGATTTGTGGATTGTTTGCACCCAACGAATCCGAGGAAGATCAGGAAGAACGTGGTAGCACAACTAAGAGATTTACTTTTCATCTATCACTCGTAGCAGCTGTGCAATAACTATTTAGGTTACTTGTTGCTTTAATTGAAATCTACCATTTCTTTTTATAATAGAGTAGAATTAAAACATGCGCGTGGTGTGCCCATTAAGCCCCCTTAATGGGAAGCCACTCGGGCGTTGAAGCAAGACGTTCTTTACTCTTCCCGTTCTTCTCTCCGTCATCATCCCCGAAGACCCAGATGCCCCAGGTACCCCACATTTCCACGGAAAATATTTGACCACCTTGGGGGTACGAAAA
>JBFLVN010000059.1:0-15662 GCA_040758475.1 Bdellovibrionota bacterium
CTTCTTATTTTAGAGGCGCGCTTACCCTGACAGGGCTCATGCCCAGGATGCCGGGGAAAGGGGAATGCTAGCGGGAAGCGAGGGAGGCCCCCGTGCCCGCCGAACGTCTCAAACCCGAAGCCCTCCGGTTTACCTGCGACCCTGCGCGCTTCTCCTTCAAGACGACCGGCGAACTCAAGGACCTGGAAGATACCCTCGGGCAGGCCCGTGCGAGCGAAGCGATCCGATTCGGCATGGGAATCCGCCGCACGGGATTCAACCTCTTCGTCCTGGGACCCACGGGATCGGGCAAGCACGAAATGGCCCGACGCTTCCTCGCGGAAAAAGCGGCGGCCGAGGCCGTTCCCCTCGACTGGTGTTATGTCAACAACTTCAAGAACCCCGACGAACCCCTGGCCTTAAAACTTCCCGCGGGCCGGGGCTCCAAATTCCGGGAGGACATGGAACGATTCATCGAAAGCCTGCGGGCCGCCATCCCTTCGGCCCTCCAGAGCGAGGATTATCAGACCCGGCGGCAGGCCATCGAGGAGCGGAACAAAGAACGCCACGCCGCCTCCTTCCGCGAAATCGAGGAACAAGGGCGGGAAAAAGGCATCGCGCTTCTCCGGGCACCCATGGGCCTTGCCTTCGCCCCCGTCCGGCGCGGGAACACGATTACCCCTGAAGAGTTCGGGAAACTCCCCCGGAAAGAACAAGAACGCATCCAGGCCGACATCGAAGCGCTCCAGGAACAACTTCGCGCCGTCCTGCGCCGCGCCCTCCAGTGGGAACAGGAAGAGCGGGAAGCGATCAAGGAACTCAATCGCGAAGTCACCCGCTTCGCCGTCGAGAATCTGCGCGAGAACCTCCAGAAGCGCTACCAGGATCTTCCGGAAGTCCTCGCCTACCTGGACGCCATCCAGGCCGACATCCTCGAAAACGCGACGGCCTTCCTCCAGCCCGAAACGCCGCAGATGATGGGTGGACTCCCCGTCCCGGCCGGATTCCTCTTCGAGCCCATCGTGCGCCAGTACGAGGTGAACCTCCTCGTGGACCAGAGCGGCGCCAAGGGAGCACCCGTCGTCTACGAGGACCACCCCACCCTCCAGAACCTCGTGGGCCGCGTCGAGCACAAGTCCCGCTTCGGAATGCTCACGACCGACTTCACGCTCATCAAGGCCGGGGCCCTTCACCGCGCCAACGGCGGCTACCTTCTTCTCGACGTGCGGCGCCTCCTGCAATCCCCCCTGGCGTGGGAAGGACTCAAGGCCGCCCTCCGCTCGGGCCGCATCCGGATCGAAACCCCCGCGCAACATCTCGATATCGTCAGCGCTTCCACGCTCGAACCCCAGCCCATCCCGCTCGACGTCAAAATCGTCCTCTTGGGAGAGGCGTTCCTCTACTACCTCCTTAGCGCCTACGACCCCGACTTTCCCGAACTCTTCAAGGTCGTGGCCGATTTCGAGGAGGACGTGGACCGTTCCGACGAAAGCATCCAGCTCTCGGCCCAGCTCATCGCGACGCTCGCGAAGAAAGAGGGACTAAAGCCCTTCGACGCCGGGGGCGTCGCCGCCGTCATCGAACACCTCGCCCGGCTCGCGGGCGATCAGGAAAAGCTCGCCACCCACCGGGAGAGCCTCTTCGACGTCCTCCGGGAAGCCGATTACTGGGCGAAGGAAAATCAGGCGCTCGCCGTAGGGGCCGCCCACGTCCGCAAGGCCCTCGACATGCAGATCCGGCGCATGAGCCGCCTGCGGGACCGGAGCTACGAACACGTCCTTAAGGGCATCCGGCTCCTCGACGTGAGCGGCGAAAAGACCGGGCAAGTAAACGGCCTCTCCGTCGTGCAAGCGGGCGGGTTCGCCTTCGGAATTCCCAACCGGATCACGGCCCGCGTCCGCATGGGCGATGGGAAAGTGCTCGACATCGAGCGCGAAGTGAAACTGGGCGGACCGATCCATTCCAAAGGCGTCTTGATCCTCACCGGATTTTTGGGCGGCCGTTACGCACGGGAACACCCCCTCACCCTGGCGGCAAGTCTCGTCTTCGAGCAGAGCTACGGCGGCGTCGAAGGGGACAGCGCCTCCTTGGCGGAAACCTGCGCCCTCCTCTCCGCCCTGGCCGAAATCCCCGTCCGGCAGGATTTGGCCGTCACCGGATCGCTCAACCAGCACGGCGAAGTGCAGGCCGTAGGCGGCGTCAACGAAAAGATCGAGGGCTTCTTCGACATCTGCAAGGGCCTGGGCCTTACCGGCACGCAGGGCGTCCTCCTGCCCGCGTCCAACGTCCGCCACCTCATGCTCCGGCCGGACGTGCTCGAAGCGGTGAAGGCGGGGAAATTCCACGTCCACGCCGTGCGCACGGTGGACGAAGCCCTCGAACTCCTCACCGGCCGCGCGGCCGGGGAGCGCGGCGCGGATAACCGCTTCTCGGATGGAAGCGTAAACCGCCTGGCCGACGACCGGCTCCTTGCCCTCGCCACCGCGGCGCGGGCCTGGCAGAAGACCGGAAAAGAAGAAAAAGAGAAGGAAAAAAACGGCCCGTGAGCGCGAAGGAAGACATTTTCCCCATCCGCCGAGTGCTCGTCGCCCTGGACCCCCTGGGCGAAAGCGAGGCGGTCCTCGAATCGGCCTTGGACCTCGCCTCACGGTTGGGAGCGGAACTCGTAGGACTCTTCATCGAAGACGAAAGCCTCCTCCATCTGGCGGGCTTCCCCTTCGTCCGGCAGTTCGACCCGCGCACGGGGGCCGAGCGGCCCGTCGAAAGCGGAGAACTCGAACGGGCCCTCCGCTCCCGGGCGAGCCGCGCCCGGGGGGAATTTGAAGTCCGTTGTGAGGGGGAGAACGTCAAATGGTCTTGCCGCGTCCTTCGCGGCGAAGTGGGGCCCGAAGTCGCCCAAGCTCCCGGGAAGGCGGACATCCTCGTTCTTGGGAAAACGAGCCGGGCCATCCCCTCCAAGACGGGTTTAGGATCGACGGCGCGCCTCGCCATTGAGCGGGCCGCTTCGCCCGTTCTCTTGGTCGAAGAGGCGGCGCGGGTCCTCCCTCCGGTAACCACAGTGTACGATGGCTCCCAAGCCTCGCTCCGCGCGGTCCAGACCGCGCTCCAGATGGCAGAGCCCGGCTGGCCCCTCACCGTGCTCGCCTCCGGCCGGAGCGCCAAGGAGTGTGGCCGGCTCGAAAAACAGATCGCGCCGATCCTCGCGAAAGCCCCCCAACGGGCCGCCCTGCGCCTCGTAGCAGGAACCAGCACAGCCAGCCTCGTAGAAGCCATCCGTGAGAGCGCCGCGCGGACCCTCGTCGTGGGCCACGGCGGCCTGCTCGCCAAGGACCTCGCCAGCGACGGCCTCTTGGAACGCCTGGGATGCACGGTCCTTCTGGTGCGGTAGGCGACAATGCCTCAAACCCTCCACGAAGTTTTTCTGGGAAGAGCCGCGAAGGCCCTCGGAATCAAAGAAGAAATCCACGAGTTACTTCTGCGCCCCGCCCGGGAAATCCGCCTCACCCTGCCCATCCGCCGTGACGATGGATCGCTTGTCCTTTTCGAAGGTTTCCGCGTCCAGCACAACAACGCCCGGGGGCCCTTCAAGGGCGGCGTTCGCTATCACCCCAGCGTCACGGCGGAAGAAATCCGCCTTCTCGCCGGTCTCATGTCCTTCAAGACGGCGCTCGTAGATATTCCCTTCGGTGGCGCCAAGGGCGGAATCGCGTGCGATCCCTCCAAACTAAGCGTTTCCGAACTCGAACGCCTCACGCGGGCCTACGTCCACCAACTTCGATGGGACTTGGGGCCGGACCTGGATATTCCAGCCCCCGACGCGGGAACGGGCGCCCGGGAAATGGCCTGGATGCGAGAAGAGTACGAGAAACTCGCGGGCCATGCTCCCGCCGTCGTTACCGGGAAAGCCGTAACCGAAGGCGGCTCCGCGGGACGGGAAGAAGCCACCGGCCACGGTGTCGCCATCGCCGCGGAAGAATACGCGCGCCATGCGGGGGAATCGCTCGCGGGAAAAACAGCCGTCCTCCAGGGCTTTGGAAACGTGGGGAGCTACGCCGCCAAATTCCTGGGCGAGCGGGGGATCAAGATCGTGGCAGTGAGCGACGCCAAGGGGGCCGTCTACAACCCGAGCGGGATCGACCTCGAACGGCTCACCGCTCACAAGCTGATGAAGGGTTGCGTCTCGGGCACGTACGGCACCGAGTCCCTCCCGTCCGAGAAGCTTCTCGAACTCGAATGCGATTACCTCGTCCCCGCCGCCTTGGGCGGCGTACTCACCCAAGAAAACGCCCCTCGCCTGCGAGCGAAAGTGGTCGTCGAAGCGGCCAACGCCCCCAGCACGCTAGAAGCCGGTGAAATCCTCGCGAGCCGGAAAATCCCCGTGGTCCCCGACATCCTGGCGAACGCCGGAGGCGTCACGGTCAGCTACTTCGAATGGCTGCAAAACAAGGAAGGCGCTTCCTGGTCCCTCGAACGGGTACGCGAGCGTCTGGGGGAAACCCTGCGCCCCGCCGCCCGGGCCGTCTTCGAGCGGGCCCAAAATACCGAACGCTCTTTCCGGGATGCCGCCTACGAAATCGCCCTGGAACGGTTGCAAGAAGCGGCGCTCAAACAGGTGCCGTAGGAAAGTCAGAACCTTTCCTTCGCCATCGCCAGGAATTTTTCCGCCTGCGCGGTATATTTCGCCGCCTCTTCCCGCGTATGAGAAGGGCCGTAGTCGTAATCGCTCATAATACGATGCTCCTGGGCGCCGATCAGGAAGGCATGGAACTCGACATCCACCATTCCGGTGCTAACGAACTCCTTGCCGAACGCGGCGATCACCGCGGAGTGCTTGGATAGTCCCAACCCTCGGTTCCCCAGAAAAGCTTTCGCCAGATAAAACATCGTGTAATAAGCGCGGGATACGGCGACGTCGTAGTGCTCGCCTTGTATCAAAAGTTTGGCGGCTTGCAAGTTATCCTCGGCCTTTTGCAGAAAAGCCGACTGCTCGGGCGTCAAAAGGGAATTCCCTCCTGCCGCACATTGCGGAGAAAAAGATTGGACTTTCGCTCAAAGTCATCCGCCGAAGTAAACGCGCAAGAAATCACGGCCTCATTCGCCAAGGAGAGTCGCGCAACGATCCCAAGCGTTTCGTCAATTTCTTTCGGCGCGTGAACCGCTCCGCGAAGGACCACAAGAACGTCGATGTCAGAGCCTTCGACCGCATCCCCCCGGGCCTGGGAACCGTAAAGGACCAGATCGGAAAGACGCTCTCCATAATGGGTGGCGAGCTGGCGCTGAAGTTGCCGGACGATTGATTGGACTTTGGCATCCATTAGAAAAGTCTAAAACATTGGCCCGAAAGTTCCCAGAACCGTAGTTTATTCCTCCTGCCCAGCCTGCTGGCGGAGTTTTTCGACGACGGAGAAGTCTTCGAGGGTCGTCACGTCGCCCTGGGTCTCCGCGCCGGAGGCGATGTCCCGGAGAAGGCGCCGCATGATCTTGCCCGAGCGGGTCTTGGGGAGGGCCTGGGTAAAGCGCACGTCGTCGGGACGGGCGATGGCGCCGATCTCCTTTGAGACGTGGGCCTTGATGGACTCGGCCAAATCCTTCCCCGGCATCTGGCCGGGCCTTAGGCTCACGAACGTCACGAGCGCCTGGCCTTTGAGGGAATCGGGCCGCCCCACGACCGCCGCTTCCGCCACGGCCGGGTGGGAGACGCAGGCGCTTTCGACTTCCATCGTCCCGAGGCGGTGGCCCGCCACGTTTACGACGTCGTCAATGCGGCCCATGATCCAGAAGTAGCCGTCCTTGTCGACGTGGGCCCCGTCCCCGGCGAAGTATTTTCCGGAAAATCGCTCCCAATAGGTCTGCTTGTAGCGCTCCCCATCCCTCCAGATGCCGAGCATGAGGCCCGGCCAAGGTTTCTTGATGACGAGGTAGCCGCCTTTGCCCGGAGGGCACGGCGCGCCGGTCTCATCCACGATCTCGGGCTCGATCCCGAAGAACGGAAGGGTCGCCGATCCGGGCTTGGTAGGAATGGCTCCCGGAAGCGGAGCGATAAGGGCCGCGCCCGTCTCGGTCTGCCACCACGTATCCACGATCGGGCAGCGCCCCTGCCCCACCGTGCGGTGGTACCAGATCCAGGCTTCCGGGTTGATAGGTTCTCCCACGGTGCCAAGGAGGCGGAGCGAAGAGAGATCGCGCCCCCGGACGTGTTCGGCTCCCCACTTGATGAACGCCCGGATGGCGGTGGGGGCCGTGTAGAAGATCGTGGGCCGGTGGCGCTCGACCATCTTCCACAGGCGGGCGGGATCGGGATAATCGGGCGCCCCCTCGTACATCATCGTAGCGACGCCGTTCGAGAGGATTCCGTAGAGGACGTAGCTGTGCCCCGTCACCCAGCCGATGTCGGCGGTGCACCAGTGAATGTCGTCGGCCTTCAAGTCGAAAATGTTCTTGGCCGTCGCCGTGGCGTAGGCGAGATAGCCGCCCGTCGAGTGATAAATGCCCTTGGGTTTTCCCGTGGTGCCCGAGGTGTAGAGGATGAAGAGCGGATGGTTCGAGTCCAGGTGCTCGGGGAAACATTCGGGCGAAGCCCCTTCCATCTCCTGGTGCCACCAGGAATCCCGCCCGTCTTTCATGGCGATTTCGTTCCGGCAGCGGCGGACGACGACCACCTTCTCGACGCCGGGGCATTCGGAGAGCGCCGCGTCCACGGCGGGCTTCAAAGGGACGATCTTGCCCCGCCGCCAGCCGCCATCGGCCGTAACGATCGCCTTAGCGCCTGCGTCCAGCACGCGGTCGCGGACGGCCGTGGCACTAAAGCCGCCGAAGATGACCGAGTGGGTCGCCCCGATCCGGGCGCAGGCCAACATGGCGATGGCCGCTTCCGGAATCATGGGCATGTAGATGGCCACCCGGTCACCCACCTGGATGCCCTGTTTCTTCAAAACGTTGGCGAACTTGCAGACTTCTGTATGAAGTTCGCGGAACGTAAAGCGCCTAAAATCCCCCGGCTCCCCTTCCCAGACCAGGGCCAGCCTGTCGCCCTTATCTTTCAAATGCCGGTCCAGGCAGTTGTGGCTGAGGTTCAGTTTCCCGCCCACGTACCACTTGGCAAAAGGAGGCTGCCAATCGAGCACGTGGTTCCACTTCTGGTACCAATGGAGCGCCCGGCCGATCTGGGCCCAGTATTTCTCGGGCTCGGCCGCCGCCCGCTCGTACTGGCGCTTGTAGGCCGCCAGGGATTTGACGTGCGCCTGCTTGGAGAAAACCGCCGAGGGGACGAAGGTCCGCTGCTCGTGAAGGATGGATTCGATTTCCTGGCCCATGAAAACTCCCCGTAAATCCTGGATTTGAGGGCGCCACCATAGCGCCCGGCCGCCACCGATGGAACCCCGACGGGCGTCATGTACCATTTCGTGCCATGGGCTATGATGGAGGACCATGAGCGCGCCTTCCAAAAAGAAATCGGCCTCCGGCGGCAAAAAGCCGCCTCCGCCCCTGCGCGCCGCCCCGCCCAAATCCAAGGGCCGCGCGAAGGCCCCCGCCCGCTCCAAACGAAAAGGAGACGGGGAGGCGGAAATCGCCGCGGCGCCGGAAGAGCGTGGCCACCAAGACGAAGCGCCTGAGGGCGAAGTCTCGCTCGAAGAACTAGAGGGCGCCGAACCCGGGGGACTGGCGGAAGAAGGAGAGGAAGACGCCGAAGAAGCCAAAGAAGCCCGTCCCCTACCCATTCCACGCGGAGGGGGTGCCCAGACGCCGGCCGTCGTCGATACCCTCACGGCCTACATGCGGGAAGCTAACCGCTACCCCATTCTCTCGCGGGAGGAAGAGCACCGGCTCGCCCTCCGCTGGCACAAGCACAAGGACCAGAAGGCCGCCATCCAACTGGTCACTTCAAACCTCAAGCTCGTCGTAAAAATCGCCTGGGAGTACCGGAGCGCCCACAAAAACCTTCTCGACCTCGTGCAGGAAGGGAACATCGGCCTCCTCATGGCTGTGCGGGCCTTCGATCCTTACAAGGGCGTGCGGCTCTCCTCCTACGCCCAATACTGGATTCGGGCCTACATGCTCCGGTACATCATCAACAACTTCCATCTCGTCAAACTGGGGACGACGCAGGCGCAGCGCAAGCTTTTCTTCAATCTCCGGAAGGAAAAAGAACGCCTCGAACGGGAAGGCTTCGTCCCGACGACGAAACTCCTCGCCCAGAAGCTCGACGTGAAGGAAGAAGAAGTCCGGGAAATGGACGCCCGCCTCTCAGGGGGCGAGGTCTCGCTCGATGCCCCCGTCTCTACAGAAGAAGAAAGCGCGACGCTCGGAAACTTCATCGCCGATCCCTCCGAAAGCGCCGAAAGCCGCGTGGCCGGCGACGAGCAGATGGACCGCTTCCGGAAAGCCCTTGGTGAATACCGGAAACGCCTCGACGAGCGCGACGGCTTTATCTTCGACAAGCGCCTCGTCGCGGAAAAGCCGCTCACGCTCGAAGAGGTCGGAGACAAATTCGGCGTTTCAAAGGAACGGGCCCGCCAGCTCGAAGAGCGGATCAAAGCGAATCTGCGGAAATTTCTCGATGCCCGGGGACAGGAATTCGAGATTTGAGGCTCACCCTCCCGTGGCGGCGTCGAGAGCTTCTTTCTGCTGCTTGCGTCCCTCTACCGCGAGGCGTCCGCAGGCGGCCTGAGCCTCGGTCAGGCGTTTTTGGAGCTGCGCGATCTTCAATTGCTGGGTCTCACGGGGATCGGGTCCCAGAGAGAATCCCCTTTTCTCTCCGGCCCGGCGGAGGGTTTCGATGTCCTCTTCGATCTTCTCCGCCTGCTTGAACCCTCGTCCCATGTTCAGCAGCCGGTCCCGCACGTCCCCGAGGTTCTCGGGTGCCTGCTTCTGAATGCAGATCTCCTCGACGTAACCGATGTCCGCATCGGCCTGCTGGATCGCTTCGTGATAGCGCTCCTCGATTTTCCTGTGGGTTTTCAGGAGTTCGCCGGGTTCGTTGATCTCGTACGTGCCCGTCGAGAGGGCGAGGCGCATGGCCCCGTTCTCGGAAGCGGCCAGGGCCCCGCCCGTCGCCATCCAGAGGTCGCTCATTTCCTTCTTCCAATTAAGCTTGGCGCCGTGCCAGGCGTAAATTGAAAAAACAGCGCCCAGGATCACGGACGAGCCGAACAAGAGCCCCGGCATCCGGAGAATCGGGTTGGCCGCCAGATCCTCGGTGTCGATCTGGCGGAAACGCTTCCAGCCGGCCGCGGCCAGGATTCCGAAAACAATCGCCAGTAGAAAGAGGAGCAGCATCCGGGCATAGGGACGCGCGCGCTGTTCGGCTTCCTTGACCGATTCGGGGAGGAGGATGAGCCCGGTCACTGGATCGATTACCCACCGCTGGGCGGCGTCGCCAAGTAGCTTCACGGCCGCGCGGCCTTCTCCCGGCGGCGTAGCAACCGGCGCCGGAGTTTCCTCTGCCCCACTAGCGGGGGCCGCCTCTTGGAGCGCCGCGTCCGGAGTCTTGGAGCGGGACTCGATCCGGAATGTTCCCTTGGGCTCGGAGCTTTGCCCTTGACCACCCTGGACAGGAGGAGGGGACGGAGGAACTTCCAATTGTTTCTTGTACTCGTCTGGAACGGTGGCGGGGTCGTTCGTGAAGTGCTCGTGGCCCTCGCCATCGACGTAACGGTAGACCTTGGCGGCTCCGGAAGCGGGAGAAAACAAAATCCCTCCCGCCAGCAAGGCGAGCACCAGGATTTGCCGCAAAGAAATTCGCCTCTCCACGCCTTCCCCGCAGGGCACCGGCCACCTAGGATGGCCGCGCTTTACCGCTTTCGGCTGAGGCAAGGATACTCCCGTGGCTTCGCAAAAGGAACCGGATCCCATCCGGCTTTACAAACGCCGGCGGCGCCTCCGGACGCTGGGGATTTTCCTGGCCGCCGGGCTCCTTTATTGGGGATACCGGGAGTGGAGCTTCCGTTCCTGGCGGGGAAATCTCGAAAAGAACCTCGCCCAAACCATTGAAGACCGCCAGAAGGATTTTGCCGATTACCTCGTCCGCTGCGAGGAAGCCCTTCTCGAAGGAGGGGTCCCAAACGAACCGCCCGTCCCGCCTCCTTCACTCAAGTCCCTTTTGGAAGAAAATCCTTCCGCCGAATCGCTGGGGAAGAAATTCGAGGAAATCCGCCCTTCCCTCACCAAGAGCGCGGGCCAACGGATTTTTGCCGTCGATCCCGAAAAGCCCCCGTTCCAGGCGACGCTGCTGAAAGCCCCCACGTGGTACGTCACGGATTATTCCGACAAATTCCGGGCCCTTGGCGGCTGGGCCTTCCTGCGCCACCTGCCCGACCTCCGCGGTCCCACGCTCGTCTATTTTCCGAAGGAAGGTTTCCGGGAAGCCACGCTCTCCCAAGAGGAAGACGCCCGAAAGCTAAGGGAGTGGCTCAAAATCTTTGATCGGGTCGTGGCGCTCGACAGCCCTGCAGAAGCCCCCGAAGGGCTCTGCGCCCGTCAGCCGCCTGCGTGGCACGTGGCGAGCGGCACGGCCGACCTCCTGCGCCAGATCGAGGCCGATGCCGGCGGACCGGCCCGGTTTCTCACGCTCTACACCGAAGGGCGGGAAGCGGGTCTCTGGGCTGCCCTCGTCGAACCTCGCGTATCTGAAATTGAACTCGCTCCCCCGGCCTTACCCCCATCCGCGCAAGAAGGAGCGGCACTCCTCCTCGCGCTCCTGGCCGACCGCTCCGTGATCGTCCACCGGGAAACGCTCGCGCCGGAATTGCTCGAACAAGTGCAACAAAGTTTCAAGATTCTTGGACTAGAAGAAAATCTAGCAATTCGGTAACCGCTACAACTTCGGCCCCTTGCCCCGAACAGCATTCCAAACCGCGACGATCAAGACATCTGCCTTCTTAGGGTCATAGAAATAGTAAATGTGAAAACGGGTTTCCCGCAGAAGGAAACGGCGGATCAACCGATTCTTTCTCTCGTTATAACGCACTCCAATTTCTGGATTAGCCCCGAGAATTTCCACCACGGCAGCCAACTCGACGTCGAACAAAGCCGGCGCCGCGGAACGGTTTTCTCTCCACCATTTGGAAATATCGTTTGCGGCCCTGCGGGCCCGCCCCGAAAACCGGACGGAAGCTCTCACTTGCGGGATCGAAGCTCCCGGATGATATCCTCGGCCGGATAAGCCTCGCCACGCTCGGCTTGCTCCAAGGATTCATCGATCGCGGCGTGAAGCCGGGTTCGCTCTTCTTCGTCCAGGTCATCCCAGGAATGATCGACCACAAGGGGGATTTCCGCCCCTTCGGGAAGGTCCGTCGGCTCGTCGAGAACGAGGCGGCCTTGACGAACCCGGGCTTTAAGGGCGTGCGCCATACGCAAACAATACTACCAAATTCCCAGTACAGATTCCACGCATCAGCTTTTCCCCCAAAAACCAACGGGGCCGCAAGCTTCTTTGCCTGCGGCCCCGTTCGATATTTTTGGTGCCCGGGACTGGACTCGAACCAGCACCCTATTGCTAGGACCAGCCCCTCAAGCTGGCGTGTCTACCAGTTTCACCACCCGGGCACGAACTTTAGGAAAGCTCAGGGGGCTTTCTTCTCTTCCTTCTTTTCTTCCGCCGGAGCGGCGGCGTCCTTCTTCTCCGAGGCGGGCTCGCTCTTGGCAGCATCCGCCGGAGGAGCGGCTTCGCCTTCCTTCTTCTCTTCCGTCACCGTGGCGCCCGCGGCCCCTTCCGGGCTCGTGGGCTGTTCGGGCGCGGCCTTCTTCTCGGCGGCGGGCTCTTCTTCGGGAAGATCACCCAAGACCGAACCACCGCCCGTCCCCGTCCCTACGACTGTGAGGCTGATCGAAGTGATCATGAAGACCGTGGCCACGACGGCCGTGAGCCGGGTCATGAACTTGTTGCCCCCGGCGGCCCCGAGGACGGAAGAAGAACTGCCGCCGAAAGCCGTCCCCATGTCGGCACCCCCCGTCTGGAGGAGGACCACGAGAATGAGGAACAGCGACACGAAGACGTGAAGAACGGTAAGAAGGTTTGTCAGCATTCCATTACCACCCGGGGCGCTCAAAAGCCCTGCGAAGGGCCGTTTAACTAGCCAACCGGACCAGGGTTGTAAAGGACCGGGCGTTGAGGCTCGCTCCGCCCACCAGGGCGCCGTCGATTTCGAGGTGGGCGAAGAGAGAGGCGGCGTTTTCGGGGTTCACGCTCCCCCCGTAGAGGATGCGGACGGGAGCGGCGGCTTCGCCAAAGCCGTTCTTCAAATAAGCCCGAATCCGGGCATGGGCTTCACCGGCCTGTTCGGGCGTCGCGTTGTGGCCTGTACCGATAGCCCAGACAGGTTCGTAGGCGATCGTTAGGCCCTTCACATCGCCGGGGGAGAGATCGAGAAGGGCGCCGCGGAGCTGCTCGTCCAGGATGGTGAAAGCCAAACCCGCCTCCCGCTGCCTGAGGGTCTCTCCCACGCAGAGGATCACCTGCACCCCGGAACGGAGGGCGTGCTTGAGCCGCCGGTTGATGATCTCGGAATTTTCCGCGAAGTGGGCGCGCCGCTCCGAGTGGCCCAGGATCGTAAACGCGCCGCCCGCGTCCCGGAGCATGGCGGAGGAAACTTCCCCCGTGAAAGCGCCCGACTCTTCCCATCCGAGGTTCTGCGATCCGAGAAGGATGGAAGAACCACGAAGCGCCTCTCCCACGTCATAGAGGAAACAGGCCGGAGGGGCGAGGCCCACCTGGGCGCCTCCCGCGAGTTCCTCCACTCCCTGGCGGACTTCCCGCGCGAGTGCCGCCGCTTCGGCGCGCGTACGCGGATTCATCTTCCAATTGGCGACGACCCAGCGGGAAGCCATCCCCTACTCCACGTGCCGGCCGATGTAGGCGGCGAGTTCGATGAGCCGGTGAGAATACCCCATCTCGTTGTCGTACCAAGCGACCACCTTGGCCATCCGTTCCCCGACCGTCTGGGTGCAACGGGAATCGAAGATGCAGGAATGGGGGTCGCCCCGCAGGTCGATGGAGACGAGGGGCTCGTCCGTCCAGGAGAGGATTCCCTTGAGGCGCCCCTCCGCCCAATGCTTCATCCGGGCGTTGATGGCCTCCCGGTCCGTGTTCTTTTTAAGCTCGACCGTCAGGTCCGTCAGCGACACGGCCGGGGTGGGGACGCGAACGGCGTAGCCTGAAAGTTTTCCCTTGAGATGAGGGAGCACTTCCCCCACGGCCCTGGCGGCGCCGGTCGTCGTGGGGATCATGGAAATGGCCCCGGCCCGCGCGCGGCGCCAGTCCTTCTTGTGGGGCGAGTCGTGGAGGTTCTGGTCGTTCGTGTAGGAGTGGACCGTCACCATGAGCCCCCGCTCGATCCCGAACTCCTCATCCAGCGCGAGCGCGAGCGGCGCGAGGCAGTTCGTCGTGCAGGAAGCGTTCGAGACGATGAGGTCTTTCTTGGGATTGAAGGACGTCTCGTTCACGCCCAGGACGATCGTCGGAATGCCCGCCTCTTTGGGCGGCGCCGAAAGGAGGACACGCTTCGCACCAGCAGTGAGGTGCTTGGAAGCAAGCTCCTTCTTGAGCATCCGTCCCGTGCATTCAAGAACGATGTCGATGCCGAGCGACTTCCAAGGGAGCTTTTCGGGTTCGGGCTCGGAGACGTAGGCAATCTCCCGGCCGCCGACGAGAAGGCGTCCTTCCCCCGCCGAAATGGGGTGGGGAAAGCGGCCGTGGATGGAATCGTATTTGAGGAGATGGGCCATCTGGTCGATGGCACCCAGGTCGTTGATGGCCACGATCTCCACGTCCGGGAGGGCCCCTTCCGAGAGCCATGCCCGCATGGCGGAGCGGCCGATGCGTCCAAAACCGTTGATGGCAACGCGGGTGCGTTTCATGAAAAAAACTTTCCTGTACCGGCCGCTTCGAAAGAGAGGCCGGTTTGGCGAGTTACTTTGACACCCCGCCATCACCTGTCAACGCCCGGGCCTGACGAAGCACATCCCCCTGTGCTACGCTTTTCCTGGGCGACGGGGGCTCTTCAACGGGAAAGGATTCTCCCCATCCGTACCGGCACCTTCGACAGCCAGACCGTCCACGACCTGCTCCGCCTCCAGCACATGGAGACGCACCTCGTAGAGGCGGCCCGCAAGCACCCCGACTACCTCGATTGGCGCTCGGAGCAGCAGCTTCGCTACGCCCTTTCTTTCGCGCGCCTGACGGCCTTCCAGCCGGGCGCCGCCGCCAAGGGCGGGCGGACGAACGGACGCCAGGACGTGGACGTGGCCGAAGAACCCGTCCTGCGTGTCCGGGGGGACATCCTCGATCACCTCGATAAATCCCTTCACGGCGAACTCGAACCCCGAAAGCGCCTCAAAGAAGCGCGCATGGCGCTGCCCCATCTTCTCCCCGTTCTCCGCGAAAGCCGCCGCAGGCTCCTCGAAATCCACGCAAGCGATTTCTCCGCCCGGGAACTGGACGACGAAGTGGGAAAGAAGACACTCGTGAGCGTCGCGGGCGGCGGCGGGGGCGCCGGATACGTCTACATTGGCGCCTACGAAGCCCTCGATCAGGCCGGCATTACGCCCGGCTATATCATTGGCGCCTCCATCGGCGCGGTGATCGGACTCTTCCGGGCCAAGACGAAAAAGTTCGATTTCGACGCCGACGTGGCCCTGGCCAAGAGCCTCAAGTTCGACGACGTGTTCCGGTTCGTGAGCGTCAAGGTGAAGTACGGCCTGCCGGGGCTCATGCGCCTCTTCCTCCACGCGGGAATCCAGAAACGCTTCACGTTGCCGGAAGGACGGTGGATGCACCTGCCGGACCTCCAGATTCCCTACGAAGCCGTCGTGGCGGGCGTGTGGAAAGGCGCCATGAAGAACTCGCCCGAGGAATACGGCCGCGCCCACCACTTGAACGTCACCCGGCGGCCAAGCCGTCTTGCCCTGGGGCGCATGATCGCCGAGCAGCTCGTCCGGATGGTGGCGTTCTTCAATCCCATGCTGGTCAAGGAAATCGTGATCGGCGGGGACGAACTCACCAGCACTTTCGACGCCGTGGACGCCGCCGGGTTCTCGGCCGCCGTGCCGGGCATCCTCCACTACGATGTGGCCCGCAACGACAGCCACATGCACCAGATCCTCGATGAACTACTGAAGCGCGAAGAGGTGTCGTGCCTCATCGACGGCGGCGTCGCCAACAACGTCCCCGTCCGCACGGCCTGGCACCAGGTACAGGGGGGAAAGATCGGGACCCGCAACTGTATTTATCTCGGGTTCGATTGCTTCCATCCCTCCTGGGCCCTGCGGCACGTGTGGCTCCAGGCCATCACCCGGATCGTCCAGCTCCAGGTGGCTGCCAACCGGCCCTATGCCCACGAGATCGTCCAGTTCGCCCCCACCCTCTCGCCCGCGAACCTCCTCCCCCGCGCCGAGAAGATCGACCGCGCCGTCGGCTGGGGCCGCGACCAGATGAAGCAGCACCTCTCCCTCGTCCGCGGCCTTCTGGAGCCGGTGGAGTGGGTGGAGTGATCGATATCTGAATTTGAGGGTCACAACTTCGATCTGTTACGATTCTCGGCAAGCGGACTCTCCTGGCTGGACCCGCCTCTATAGCCCGCTCGGTGGGGACGTAATCCCACAAGTGCGACCCGGCCCCCGGACTCTCGCGCGACGAATCCAATCCGAAATTTGGAGGAACGCGAGATGTCTTCCGAACCTTCAATTCC
>JBFLVN010000060.1:0-15634 GCA_040758475.1 Bdellovibrionota bacterium
TCTCCAAGAAGCTCAAAGCGCCGCTGGGCTTCCAAAAAGCGCTCGGCCGTCGGGTCCATGATCGCCACCACGCGGCCGAAGAGATTCCCCAGGGCGAGCACGGCCCAGCCCATGCTTCCCAAAAGGTTCAAGTTGGTCAGCATCTGGATGAGGTCGGAGGCCTTGGGGGGTTCGCTCTCCCCCTTGCCGTATTCCTCCGTCAGGTAGAAATCCATGGCGATGTGGCGGGATTCGTCCTGGTTTACCTTTTCGATCACGGCGCGAGAGAGAGGATCTTCGATGTAATCGTTCACCGCCCGGAGGAGCGCCACGTCGAGCACGAGTTCCCCGAGAGTGACCATCGCGGAGGCGAAAGCCGGATTGATTTTCTGAATAGTCTTCGTAATGGTCTGGCAAAAGACCGAAAGCTGGGGATCGGGCGAATAAATCCGGTAGTTGTGGACGTTGAAGTAGTTGGCCAGGCGGAACATGGCATCCGCGTGGCGGACTTCATCCACGTAAAAGCTCTCGAAAATCTCGCGAAGCGCGGGGTCGGTGACTTTCTTGGAAAGCTCCAGGAACGTAAGCGCCGCGATGCGCTCGATGTAGATGAGATTCGTAAAGGACTGGACGGCTTCCATTTCGTCGAACTTCGACATCGGGATGGGCTTTCCCGAAAAATCGAAGTCCTCGATCCGCCATTGCCCCTTGCGGCATTTTTCGGCCATGCGCTGGAGATCCATTTACTTCGCGCCTCCCCGGGCGCAGATAGAAAAATGACATGCTCGTCAGTTGGAGGCAATGACAATGGCCAAAGACGTGGAAAAATCTTTTAGCGGATTAATTTCGAAATCTTCTTGAACTCTTCGCCGCCCGCTTTGCCAAGGAGCTGGAAGAGGGCCGTCTCTGTTCCCGTAATCACGGCGCCGGCTTTTTCGCAAAGGGAGAGCCCCACGCGGTAATTCTCTTCCGTCCGGGAGAGGCACGTATCGGCGACCACGTGGGGAATGAATCCTTTATCTACGAGATCGAGCACCGTCTGATAGACGCAAATATGCGTCTCCATCCCCGTGACCAGGAATTTCCGTTTTCCCGACGCCTGGATCGCCTTCGAGGCTGTTTCGTTCTTGAGGCACGAGAATTCCATCTTCTCGATGGGATTCAAGTCCGGATAGCTCTCGCGCACCTGGGGAAGCGTGGGGCCAATGCCCTTGGGATACTGCTCGGTGGCGATGACCGGAATCTTTAGCGCCTGAGCTCCTTCGAGAAGGATTTTCGTATTCTTTAAATGCCGCTCCCGCGCTTTTTCGGGCATGGCGGAGAAAAGCTTCTCCTGATAATCCACCAAGAGCACGGCCGTATCGCCGACTTCGAGTGATTGGCGCTCCGAGGCGCGGCGAAGGGGATGGCCTTCCATGGTCTTTCTCCCGGGAATTCCTAGAACGCGTAGCCCTTCATACCCTCGAACTTCTCGAGGCCTTCCTTGTCCAGGATGATGTTCACGCAAGCGGCCTTCTTGGCGGCAAACGCCCGTTCCAGGGCGGGCCGGATCTGCTCGGGCTTGTCGCAGAACTCCCCGTGGCCGCCCATGGCTTCGACGATCTTGTCGTAGCGCGTGTAGGCAAGCTCGGTACTCACGAGCTTGTCCTTCCCGTAGACCATCTTGTGGGGCGTACGGATCTGGCCCCACCCGGCGTCGTTTCCGACGACGCAGACGATGGGAAGGTCGTGCCGAAGGGCCGTTTCCAGTTCCATGCCGTTCATGCCCCAGGTGCCATCCCCATTTAGAAGGAGGACGCGCTTGTCCGGGTGGGCCGCCTGGGCCGCAAGCGCATAGCCCGTCCCCACGCCCAGGCACCCCAGGGGGCCCGGGTCCATCCAGTGACCGGGTTTCCTAATTTTGATGATCTTGGAGCCGATGGCCACGATATCGCCCCCGTCTCCGATGACGATCGTGTCCTCGTCGATGAAATCCGCGATCTCCTTGCACATCCGGTGGTGGATGATGGGGGAGTTGGTGGCCTGCATGGCCGGCATCATCTTCTGCCAGCGCTTGTCCTCGTCGGCGCGGATTTCCTGGAGGTATCCGCCCCGGTCGGCCTTGTAGTTCCTCTTTGCGAGCTCGTCGTAAATCGCCTTGATGTTCAAACCCGCATCGCCGCAAAGCCCCAGGTCCACGTCCCGGTTCTTGGCGATGAGCTCGGGAATCCGCTCGATCTGGATGACCTTGGCGTCCTTGTTCCACTTCTGCTTGCCATAGCCCAGGCGGAAATCCATGGGCGTGCCGATGAGAAGTACGAGATCGGTTTTCGCGAGAACGTTCCCGCGAGAGAGCGAAAAGGAATTGGGATGGTCCGGCGGAACCGAGCCCCGGCCCATGCCGTTTAGGAAAATCGGCGCTTCGATCTTCTCAGCCAGTTCGATGAGTTCTTTTTCCGCGTGGCTCCAACGCACGGTGCCGCCCGCGATGATCATGGGCCGCTTGCTCGCCTGGATATGGTCGCAAGCCTGCTGGATGTAGGCGGGCTCGGAAACGGTGCGGACTTTCGTCCGGTAGTTCTTCGGGAACCAGACGTACTGCTCGTTTTCCGGCTTCATCAGGTGGTCGAAGGGGACTTCGAGATAGACGGGCCCCGGAACGCCGCTCGTCGCTTCGCGATACGCCATGGAGACGTACTCGGGGGTGCGCTTCACGTCGTAGACCGTGTACTGGGCCTTGGTGACCGTGCGGACGAGGCCCGCCGTGTCCATGGCCTGAAGGGCCCCCTGCCCCAGGTACATGAAAGGTTCTTTTCCGCCGATGAGGAGCATGGGGACGTTCGCCTGATAAGCGACCGCGAGGCCCGTCACCGTGTTCGTAACTCCCGGGCCGGCCGTCACGATGGCGACGCCCGGCTCCCCGGTAGCCCGCGCCCAGCCGTCAGCCGCGTGGGAGGCGGCTTGCTCGTGGCGCACGTCGATCAAACGGATGCCCGCATCCCGGCAGGCGTTGAAGATGGGAGAGACGTGAAAACCCGCGAGCCCGAAAACGACCTTGACCCCCTCGCGCTTTAGTCCCTCGACGAGCAGGTGCCCTCCGTCCATCGGCATGGTGCGGTCCTCCAGATCAGTGGGCTCAAGGCTTGCGAGCGGCAGGGGGCAAGTCAAGAAAAGAAGAGGGGCGGGAAAACTCCCGCCCCTTATGATGAAAAGCAGCGTCTCGCTGGAGCGTTCTTCTTGCTGTTACGCCGCCCCTCGTTTCGGAAGGACGAAAATCCGGCGGGTGGCCAGGATGCGAAGGGTGCGGCCGTCCTGGTCTTGCCGCACGGCGCGGACCACGAAGGTCTGGGGCGCGGTCACGGCCGGAGCCTTGTAGGTGCCGTTGCTGGAAACTTCTCCCACGTGGGGCGAGCCGCCCGAAACTCCCTCCACTTCCCAGGAGAGGCGGCCTGAAGCGGCCTTCTCGGTGCCTTCGAGGAAAAGATGGACTTTCTGGCCCGGCGAAAGGACGGCCACGTCGGGCGCCACCGCGATCCGGGCGGAAGGGGACGAACTACACCCGCCCGCCAGGATGAGTACGGCGAAGCTGGCGATCAGCCAGAGGTACGCGCTCGCGACCCAGGGGCGCGGCTTCAAGGTGCTTGGAAATCCGAAATTCATTAGGTCTCCACAGGCCGCCGGTTGCGGCTTCACGGGGTATACAGCACGCACCGTGCCAAAGAGGCCTTCCAAATTCCCAAGTGCTTTCAACGTACTATCCGTCACAGGGGTCATTTGGCGTTAACAGTTGGCACGGGCCTGTCATCCAAAATTGACAGTAGCCCCCATTTATTAGGGCGCTTTCATGAAATCGCTGGCGAGCCCTGCCCTTGGGGGCTATGGAATCTTCATTCCAGATGCTTGCTTGTGAGGAGGTCCGCCATGGATGAGCCCGTCGTCGCCGCCAGAAAGCCCGCCGTCCTGGAACTCGAACCCGGAAAGTACGCCTGGTGTGCTTGCGGAAAATCCAAGAACCAGCCCTGGTGCGACGGCTCCCACCGGGGAAGCCCCTTCCGCCCGATCCTGATAGAACTCACGGAAAAGAAAAAAGTGGCCCTGTGCCAGTGCAAGCATTCGGGCAATAAGCCCTACTGCGACGGGACCCATTCGAAACTTCCTTAAGCATCGGCAACACTCCCCGATCTTATGACGCCTCCTGGCGCCAACGCCCCTCTTCGTCTTCCCGAAAAAAAAGCCGCCACCCTGGCGGAGCGCCTCTCTTCGTGGTTTGAGAAAAACCACCGCAAGCTTCCGTTCCGGGGGACGAGCGATCCGTACCGCATCTGGCTCTCCGAGATCATGCTCCAGCAGACGCGGGTGGAGACGGTCATCCCTTATTACGAGAAGTTCCTGAAAAATTTCCCGGACGTGGAGTCCCTCGCCGCGGCGCCGCTCGAAAAAGTTCTGGGTCTCTGGGCGGGGCTTGGCTACTACGCGCGGGCAAGACTTCTCCACCGGGCAGCGAAAGATGTTGTCTCTCAATTTAACGGAGAATTTCCCAAAGACGCCGAAGGATTGAGAAAACTTCCCGGCGTTGGCGCCTACACGGCCGGGGCCATTGCGTCGATCGCTTATGGACTTCCCGAACCGGCGGTGGATGGAAACGTCGTGCGAGTCCTCTCGCGTCTTCTCGTGTGGAGGGCCGATACGGCATCGCCCAAAGACCGGGAAGCGGCCCGGCCTCTCGTACGAGAAATCCTCGTTCACGGCGATCCGGTTGCCTTAACCCCCGCCCTCATGGAGTTGGGCGCGACGATCTGCACGACGGCGAACCCCAGTTGCGCCGCATGCCCCGTGGAGAAATTCTGCGAGGCCAGACGCAAAAACCGCGTGGAAGAATTTCCCCTCGCCGCCCCGCGGAAAAAGCCAAAGCCCGTAAAGCTCGTGGCCCTCGCCCTTACGCGAAAGGACGGCCGGGTCCTCCTTCGCCGCCGTCCGGAAGAGGGCGGCCTCTTTGGCGGCCTTTGGGAAATCCCCTCTGCCGAAAGAAACGGGAAAATTCCCGCGGCTCTTTCCAAGTTGGCTGGCGAAATGGGCTTTCAATCAGTGGAAAAGGCCAAACGCCTTGGAAAAATCACCCACGTCCTCTCCCACCGGAAAATGGACGTGGAGCTCTGGGCGGCGCCCGCTCCGGCTGGCAAAGCCAGTGGGAAATGGATCGCCCCGGCTAAACCCAATGGCCTTCCCCTTTCGGCGCTCCAAAGGAAACTGCTGGCGCTGATCGTCTAAACTCCTCTCATGCGTCCCCGCCCCACCCTCCGCTCCTTTCTCCTCTCGGCGGCACGGGTGGTGATGGTTACACTTCTCCTCATCCCGCTCGTGGGGGCTTGTTCGATCATGTTCTTCGAAGAAAAGCTCATTTACTTTCCGTCGAAATACCCCGTGGGCGTATGGGATACGGAGCGCCTCTCGGGCTGGCACGGTGCCGTGGCCGCCCGGGTCGAAGACGCCTGGATCAGGACGGAAGACGGCCTCCAGATCCATGGTTGGTATGCCTTCCCCGAGCAGCCGGATGGGAACGGCCGCGCCCCCCGCCCCACCCGCCACGTCGTTCTCTGGTTCCACGGAAACGCGGGCAGCATCGCCGACCGCTTCGACATGGCCTTGGGGTTCCTCGAATTCCCCGCCCGCGTCTTGATGATCGACTACCGGGGTTACGGCCGGAGCGAGGGTTCGCCTTCGGAAAAAGGGCTCTACAAGGACGCCCGGGCGGCCTGGAACTATCTTTTAAAGGAGCGCGGCCACCGGCCCGAAGAGATCGTCCTTTTCGGCAAATCCCTGGGCGGCGGCCCGGCCGTGCAGCTCGCCACCGAAGTCGAACCCGGCGGTCTCATCGTGCAGTCTTCCTTTACGAGCATCCCCGACATGGCTTCCCGGATTTTCCCCGTTCTCCCTCGCGCGCTTGTGCGGACGAAAATGGATTCCCTCTCTAAAATCGGAAAGGTGAAAGCCCCCAAGCTCATCGTCCACAGCCCGGCCGACGAGGTGGTCCCCTACGACATGGGGCAAAAACTCTACGAAGCCGCCGCCCCGCCCAAGGCCTTCTACGAAGTCCCCCGCGCCGGGCACAACGAGACGTACCTGGTGGGCGGAAGGGCTTACTGGGAAGTATTGAAAACGTTTGTAGAGGGGCTCTAACGCCCCTTGCCCCCCTCCCCGCTCCGGGTACAATCCCCCGCCTAGCTGTAGATTTCTTGGGGAAGGAGCCAATTCCATGAAATTCGCTTCGAAGCGGAAGGGTCTTCTTTGCGCGATGGCGGTACTCGCGAGTTCCGTCGGATTCGTGCGGTGCGAAAGCGGGTTGTTCAGTTTCTTGGGCGTAGGTAGCGCCGCGCTTGCTCTCCTGGCTGGATCGGCCAACGATATTCGCGCTTCAGCCGACCTAACATGCGCCAATCTTACTGGTTGCGATGGAGACTTCAACGATGGAGTAAGCGACCCTGACTTGCAAGCATTTGCGGCAGCCCTTCGATGTGTTGGGGCATCTGAGGATGATACCATTGCGGGTACTATCAGTTGCGATACGGCAAATACCGATGACGCCACTTGGTTTAAAAGCGCAGCTGCCGTTCTTGCAGAAGCAGAAGGGGGAAGCGTGATTGATGAACTCCCAGACATTGAAGATGGCGCTACAGAGTTTGTCGTCTTCCAATACCGTACGCCACCATCTTCTACCAAAGGTTGCAACACTGGGGCGATTGCTCAGGCACAAGATACTTATATGGAGATAGAGCAAGTTGATGTAGACGATTACGCGATGGTGGAACTGATTCGTGAAGTAGGGCAGCTCCAACCCTCTAGCACTTGCGTTATCACAGGAGATTGGTACAACGAAGGCGGAGGCGATGAAACTATAACGATTAGCGCCGGCTCAATCACTTATGATCGGAACGAACAAACGGGTGCCCAAAGCATTACAGGTAACCTGACAATCGCGTTTAATAATGGTTCCGGGTTTGGCTTCTGGGGAAGCATCAATACAAACGCTGTTACGCTTACAATCAACGCTTCTTGTAGCGGCACGTGCACTGTTGCGAGTGGCAGCGGCGCCTGCTTCTCTGGGGCGGGAGCGAGTCCGATTTGCGTCCCACCCTCAATGCTTCTGCCCATTGGCGCATTCGATCTTCCCCCTCCTCCCTGAAAATGACCTAAATATGGCAATCTCCCCCTGGCTCATTGCCGGTCCGGGCGCCGTGGGGCGCCTGTACGCCCTTGCGCTACGGGAAGCCGGGGAGGACGTAAAGCTCCTCTACCGGAAGAATTCCTCCAAGAAGCCGCCTTCGGCGTTCGAGTTTTTCGAGACGAGCAAGAAACAAAAGAAGACGCTCTCTTCGCTTGAATGGACGAACAAGATTCCCGAAAACGCCCGGGCCGTCCTCCTGTGCGTGCGCACGGACAACCTGGAAGACTTCCTCGCCGAACGGCGCGATGAAATCCTGGCCAACCCCAAAGTTCCGATCGTCTTCTTCCAGCCCGGCTTCCACGACCGGGAAAAGATCGAAAAGGCCCTAAAGGGTATTTCTCTCGCCCAGGGGAATCCGGGGCTGCTGGCCTATTTCGAAGGCGAGGTGCTCCGGTACTGGATTCCCACGGGGGTCGCTACGGTCGTCTCCCCCGTCTCGGGAGAAACGGCGGCCCTGCTCCAAGAGCTCACCCAAAAACTCACCCGGGGCGGCGTCCGGGCCAAAGTGGTCCGCGACGTGGCCGGGGCCTTCCAGGCCCCCTTCGCCCTCGGCATGCCCCTCATCGCCGCGTGGCAGGAAAAGGATTTTGACGAAAAGCGCCTCGCGAAAGACGGAGAACTCCTTCGCCTTGCCGCCGCCGCGGGGAAGGAAGGCCTCGCCGTGGGCCGGGCCATTTCCAACCCGCCCGCCTGGACGGCCGCCCTCTCCCTCGTTCCCTCCTTCGTGCTGGCGCGGGGCGTGGGATTTCTCCTCTCCATTACTGGAAAGAACGAAATGATCTCCATGTGGAAAACCCACGCCAGCAAAATACGCGAACAGACCCGCGAAATGATCGGCGATCTCATCCGCGATGGGAGAGCCAAAGGCCTTCCAGTGGGCTCATTGGAAAAACTGCAGATGCGCGTCTGGGGATAAGGCGGAGCTTTAACACCCCGCGTCCGTGTTGTCCGGGGCGCAGCGGTAGGTAATCACAGTTCCCAAGGTCGTCCGGTAGGTGATGATGATTTTTTCCTTCGAGCCCGCCGGGATGCCGGGAAGCTCGATGGCGAAGAAGTCGTCGAGCGAAAAGCGCTCGCCGTTCTCGAAGGTGAAGCGGTAGCTCGTGGGATCGTCCGGGTCGGTTAAAAACATCCCCGGCTGCTCGCGCCCCAAGTCGATGTAAGTGGCTGGAAGCGTCACTCCCCCCACCTGGACGGGCGGCACGTCCACGATGGCCCCCCTGATGGCGAGGCCCGGATAGGGTGCCAGGACGTCGGGAAGCGGTTCCTGGTCCAGATCCAGATCGCCGGTCGTAAAGAAATCCACTCCAATGAAAAACGGCCCGACGCACGGATCGCATTTCGCGATCAACGTGCCGGCGGGAATGGAAAGCCCGCAAGGACCGGGGTCGCACGAAAGCACCTCGCTCAAGGGGCAGGATGCGGCCTGCACGTCCGAGCAGAGCATTCCATCCGTGTAGGGGCCCGGGACGAATTCGATCAGATCGGGAACCGGCTCGTCCAGCTCCATCGTTCCGGCCGTATCCTCCACGTCGATGGGCGTCCCGATCAGCACGTCGTTTGTCCCCGGCAAAAAGGTGAAAAGCCCGTTTCCTGAACCGTCCACGAGCTGGGCGATCAGGCGGAACTCGGAAGGATCGGCCTCGTTGTCCACCAGGACGAGGGTGCCCGTGGATTCGAGGGCGGGGATCTGGATGAAAAAACTCCCCGTGGCATCCGGAAAAGCGGCGCGGAACCGTCCGCCGCGAGTGAGGAACATGAGGGCCATGCCGGGGGAAAAGTCCCCGGTGAGCAGGCCCGCGAGCGTGCGCGTGGGGCCGCCCGAGGAAGCGGCGGGCGTAGAAGAACAGGCGCCAGCGAAAAGCAGCGTCAGACAAGCGGCGGCAAGGGTGGAAAATTTGGATAGTCTTTTCACGGCCCGCGAGGGTAGCCGGGACGGAGGGGCAAGGGTAGTTCCTTAAATTGCCTTAATTTGCCCCAAAGCCGGCCGTGGTTCATAATAAGGGCTGGCCGCCCCTTCTTTATCGTTCACGACCGTCTTTCCGTCCAGGCCAGAGAAACGCCGCTCCGAGCTCGTTAACGGGCGGGAAATCCCTCACTCTCACGGAAGACCCAGATGACCCAGGTACCCCAGATTTCCAGGAAAAATTCCCAAGGCTCCTCAATTCCCCTCCCCCATTGGGGGAGGGTGCTCCGAAGGAGCGGGAGAGGGCCCTCTTCCGGCGCTCCGCGCCACCTTCCCCCAAAGGGGGAAGGGCATCAGAGGAATGCCCACATACTCCGGGCACCCCTCATCCCCTCAAAAAATTCTTGGCATCCTTGGCACTCTTCCCCGGAAATACGCGGATTGGACGTCCTCGGACAACGGCGGAATCCGATCAAAAAAAGCATGATCATCTTGATCATCTTCCCTCAAAAAAACATTGATCGTCTTGATCACCTTCCCCTCGAAAAAAACATGATCACCTTGATGATCTTGATTGGGGTATTTGAAAAAAAGATGATCATGTTGATCATCTTGAAAGGGGCAGGCGGAATTACTCGGGGCGGCGCCGCACGAAAACGGATGTCGGCGGACGCCGCCGGTAATCGCAAAGAGTGGAAGGAATCCCTACGCCGCCGGGCGGAGTTCGAGGACCTTCTGGAGTTCGGCTTCGTCGGCCTTGGCCTGCCCGAGGAGCGCGTCGAGCGGATGGACCTTGCCGCCCTCCAGGGCGACGATGCCCGAATCGAGCGTCTCCTGGAGACCGGCCAGGAGGCTGTCCATCCCGAAGAGTTTCACGATGGCCGGCAGGTCCCGCAGGAAGGCCCGGAAGATGAAGGGCATGATGGCCTTGGCGATGGAGAGCCGGATCTGCCCCATCTGGCTGTGGACCCAGCGGACGTGGCCCACTTCGTCGATGATGATTTGGTTAAAAAGGGCGTTGATGCGGGCGAGGGCCTCGGGCTCGTCGGCAAAAAGCTCACGGGCCTTCTTTTGAAGGCCCTTGAAGACGACGAGACCGCACGCTTCGGCGCAGAGGATGAGGACGTTGGAAAAGTAATAGGGAAGTTGCACAAGGATTCCGAGAAGGACCCGCGTCCCGAACTTGGGCGGGATGATCTCCATCTGGGCGCCCAAGGCCCGCACGCAGTCGGCCAGCATCCGGGTGTGGTAATTCTCTTCGATCTGCACCCACGAATAGGGATACTCCGGGTCTTTCATGGGCTTCACTTCAAAGCCGTATTTGACGCCGTAATCCTCCGTGAGGTTCGCGTTGGCCGCGCACACGGCCCAAAGGGTCCGCTCGTCCAGGCCTTCCTCGGGCGCCCCCCGGCGCTGGTTGCGGATGAAGACGTCCTGGTTCAAACGCCCCTTTTCCGAGGCCAGTACGGGCCGGGCGTCGAGTTCGGCGAAAAAGGCATCGCGCTTGGAGGAAGTGTGGGCGTCGAAATCCGGCGCGCCGTTGCGCTTCTTCAAATATTCGACGTACTTCCGCCGGACCTCTTCCCGCTCCGGCTTCGAGAGGGCCTTGAACGTGTTGCGCATGGCGAGGATTCTCCCTTCGGCGCTCTTTTCCTAACCAACAAAGGAAGAAACTGTCAAAGACTTTGTTGTGACTTCGGGTCAATCCCGAACGGGCGTCAGGGGATCACGAGAGCCAGCGAAGGACGGCGTCCCTGGCCGTCCGCCCGCTGGCGCGGCCCATCTCATACGTCGCCCGGAGTTTTATGGGGCTCGTATAGTCCCACTTCTGGATGGGGACGTCCTGCGGGGGCGCCAGGTAAAAGCGGCCGCTCGACTGGGGGAGGCTTTCCTTCGGCATGGGGCGCGTGAGAAGCACGAAGGTTTTCCCCTGTTGGGCTTCCGGGGAAAGGGCCCGCACGGGGACGTTGTCCACGAAACCGCCGTCGATATACGTCCGGCCGTTCTCCCGGGGCGTGCCTGTCACCGGCGGCGTAGCCGAGGATCGGAGGACCGTCTCGATCACTTCGGCTTCCGTTTTCCCTTCCCGGCAGTCCCTCACTTCCATGCCGATACCGGGATGATTTTCCTCGGGGCCGTGGACGATCCCGTCCTTCTTGCGCCGGTTATAGGCGAACACGGCCCCCAGGGCCGTCCGCAGCACGGGCCGGCCCGCTTCGACGTAAGCCAGGAGCGTCCGCACCGGGGCGCCGTTCCGGAGCTTCTCGAAGCCGCCGTCCTTCAAGGCGTGGGCGATCGTCGCCCGGTACATGGGTTCGTGGGGAAACATCTTCCCCTTCCCGAAGAAGCGTTCGAGGTAGACGTTACGTGGGTTTTTGGAAGTGATGTCCAGGAAGAAATCGAACATCTCCCCCACCCGGCCGGCGGCGAACGCCACGGCCATGCAGGAGCCAGCCGATACCCCGGCCCACTCCCTTACCGGTGGAAGCTCTTTGCGGAGTTCCTCCAGGATGCCGACGGCCCAGGCCGTGCGGCATCCGCCCCCCGCGAAAACGATGGAAATTTTACCGGCCATGGGCGTCCCCTCCCCGGCGAGGGGGAAAGAGATAGCCGGTTGGGAGGACAAGACAAGTGGTTTGAATAAACGGCCTTTAGGGCTTATACTGGTTTGTTATGAAGTTCCGCGTGCTCATCGAACAGGACGAGGACGGCGTGTTTGTCGCCACTTGCCCCGCTCTTCCAGGTTGCGTTTCCCAGGGCAAGACCCGGCAGGAAGCCCGCGCGAACATCCAGGACGCGATTTCCGGTTACGTCGAAAGCCTCAAAAAACACGGGGAGGCAATCCCTCCGCCCATCGACGAGGAAATCGTCGATATCGTCGCTTAGCCTTTCACCAGTTCAACAAATTCTTCCACGGTCAGTCCCGATTCCCGAATGATGCTTCGCAAGGTTCCCTTTGCGAGTTCCCGGTGATTTGGAACCGTGAGGCGCCGATACGGCGGCTGCCGATGCCGGAGGATGATGTGACTTCCCGTCTGATGATCGACCTCGTAGCCGATGCGGCCGAACGCCCGGACGGCTTCGGAACCAGACACGATGGGGAGTTTGGGCATATGCACCTCGAAACAGCTGGCCGTTCGTTACCTAAAAATCCTATAAACCGAGCCGTACTTGTCAATACACCCCTAAACGACTTGCTGATTAAAACT
The DNA here is from genome assembly GCA_040758475.1 of Bdellovibrionota bacterium. Classification (GTDB taxonomy): domain Bacteria; phylum JAGRBM01; class JAGRBM01; order JAGRBM01; family JAGRBM01; genus JBFLVN01. The sequence goes on from JBFLVN010000060.1 coordinate 12,296, forward strand.
CTATCAACTCTTCCCTGCTCGCTACAACTTCCGGCGAGCAAAAACGCTTCCCCCCAAAACAAAACCCCCGCCCTTTCGGGCGGGGGCCTTGGCTCCTGGAGCGAAGAGATCAGTTCGTCGCCGGATAGACGGGCGTGTCGTCGAAGGCGCCCTCGGTGGCCTTGGAGCTCGTGGGGAGTTCCCCGAGGGCCTTGTAGAGACCGATGGCGCGGTACTTATCGGCCGTCCGCTCGGTGATGAGCCCGAGTTTCTTAAGATGGGGCAGCGTCGCATGCGTATAGAGGAGGCTCTTCTGCTGCACGGCGTCGGGCATGCCGTAGAGCATCTGGGCGAAGTTCCGGGCGTCGATCCCATACTTGGGCCCCAGGGCCGAGAAGACGCCGTAGTACTGGCCGGCGTTCAGGCATTCGAGGATTTTGTAGGCCCAGTCCTCCAAATCCGCCTTCATCTCCGGATCGGCACTCCGCATGGTTTCCTGCATGCTGATGACGCCGAAGGCCGCGTGGCGCGATTCATCGAGCTTGACGCGCTTGATCATCTCCTTGAAGAGCGGCACGTCCGAGTAGGTGTCCATCATGTTCATGATGCCGAGGGCCATGCCTTCAAAGAGGGTCTGCATGCCCAGGGTCTTCTTCTGCCAGGTGTCGGCCTTGAGGATTTCCTGGAGGAGGAACTTGATGTTCGGGTCGATGGGCCAGATGGTCCCGAGCTTCCGCGTAATGAACTTGGAGAAAGCCTCGATGTGGCGGACTTCGTCGAACACCTGGGAACCGGCGAAGAACTTCATGTCCATGTCCGGGCAAACGGCGCAGAGTTGGCCGCAGATTTCCAGGGCCGCCTGCTCGCCGTGGAGGAGCTGGGAGCAGACATAGGCGAAGTTGTCCCAGGTGGCCTCCCGCTGCTTGGCCTCACTCCCGCCCATCATCTTGATGGCCTGAGAGATGGGGGATACGTCCTGCATCTGGCCCCACTGGGCGCTCTTGTCGAAGGATTCGTTCCAGTTCAGGTCCTTCTCGGCGTTCCACTGGCGGTTCTTGGAGATTTCGTAGAGGCGGCGGAGTTCTTCCACCTGGCCCACGTAGTCCCACGACCAGGAGACTTCCATCGGGGCGCCAAATTGAAGCTGCTCGCGCATCTTCTTGACCTCGGTGAGGTCGTTCCATTCGATGGCCTCGAATTTTCCGTATTTGACCCGGTGATCGTCCTGAAAGCGCTCCATAAGACCCTTGCTCCTTTTCCTGATACGGGGCCGCGGGGCTCCCGCTCGAAATCCTTACTTTCGTTCTTCCAGACCCAGGCGGATGAAATTCTTCACTTCTTCCTTGCGGGCCGCGACGTTCTTGGGGGCGTAGAGGTCGCCGTCGATCATTTCTTCCCCGAAGTTCCCCGAGGCGAAGTGGAAGAGGGTCGCGCCGACGACGCTCTGGATGAAATGGCCGATGTGCTGGGGACGGAAGACGCCCGCGTTCGTGCCATCCTGGAGGGCCTGGATAAAGAACTGGATGATCCGGGCCAGGTACTGCCCGTGGCGTTCGCGGAGTTCTTCGGGCGTAAGGCCCGCGTCCTCGAAGTCCCGCTCGATCATGGATCGGAGGAGAAGCTTCGCGGTCGTAGGGCGCTCGGCCAGGAAGTCGATCAACAGGTCGATCGTCTGGCCCACCCGCGTCCAGGGGCCCGCCTGGCGGTCCACCCGGGATTCAATCGAAATCCAAAGATGCTCGAAGAGACGCTCCAGCACGGCGGCGTAAAGTTCGATCTTTGTGGGAAAGTGGTGGAAGAGACTGGACTTGGAAAGGCCCACCCGCTCGGCGAGTTCCTGGAGCGAAGCCCCGGCGAAGCCGTGGTGGGCAAAAAGGCGCTCGGCTTCGTCCAGGATGCGGTCCTGGGTGGGGTGTCTGGCGACTACGGCGGCCTCGCGCATTCCCTTTGCCTCTATGACGGAGGGCATAAAAAACCCGACCGATTGGTCGGTAGATTACCGACCGACTGGTCGGTTGTCAATAAAAAAAGAGCCGGGAAAGCCCCGGCCCCGCAACCCCCTCCCTTCCAGGGGCCGCTTAACCAATTGATATCACTAACTTATTTCATGGAACTGCCGGAGAGACATGGTACTGGAGCCGGTCGCCTACGAGGCCGTTTAGGTCCGTCCCCCAGCACCAGATGGAACCGTCCGCCTTGGAAGCGCAGGTGGCGCTTGTCCCGGTGGAAACCTGGGACCAATCGAGATCGCCCAGGAATTCCTGGACGGGGACGAGGCTCTGGGAAGGGGAGTTATTACCCAGTTCACCAAAGGTGTTCGTCCCCCAGCACCAGAGCGTTCCATCCGTCTTCACGGCGCAGGTATGGGTGCTTCCGGCGGCTACCTGTGCCCAATCGAGGGCCGCCGAAAACTCCTGGACCGGTACGGGGCTCGTATTGGTCGAATTATCCCCGAGCCGGCCGTTTCCGCCGTATCCCCAGCACCAGAGAGAATTATCCGTTTTTACGGCGCAGGTGTGATTGGCCCCCGCCGATACCTGTGCCCAATCCGCGGCCTGGGTGAATTCCTGGACCGGCACGGGACTCGGCGTAAAGGAATTATCCCCGAACTGGCCCGATGCGTTGGCGCCCCAGCACCAGAGAGAACCGCCCATCTTTATTGCACAGGTGTGGAAATCGCCCGCCGATACCTGCGCCCAATCGGTGGCTTGCGTAGCCTCTCGAACGGGCGGGTATCCGCCCGTGGAGAGCCCATCACCCAGTTGCCCCGAGTCGCCCCGCCCCCAACACCAAAGCGACCCATCCGTCTTGATGGCGCAGGCGTGTTCGCCTCCCGCGGCGGTTTTCACCCAATCGCCTGCCAGCGTGGATTCCCGCACAGGGGCAGAAGCACCCGTGGGCAGATTGCTGCCGAGCTGCCCCTGGTCCCCCTTGCCCCAGCACCAAAGGGAGTGATCGTTCTTAACCGCGCACGTGTAACCGCCTGACGCGGAGAAACCGGTCCAATCGGCGGCCGCCGTGGCTTCGCGGACGGGGAGGAAGCGCTGGATGGTCGATCCATCACCAAGCTGGCCATCCTTGTTGCCAGCCCAGCACCAAAGAGAGCCGCCCGTCTTAAGGGCGCAGGCATGGGCGTATCCCAAGACGACGGGCCCGAAATCCGCGTCCATCGTCCGCTTGGGAACCGGGACGAGGCTCTTGCCGGTGGCGGGGTTGCCAAGTTGTCCGTCCCCGCCGTAGCCCCAGCACCAGAGCGTCCCGTCCCCTTGGAGGGCGCAGGTGTGGGTGCTTCCCGCCGCCACGCGCGTCCAGGCGGAAGCCGACTGCTCCCGCTCCGGAACGAGGACGTTGGCGCCATCG
>JBFLVN010000061.1:0-14516 GCA_040758475.1 Bdellovibrionota bacterium
GGTGGGGGCGGCCCGCCACCCCCCCCTACTGGACATCCTCGTACAACGGTGGAATTTTTCCAAAAAAAAATGATGATCACCTTGCCCATGAAGGTGGCCACGAAAAAATACATGGCCTTCTTGGCCACCTTCATCGGTTGGGCGGTTTCGGGCGGTTTTACGGGGCTGCCGGGCGGGCCAAGGAAGATGGCCAGTATGGATAGCGTTTAAAAAAAATGATGATCACCTTGACCATCTTCCCTTATGCCCTTCGCGGTGTTGGAGGAACCCCATGACCTCCAAGAATTCCTGGCGGCTCTACATCCTGCGCTGCGCGGATGGAACGCTCTATACGGGGGTGACAAACGATTTAAAGGCCCGGGTCGGCGCCCACAACGCGGGGAAGGGAGCCAAATACACCCGGGGCCGGGGGCCCGTAAAACTCCTCCATTCGGAGCATTGCAAGGACAGGGGCGCCGCCCTCCGGCGGGAGTGGGAAGTAAAAAAACTCTCCCGAACGGAAAAACTCGCCCTTGGACGACGGAAGAAATCCGGTGGTAGTACGAGGTAATCTGGCCTTATCCCAAGGAGTCCCCTTATGTCCTACACGACTTTTCTGACCGATCTTTCGGAAAAGATTTTTACGATCACCCTCAATCGTCCCGAACAGATGAATTCCTTCACTTATCAGATGGGGTTGGAACTCATTCAGGTTTTCGACGAGATCGACGCGAACGACGAGGTGCGGGCAGTCATCGTGACCGGGGCGGGAAAAGCCTTCTGCGCCGGAGCGGACCTCTCGGCGGCTTCGGGAGGAAAAGCCTTCGATTCGAGCAAGCGCGATACGCTGGAGACTCACCGGGACCTCGGCGGACAGGTGACCCTCCGGATTTTCAATTCCAAGAAACCCGTGATCGCCGCCATGAACGGCGCGGCCGTGGGCGTGGGCATCACCATGTGCCTTCCCATGGACGTACGGATCGCGAGCGACCGGACGAAAATCGGCTTCGTCTTCGCCCGCCGGGGGATCGTGCCGGAAGCGTGTTCGAGCTATTTCCTCCCCCGGATCGTGGGCATCTCGCAAGCCATGGAATGGGTGGCGACGGGCCGGGTTTTCACGGCCGAAGAGGCCCTGGCCGGAAGACTCGTCTCCCGCATCGTTCCGGCCGAGGAACTCCTTCCGGCGGCGAGGGCCCTTGGGAAAGAGATCGCCGAAAACACGAGCCCCTGTTCGGTCGCCCTCTCGCGCCAGCTCCTCTGGCGCATGCTCGGCGCCTCGCATCCCATGGAGGCTCACCGGGCCGATTCGCGCGGAATCTACGCCATGGGCCGCTCCGGGGATGCCCTCGAAGGGGTCACGAGCTTTCTTCAAAAGCGCCCGCCCAACTTTCCCCTCAAAGTTTCCAAGGACCTCCCCGATCTCTGGCCCAACTGGAAGGACCCGGAGTTTTAGGAAATGAGGAATTTTCTCGCCGCTCTGTTCGCCCTGGTGGCGATGGGAGGATCGGCCCTCTATTTGGGTGGTCCCGAGAAATGCGCCAAGTGGCTACCGGCATTTTCCAATACCTGCGCGCTTCTTCCGCCAAGCCCGCTGGAAGTTCCCACGGAAAAGGAGGGGGAAGCCGCCCCGGTGGCCGTGACGGTGCCGGGAAAGGAAAAGTCACCGGCCGAGCCGCGGGCCGCTCCTTCCGTACAAGCCGTAGAGCCGGAGCCTGAGGAAGTTTCCCACCCGGAACGGATCGTCTTCCACTACACGGACGAGCGGGGGGATTTTCACGCCGTCACAGGCATCCAGAACGTGCCGGTCGAGTACCGGGACCGCGTGAAGGTCGCAGATGGCAAGAAGCTCTCGACTTACAAGGAAGAGCCGGTGGCCATCGCTTCCGCCCCGGCACGCCCGGCGGCGGAGAAAAATCTAGAGGGGAAAAAGCTCCGCGGCCGCCCGGGCGGTTCCTGGAACTCGAACCAGATCGAGTGGGTTCCTTGGAAAAGCGCCATCTCCACGGCCAGGCGGAAAGGAAAGCCCATTTGCCTGACCGTGGTGACGGATTGGTGCCCCCATTGCAAAGAGTACGAACGGGTCTTCCACCGTCCGGAAGTGGCCGAAGCGGCCCAGGATTTCGTGATGGTCCGGGCCAATTCGGATTTCGAGCCGGAAATGGACGCCTACCCCGCAGGGGGCGGAAAGAAATTCATCCCGCGGACGATTTTCCTCCCGCCTTCGGGGCGTTACGCCGATCACTTCGCGCCGGGTAGCGATTACAACTTCAACAGCAGCAACGGGAGCGGCGGCCAGCTCGCGGGGGCGATGAAGGAGGCCTTGGCGCGGCTCGGCAAGACGGTGCCGTGAGAGCCGGTGCTGGCCGCACCGCGCCGCCCGTGCCATAGTTCCCCCATGGGTAAAACAATTGCCGCGCTTCTGATCGTTCTGGTGATCTTCGTCGCCGGGCTCTACTTCGTCGGGCGGGAATCCTGCGAGAAAGTTCTGCCGCCCTCCGTCGGCTTCTGCGCCGTTCTCCATCCAGGGGAACCAGGAGCTTCGGCGCCGGCCAAGGGAGAATTGGACCCGGCCAAGGCGATCTACCGTTATACGGACGCCCAAGGGGTCGTGCAGGCGGTCCGGGGCCTTCACAACGTGCCGCCCGAGTTTCGCGACAAGGCCAAAGCCGTAAGCGGCGAGGATCTCCAGACCTACCAGGAAGCCCCGCCCCCCGCCGAGAAGCCCGCGAAGTGATCCGGTTCTAAAAACGAAGAGGCGCATCCGTAGGACGCGCCTCTTGTGCTTCCGTGTCCCGGAAAATCTATTGGATGTCCAGGCCGTCCATGAGGCGCCGCGAGATGACGAGGCGCTGGATCTGGCCCGTTCCCTCGAAGATGTCGAAGATCGGAATATCGCGGAACGCCTTTTCGAGGAGGCGCTTGCGTTCCGTCGAGTGGTTGCCGACGATGCTCATGGCCTCGCGGCAGCACTCCTTTCCGACCTTCGCGCCGTAAGCCTTCGCCATGCTGGATTCCATCGAGTTGGGAATCCCCATGTCGGCCATGTAGGCGGCGTTCCACCCGAGGAGCCGCCCGGCGTTCAATTTGCGCTCCATGTTGGAGAGCGTGTCGCGGATGCTCTGGTAGCGGTTGATGGGGCGCGAGAGGAGGTACATTTCCTTGGCCGTATCCCGGGCGATTTCGTAAGCCGCCCGGCCGATCCCGACGCCAAGGAGGCCCACCATGAACCGGGTCGTGTCGAAGGTCTTCATGGCGACCTTGAAGCCTTCGCTCCCGCCGGTCTCGTAGCGCTTTTCGCCGCCAAGAAGCTGATCTTTGTGGACGCGGCAGTCCTCGAAGGCAAGCGCCGCCGTTTCGCTCGCGCGCATTCCCATCTTCTTTTCGATCTTGAGGACCTGGAAGCCGGGCGTCCCCTTTTCGACCACGAAGACCCGGTGGCCGGCCTTCCCCTTGCTCTTGTCGATCGTCGCGAAGACGACGGTCCACTCGGCCCGGGCGCCGTTGGAGCAAAACATCTTCTGGCCGTTCAGGACGTAGTAATCGCCGTCCTTGCGGCAGGTGGTCTGGATGGCGGCGGCGTCCGACCCGCAGCCGGGTTCGGTGAGGGCGTAGGCGCCCCACTTGGGATCTTTGCCGCCGAAGATCGAGAGGTACTTCTTGCGCTGCTCGTCCGTTCCCATCATGGCGACCGGAGGGCCGCCCACGCCCGGGCCGGGGACGTTCAAGGTGACGGCCGGATCGGCCCAGCCGATCTCCTCGGTCACGAGGGCCATGAGGCGGTTCGTTTGCTTCACGCCCTTTTTGTCGGGCGTTTCGCCAAGGCCCGCCCCTTCGCCGCCCATCTCCTTGGGCATTCCGCCGCCGCCCATGGCGAGGTTCTTCAAGTTCGCCAGGAACTTCATGTCCATCTCGTGCTTCTCGTCGAATTCGAGAGCCTTCGGGCGGATCATGGTCTTGCAGAAGGTCTGGGCCATCATGAGAACGTTCTTCTGGCCCTGTTCGAGTTCGAAATCGATCATGGGGAGGTTCCTTTCACGGGTAAGGACCTGTTCTGACGCTGCCGTCACTTCCGGGCGGGGCGGGGAGCCAAGCGGCTCCGGGCCTTCCCGTCCAAATTGACTCGCGAGTCAATATCCCACCGCCGGAGGAGGGTCAAGGCGGGGAGGGGCGCCGTTTGTTTCCAAGCGCTAGGATCGGGGGCATGAACGATTCCGAATCCTTCGCCCGAAGCCTTCCCCCCAACCTCGCCCGGCCGGTGAATGAAACAAGCTGGCGGGAGCTTCTCGCGCTCCCCGAACTACGCGCGGCTCTCTCCCGGATTTCCTCGTTCCGGGAGGCGGGCGCTTTCCTGGAAGGAATCTCCCGCGGCGGGGCCGACATGGGCGTGCCGCTTACCTTCACGGTCCACCTCGTCTGCCTCCTTCGCGTCCTCCGGCTACTGGCCCCCGAGGTGGCTAAGCAAGTCGCGGCCAGCAACGGCCTTTGCTGCATGGGAGCGAGCGAACCCAAGGTGGGATCGCACCCGGGAAAGATTCAAACCACCGCCAAGAAGGATGGGAGCGGCTGGATCATCACGGGGCAAAAAACCTTCACGACCGGCGGTCCGCTCGCCTCGATGTACCTGATCCTTGCCATCTGCGGGGAATCTTCCGAAGGGCGCGACCTGGGCGTCTTCTTGGTTCCCCGGGATTCTTCAGGACTCTCCGTCTCCACGATGCCGCCGCACGTGGGCCCGGAAACGGCGCTCCACGCCAATTTGAAGTTGGAAAACGTTCGCGTGCCGCTTGCCGCCCGGCTTGGTCCCTCGGACCGGGAGAAAAACGGTTGGACGGAGATCGCAAAACCCTTCCGCCAGTGGGAGGATTCGCTCCTGTCGAGCTGGGTCGCCGGGCTTTTCTATCGCCACGCGAGCGAATTGAGAGATGCTCTCCGGAGGCGGGAAGGATTCCAGGTTCCCGCGGGAAGGTTCTTTGCCTATGCCGAGGCCCTCTCCACCCTGGCCAAGGACGCGGCCCAAACTCTCGACGAGGAAATCGCGGGCGCGGATTTTAACTCCCTTATCCTTCGCCGCTACGCCTCCTTCGAAGTGCTCCGGGGAGCCAAGCCGCTACTCGATGAACTCTCCGCCGTCCTTCCAAGCCCGCCGCCCGAACCGTTCGGCAAACTCCGCGCGCTCCTGGCCATGACCGACTTCGCCAAGAACGCCCGAGAGAAGATCGTCGCGGGGGCGGTGGGGTAGGAGCTTCAACCCATACCTCCAAAAACTCCGGGCGTTCTTGGCGAAGTTATTCGCCAAGAACGCTCGGGGGAAAACCGTGGCGAGCGGTGAGGCAGAGCCTTCTCATCTTCTCTGCTAAGCACACATGGTCTTTCGGTGCTTTCAAGGAGCAGCTTTGCATATCATGCAAATATTCGTTGCGTTTTCAAAAGCCATTTTCATCCCAAATCCAACTGACAAAATAGCGCGATACGCTTGACCATATGGCCCTAAGACCTGGCCACTCCAACTGCCTCTCAATAGTGCCATGTCGGCACGAGTAGCATCTCCCACGGAAAAAACATTGTTGTAATAAGTCCAATCGTGTACTTTTGCCGCTTGATCCATATTGGTCCCATAAGTGACCCCAAAATAATCATAATTTTGAGGTGATGGTCCCATGCCTGGACCAGCAGCACCGCCGTAGCGAGGAACTAAGGAATTAGCAAATTGAGCGAAACCTTCCTGAAAAGCACTCCAAACACGTCCTGTGCTGAATGGTGCTGCTAGCATATTCGCTGTTCCGCTTAGGATTCCACCAATATTGCCAAATATTGCTCCGGTAGACATAGACTGCACGTCGAGCGCGGCATTCCCTGGTACGCTAAGTAAGCGATAGGAAAGCTCGCCAAGTCCAAACCTAGCAGCCAGTTGACCGAGGAATTGAAATCCAAATCCAGCAATAAATCCGGTTGCAAATCCAGTAGCCATCGCTTTCCAAATATTCCCCCCCGTTGCCAATGCTGTTAGCCCGCTCATCAATCCACCGGATATTCCCATGAATAAGCCACTTGTAATAAATGGCCCAAGAATCGGCGCCGCAATAATAGCTATGGCGATGAGAATATGAGCTACAAGCGCCATTGCAATTCCCTTTAATACTTTTTTGAAAATCTTCATGAACCCATAGCCATCTTCATCTGTTTGGTTTATGGGGTTGTTTAAAGAATAACTAAAGCGATTAAGGTCCTGTGGAGCGTACGCACGTTCTTGCCATTGTTTAACTCGATCCTTGATGTCTGCTCCAGGTGACGGATTGCCATTTTCCCAATCCCATTCCACTTGTCTCAAGGCTTGAAGCCCCTGTGGCGCTAGTTGTCTCGGGTCGCTCGTAATCCATCTCCCGATCACCGCGTCGTAGAAGCGGTTCTCCACGAACATTAGTCCCGATTCGGATTCGTAGCGCTTGCCGGCGTGGGTGCGGTCGCTGTTGGAGGAGCCGGTGTGGGTCTGCACTTCGCCGTAGGGGAGGTACTTGTTGCGTTCGACTTCCGCGCCGGAGCTATCCGTGACGACGTTCGTGCTGCCGAGATGATCGGGGTGAAGGTACTGGACCGTCTCCGTGCGGCTGAAAGAGTTGGCCGCGCTTTCGTCCAGGGCGAAGCGGCCGTTTTCGTCGTACACACGTCCCCTGCAGGAGATCGTGGTACTGGCCAGGAGGAATGCGGCGAAGAGAAGCGAAGCCGTGCGGACAAGGCCCCACCTTCCGCCGAAGGCGGGGGTTTCGTGCCAGATTCGCTTGGAAAGTTCTTCCGATTGCTGGTCGAGCTTCTTTTCCTTGCGAGTGCGGTGGCTCTTCATCCAGCCGATGAGCCCGCGCCAGAGCTTGAGGGGCCAGCCGAAGGCGATGGCGAGCACGAGAATTACGCACGTTCCCCACAGGGATGCCACGGCCACTTTGTAGGCCGGGTAATCGCCCCGGGGGTTGGTGAGGTGCCGCCAGAAGCGCTTGGCGCCTTCCTGGGCCGCGCCGCCAAGGCTCGCCGTGACGGCGAAATCACTCCGGGAGGCGCTGTAGGTCACTACCGCCGTGCGGCCAAGCCCGAAGATGTGCTTGACGGCCTTTCCGTCCCGCACTTCGAACCACGGGCCCACGTAGTAGTTCACCTTGCTGTCGTAGTACTTGATCGCCATGCCGCCGTGGCCATCGTAAACGTACTGGGCCGTGGTGGTGCTGCCGTTCTTGTAGGTGTGGAGCCGGTTGTCGTAGCCGTATTCCAGGTTGTACGTGTTGCCGCCGAAATTCCGGGTCTTCATGTTCCCGTTGGCATCGTACGTGTAGGCGTAGATCTGATTGCTCCCCTCATCCCTAATTTTTCCGACCCCGTGCCAGAGGCCCCCGTCGGCGCCCGAATAGCTGTAGGTCTCGTAGTCCGTCAGGCCGGAGTTGAAGTAGCGCTGGGTGATGTTCCCCAGTTTGTCATAGTCGAATTTCCGATAGCCATAACTTCCCGTGCCCGTCTCGTCGGCTACGGTGAGGCGGTTCAGCTTGTCGTAGGTGAACGTGGCGTCCGGGGCGCTGCTCCGCAGGTCGTTTAAGGCAGAGATATTGCCGTTGTCGTCGTAGGTATAGGAGTAATTCTGGTGCGTCGTGCCGGAAATGACGATGTGGGTCGTCTTGGCGTTCCATTCGATCGCGCCCACTTCCACGCTGTTGCGGTTGCTCGGATTTCCAGAGACGCGGGCGCCGTAAACGGCACATTCGACATTCGCGCCCGTTGGATCGGATAATTCGGTCGCGTTCCACGTAAGGGAGAGAACCTGGCCCGAAGTGGACGTAACATTCGTAGCCGAACCGGTACGAACGAGAGAACCATTTTCCCAGAGTTCCATCTGCGCCTGCGGCGTTAGCCCGCCGGGGTTGCTCTGCCGCACGACGGTCCGGCACTCCTGGAGGTCCGCCCCGGTCTTGAGGGCGTACGTGGGCGTTCCGAAGGAAACCCGGACGTACGTATCGTCATTGTCGCTCGGGGCGGTCAGCCAACTCCCGTCGTAGGAATCGGGATCTTCATCGATGTCCGTGACGGCACCGCTCAGATTGTATGAATTGAGAATAGCCGCCGGAGCCATGCGCTGGTCTTCGTCCGTGGGCGTGAAGGCATAGTCTCCCGTATCGAGCTCCGCGAGGCGGAAGCTGTCGGGATCGTAATCCCGGATCGTCGTGACGCCGTTTCCGTACTCGACCGTTGTGACATTCCCCGCTTCGTCATAAACGAAGTTCTGGGCGTAGACCCGCGGGTCTACCGTGTTCTCGACTTTCGAGAGAAGGCCCCGGGTCTGGTAGGAATAAACGACTTCCTCCGTGTCCGGGTACTTGATCTTGGTCTGGCGGCCCAACAGGTCGAACCAGCGCTCCACCGTGAACTCGGCGCAATCCTGGTTGGGGGAGGAATTGGTATCGCAGTCCATCCGCCGCTTGATCTTGCGGATTTGGCCCCGCTCGCTGTATTCGTATTCGGTCGTGCCCGAAAGATCGGCGAGCTTGGTAAGGCGCCCTTCACTGTTGGTGGCGGAGGCGTTGTCGTAGGTGTAAACGGCGATCTCCACTTCGCCCGAATTGCACCCCCCCTGGGCCGTGGCGGCCGCCGGGGCGCTGCTCTTCACCTTGATCAAGCCCACGTCGTTGGCGCTTCCACCCTTGGTGGCGCACTTGCGGGTGATTCTTCCCAGGTTGTCGTAGGTAAGCCGCAGGACGTTGCTCAGAGCGTCCGTCTCCGTCGCCACGGTGCCGTCGCTATTGTAGGTGTAAGTCTTCGTGCCTTGGTTGGGCTCCCAGAGGGTTAGCTGCCGCCCCAGGGAGTCGTAGGTCATCTTGGCGTCGGCTTCCGTGTCGTCGCAGGTGGTCGTCGAATCCTCCGCGTCGCAAATCCGGCGAAGCCTTCCCTGCACGTCGTAGCCGTAACGGGTCGTCGCCACCGTGCTGGCGGCCACGTCCTCATCGATTTTAGTCAAGCGCCCCAGGGCGTCTTTGGTGGTAATTTTCTTGCTCCCAAGCGGGTCTGCAACGACGACTTTTCCAATCCCACCGTCAGGACAATTGGTTGCGTGATATCCGTAACAAGTCGTGATGTTGACATAATCCGTCGAAGAGCCGTTGCGCTTCTTGGGAACGATGCTTTTTACTTGCCGGCCCGCGTCGTCATATTCGGTAGTGGAACGGGCAAGGCCGGAGGGAAGGCCCGAAACTCCCGTGTACGTCGAGAACGAGGAATTGCCCTGGAAGAAGGGGTTGTACGTGCGGACGGCGTAGATGTCGTCCGCCCCCGGATCCGAACCCGCGTAAGCGTCGAACACGGTGGTCCCCGAAACGACGACCTGGGAATCCTCCGCGCGTTGCTTCTTCTGGATGACCTTGCCAAAACCATTCAGAAATTCGATGGATTCGAGGTAAGAGCTTCCGCCACCGGTCTCGTAGCTTTTCACGGTACGCGTGTTTGGTGTCGATGCCGTATTGTACGAAACTTCTTGAACGAGCCAGGGTACGTCCGGGTCGGGAGTTGTGTTCATTTCAGGGCCATACGTAGCAATCGTCCGGCCGAAAACGTCGTAGTCCGTCTTGACCATCTGGCCATCCCAGCCTTTTTGGAAGACAACCGCCCCAAACGGTCCCGCGAAGGAGTCGGACTGGAAAAGATCGTAATCTTGAGTGGTATCAGCTATCCCGGAAGTGCAACCCGACACGGACGTAATGCTGTTGTCGGCCGTCACCTTGGGATTGCAGGAACGAATCGGAAAGAGATTGTAGGTCGAATCGTAGACGGTCCAGGCCGTGCGGCTAAGAACGTCCGTCGAAGAGAGCTTGTTTCCATAAGAATCGTACGTGGCCGTGGTGGTGAGCCACGGGTCGCTTCCCGCCGTCAGGGTCGTTCCCGAGGCGTTGTACTGCTGTTCCTGCTTGGTCACATCGCCTTTGGTCGGCAGCGTCGTGTGGGTCTGACCGTCGTAATAGATCTTCGTGTGCTGGAGGAGATTCCCGCCGGTTCCAAGGCCTTCGTAAAGTTTTTTCGTGTGGGGAGCGATGATAAAAGTTTGGGTTGTCCCGGGTAGCGTTAACGATACGGTCTGAGTCGTATCGTCGGACGTCGTGGAATAATCGCCATGGTTACGGCTTTCCAAGGGATTTCCAAAAGCATCGTAGGAAACAACTTCTTGCCTGGTCTCACGGCAGCCTGTTAAGGAAGTTTCGCTGCTGGTTTGAAGCTCGCACTCGTAGGCATGCTGGATTTCCTGCAAGCACACGTAGGGCGGGCTTCCCAAGGAATCCCCTTCGAGCCGGTTGTATTCGACATTCTGTGCTTGGTAGATCGCCCCACCGGATGTTTTTACGAAGCTCCAATCGGTCTGGCCGGCGCAGGGCAAGTCCTGGCGGAAATCGGTTTTGCTGAATGCCTCGTCCGTCGAACTTGTATCACCGTCGTCCGTGATGGTTTGGGTGGTGATGTTAAAACCAAGGAGGCGGCGTTCTTCGTAAGACCATTTAGCACCGGAATAGGTGTAAAAAGTCTGAAAAACCAGATCCGGGTCCGTAGACGTATCCGTCGTCGATAGTTTCTGAACGGTTTCGAACACCAAAGGAGTCGATACGACGCGGGTAACGGAACCTTCTCCGCCGATACTCGAATCACCACTTTCTGAAGTCGCGAACGTCGGGAATTCCTGGCTAGGCCAATTGGACGAGGGAACGTAAGAAACCGTCGTCGTCACGCCCCGGTTGTTGGTGATGGTATTGAGCGTAATGTGGCGGTTTCCTTGCGCTTTAAACAGATCGTAGTACCGATCCAGCCATGGCGTATTGCTTCCATCTTCCGTGTTGTAGACGTAATCGGATTTCCCGTTGCCGGTGAAATCCAGAAACCAGCCGTAACCGCCGCCCTGATCCTCTCCTTGGTTGTGTGTTTTGGTGAACCACAAACTCTTGCTATCGAAGGACGTGCCATTCGAAAGCATGACGTAGAAATTGTGAGTTCCGCCGCCTTGATAAACAAAATCACTCAGCCCGTCGCCGTTGATGTCCGTCACCCACATGGCATTGCCGCTGTAGGCAATTCCGGGAGTAGAATGATCGCCCCATTGGCGAGTCTCGAATCCCGATCCGGTCGAGAGCATGACCCAGACTTCATTCGTCTGGTGGCGTTCGTAAACGAGGTCCGACCGGCCATCTCCATTGACATCTCCGATCCGGTGCGTGGTGATGCCCCAGGAACCGGGAACGGGCGCAGATTCCCAATATTCGTCATTTTCAAGAAAGCCATCTTCCGAGCCGAACATGACGTAGTAGTATGTCGTTTGATGGCGGTTATAAACAAAATCCATGCACCCATCGCCGTTAAAATCGCCAAGCCATATCCCGTTCTGGCTGTACGAAGGCTCGTAATCGAACGGTTCCTGCGACTGAAAGAGTTCAAAACCGCTGCCCGTCGAACGGTAAACGGTGACTTTCCCCCCACCGTAATACTTCTCTTGTTGTACGAGATCGGCTTTCCCGTCGCAGGTGACGTCCACCAGATAATGGTTCGCCGCCGCCGCGGTCATTTTGAGACTGTCGCTGATCGTCGTCCCCGATCCCCAAACTTCTTCGGAATCGAAACCATCCGCGGTCGAGTTCGTCTGGATCACACGGATTTGGTTCTGGCTGGAGACGGTGGCCAAATACACGAAGTCCGCTTTGCCATCGGCATCGATATCCCCCACCCAAGCTTTGCGCCCAGAATCGGCGGGAACGTAAGCCAATGTCTTATTGTCGAAGGATTCGTCGTCCGCGAACCCAGAACCGGTCGCCCTCATCACCCTCATTTCAAGGGGGCTGCTGCCACTCACGTGATACATCAGATCCATCTTGGAATCGCCGTTAAAATCTCCAGGCCAGATATTCCGCCCGCCGTAGGCGACGTTGACGCCAGAAGGACGGATTCCCGCCCCTTCAATCTCGGAGCCAAAGGCCGAACTGCCCGTTGGGGGGACGTTCCAGGTGACGTCCGTCGCGGGCAGGACGCTTCCCGAAGTCACAGCACCGCCGCTGTCGATTGCAGCATCGCTACCGTATGCCTTTGCGGAAGTCAGCCGGGAAAGGGGGGAATCCCCTGAATTTGTGTAAGTGAGCGCATAAACCCGAATGCGGGACGATCCCGTTTTTACATCAATGGATTTCAGGCGCTTTCGAGTCAGGATAAAACGATCTCTTGTATAACTGACCCCGCCAATAGCCGAAATCTGATAGTCACTCCGCACGTCCCAATACAACGTAATTGTGCTCCCATTGTATGAAATCTGGGACAAATAACTTTGAGATTCGTACTCTTCTATGTTGTAAGGGCTTGGGAGAGAGGATTCGACAGAATAGGTATAAGTGACGGAATTCCCATGAGTGTCTTCTGCCGTTACGAGCGACCATCGATAGGTGTAAGTAGTAGAAGCATCGACAAATTGAATCTTCGGCTCGTACGTCATTTTGAGGCCATTCTTCTGCCAGACGTACCACTTGTTGTTGGTCGTATCCCGCTCGATGCGCGTGTAATTTTCATACTTTGGGCGATGGGTGCCGCCGAACGTGGCGCAGGTGCCACCGCAATCGATCAATTCCATGCCGTCCATCAAGAAAATATCCGTAGAATCGTAGAGAGGGGTGCCTTTCCCGGGAGAGGCCCGCTCAATGGAGGAAACTCCGGAAAACTGAAAGCCGACTCCAACGAGACCGTTCCCGCCGCCAGAGCTATGCGCGAGCCCTAGTTTGGGCTCCAAGCCGCGAAACTTCGGAGCTTCGATGGGATATGAGACCTGGAAGGAACCACTGCCAGAATCCACCTGCCCCAAATGCTGGATGCCCTGATTCTGATTCGACCAAGCGATGACCGAGGCCGACAAGCCCGCTACACCCGCCAAAGCCACCAGCCAGCCCCGAAGTTTCGATTTTCCAGCCTTCCGCGACTTCCTGTTGCTCTTCACGGCACACACCTCCATCGGCGGGCAGAGGCGCGCGCCTCCCCGCGTTTAAACTACCCGTTGTGTTTTAAAAAGATGGTCCCCACCAACTTTTCTTGATCTGACTGCACTACCAAAAGATCGCCGGTTTGTAAAGGGCTTTTCCGATCCGGTTTGAGAATTTTCCGTACACGGTTAGTGTACACTTTGTCGAAGTCAGTGTAGCAATTTGGGCATTTGAATATCGAAAATAGAACGATCGCTGATGCTATTTCCGGGAAATGCAATAATCCCTTTGAATTTATTGAAGTTTTTCGGTGAGCGTCGCTCACTCGGGACCGTGCCGGAATCGGCCGAATGGACGATGGGGTCAGCTAGGAATATCAGGCTATATAAATGGGGCGGCTAGAAAACGGTGAGAAGGGGGTTACCCCACCGCCCGCGGCCGGACGAGCGTTTGCTCCACGGGTTTATCCGGCCAGATGCCGGGAATCTTCTTTCCGCAGGAGGGGCAGGCGCCGTTTCGGATCTTCATCTCCGTGATCCGGTAGTAGTCGCGGACGACGAGGGCATCGCCACAGCCGGGGCAGAAGGTGGTCGAGCCTTCCAGGTCGCGGACGTTTCCCGTGTAGACGTAGTGGAGCCCCACGTCCTTGGCGATCTGGCGGGCGCGCTTCAAGGTCGCGGGCGGTGTTCCGGGGATGTTCACGAGCTTGTAGTCGGGATGGAAGGCCGTGAAGTGGATGGGCACGTCCGGGCCGAGTTCCTTTAGAATCCACTCGCACATCTTTTTCGTTTCACCCGGAGAGTCGTTCAGCGTCGGGATCATCAAATTGGTGATCTCGAACCAGACTTTCGACTCGTGCTTTAGCCATTTCAAAGTGTCGAGCACGGGGGCGAGGTGGGAGAGGGTCACTTTTCCGTAGAATTCCTCGGTAAAGCCCTTCAAATCCACGTTCGCCGCCGAGATGTTTTCGTAAAACTCGGGCCGGGACTCGGGGGAGATGAAGCCCGCCGTCACGGCGACGCAGCGGATTCCTCGGGGGACGGCCTCTTTCACGATGTCCGTCGTGTACTCGAGCCAGGTCGTGGGATCGTTGTAGGTGAAAGCGATGCTCGGGCACTTTTCGCGGATGGCGAGGTCTACGACCTCCCGGGGGCTCACGTCGTAGGCCCGCTCCGATTCTTCCCGGGCTTTGGAAATATCCCAGTTCTGGCAGAAGCGGCAGCCCAGGTTGCAGCCGACGGTGCCGAAGGAGAGGATCGGCGTTCCGGGAAGGAAGTGATTGAGCGGTTTTTTCTCCACCGGATCGACGGCGAAGCCCGAGGGGCGTCCGTAGCCCAGGTTGTAGAGCTTTCCGCCCAAATTCTGGCGGATGTAGCAGAAGCCCGCCTGCCCTTCGGCGATGTGGCAGTCGCGGGGGCACAGGGTGCACACGATCCGGCCGTCCGGCTCCTTGTGCCAGTACCGGGCTTCGTGGAGCCGGGACGTATCTGGGGTATTCCCCGCCATATCCTTTAGTTTAACCATGCTTGGGCGGGGGAACAGGACGGATGTCAGGGGAGGGGGGGCGGGTGAATC
>JBFLVN010000061.1:14526-15434 GCA_040758475.1 Bdellovibrionota bacterium
CCTCCGAAGGCCGGGTCCTTGTGGCTTTCCTTGGCGATAAAGGCGGCGGCTCCGAAGATGAGTCCCGCGCCCACGAAGAAACTCGTCTGGTAGTGCTCGCCAAAAAAGAGAAAGGCGAAGAGCGCCGTGAAGGCGGTCGTAAGCGCCGAGAGGATCGAGCCCGCCGTGGCCGAGAGGTAGCGGAGGGCGTGGTTCATGAGGAGCTGGGCCGCCGTCGAGCAGACCGTGATGATGCCGAGCCAGCCCCATTGGTGGAGCGTGGGCCACGTGAAGACCGGAAGGGCGAAGGGGAGGGCCAGGAGCATCCCCACGACGCACATGGCCGTGTAGATGGCGGGGGCTTCGTCGGTCTTGCGAAGGTCCCGGATCACGACGAATCCGGCGCCCGCGAAGGAAGCCGAAAGGAGCCCGAGCGCGGGTCCCCATCCCCATTCGACGGCCCCCACGCCCGGGGCGACGATGAGCAAAAGGCCCGAGAGGGCGACGAGGAGAAGGAGCGCCGATTTCGTGTGGAATTCTTCCTGCCCCACGTAGACGGCGGAAAGAAAGGCGAAGAAGGGGTAGCAGTTGTTGAACAGGGTTGCCCGCCCCGCGCCGATCTTCGAGATGGCGGCGAAGTAGCAGAGCACGGCGACGCCCGCGTAGGTTCCCCGGAGGAAGAGAAGGCGCCGGTTGTTGAACTGGACGTGGAGGACGCCTCCTCTGTGAAGGAGGCCCATGAGGGGAAGGCTAAGGGCGAAGCGGAAGAACGTGATCTCGGCCGGGGGGAGGGGGGCCGCTGCCGCCACGCCCAGGCCCATCCAGGGGAAGACCAGGGTGGCCGCGAGCATGACGAGGGGGCCATTTCCCGAAACTTTGTTCCAGAGGCGAAGCATGGTGAGAGAAGGGCTTTCCTCCCCGCTTTTGCC
>JBFLVN010000062.1:0-15270 GCA_040758475.1 Bdellovibrionota bacterium
AAACTCCTCCCGAAACTTTCCCTCCCAGAATTTAGGAACGGTGTAAGCGACTTTCCCA
The DNA here is from genome assembly GCA_040758475.1 of Bdellovibrionota bacterium. GTDB lineage: Bacteria > JAGRBM01 > JAGRBM01 > JAGRBM01 > JAGRBM01 > JBFLVN01. The sequence goes on from JBFLVN010000062.1 coordinate 59, forward strand.
ATGGCCTGGTTTTCCGTCGTGTGGCTGGCGGTGACCAATAAATTATCTTTCTTGATAAATGCGCTTCCGATCCCGAATCCGATCCCGTAGAGGAAACCCGTCTCCTGGGAGCCGCCGATCTGGGGAATGAGACCGAAACCTTCGGCTTCTTCCATTTCTTGTTCGGGAAGTTCCAGGAAAAACCGGCGCGCAAACCCCTTGGGCCGCTCTTCGGTCGGCGGAGCCCCGGGGAAAGGGACCTTCCGGGCGAGTTCGTCGACCCCTTCCCCGACTTTTCCGGGAATTTCTTTTACCCGGCCGGGAAAATTCCGGAGCCGCTCGGGCATTTTCGTAAGCTCTTGTTTTGCCGTCTCGCTCACGTCTTCGGGCACTTTCCGAAGTTTTTGAAGAAAGGTTTCCTCTTCTTCCGGAGGGGGAACCGCTTCCGGTTCCGCCGGCGCGTCTGGTGGCGGGGTTTCTGCAGGAGCCTCCGGCGAAGTTTCCGCGGGCGTTTCCGAAGGTGCGCCAGGAATTGCCGAGGGGGGCTCTTGCTCCGCGGCCGCGGGAGGATTTTCCACTGGTTCGGCGGCCAGCGAAGGGGGAGAAAAGACCCCTAACCCCAAGGCGGCGAGGAGGATAAAACAAGGGGTGGAGCGGGCCAGGAGCACGGCCCAATTCATAGGGGTTTTGGAAAGAAAAGAAAACCAGGGCTTTTTCCGGGCAAGAGGGTGATCCCGCCCAAAGGTTTCCGGCCGGTCAACACCCCTCCGTCTTTTACTGCAAAAAACCGTTATCCCGCGGCCGGACGGCCGTATTCGAGGCTTCCGAAATTATAAGTCGGCGTCATGCCAGCAAAGAGCGCGTAGGACGTGAATTCGGAAGAACAGACCACGTTGGGGAACTCGGGATTCTTGGGGGAAGGCCCCGCGATCTCCCGTTCTTGAACCATGGAGATGTACTGATTGAGCCCGCCTTCTAGCGTGTTGCCGTTCAAGACGACTTCCATGCCGGTCGCCTTGGCGTACTTGCGGACCGCAGGAATCGACGAAGAAAGCGGCGCATAGCAATCGGGCCCCACGCCGTTTTCACTCGTGACGAGAAGGCCATCGGAAGTGTGGGCCACGAGGGAGTGGTTCCCTTCCGTGTGGCCAGGCGTCGAGACGAGGGCCACGCCCTCTCCCAAGCGCACGTCGCCTTCAAAAAAGATCACCTTGGATTCATCGACCCCTTCGATCCCGTGCGGGCAATACCAGTCGATTTGCGGTGGAAGAAGCGCTTGGGTCGATTCCCATTCCTGGCGGGTGATGAGAAGTTTCGCGTTGGGAAAGAGCCCCGGCTCGCCGCCAGCGCCAAGCCACCGGCGCACGTCCTGTGTGTGGAGGTGATCGTAGGAAATGTAATCGATCTGTTCGGGCCGGATTCCCACCTTCGAGAGCCACCCCTCGACCCGGTCACCGATCGGGGCGATCGCCTTCTGGAACCCGTCAGCCAGAAGGGCCCCGCTCCTCAAGCGACTCAGAAACGTCGCTTCTTCGCCGCCCGCTTGTTCCCGGAGTTTCTTGATCGAAACGCCCCCCGAAAGCCGCTTGAAGAACGGCGTTTCGGCATTGGCGTCGATGTCCGAAGGCGAAAAGAGAAGGGTCTTCACGCCGTCTGCCGTCTTGTACTGGACGATGAAAAGCCTGTTGAGGATGTGAATGAGCGGGGTCTTCATCGCCGTCATGGCGTAGACCTGGGAAAAGGCATAGCGCGTGGGATACGGAACGCGGATGAGTTCGCAGGATTTGTAGAAAAGGACCTGGCCGCCCGAGAGCATTTCTTCCCGGAATTTTTGCGCCCGTTTCCTTACTTCCTGGAGACGGCCTGCGGGGGCCGCCGTGTCCCTGGCGCCATCGAACGTCTTGATCTGCTGGAAATGAGAAGCGGAAGCCTGAGATTTCTTGGCCATGGCAGAGACCCCCTCGGCAAAGGGCAAGCCTAGGCCGTTTAAACCCATCCAAGCAATGGAAAGGGATAAAGCCGCCTGAACAGGCCTTGGCCCCCTCCCCTTTTGCTGATGCATGCGTCAGTGGGGCATCAATTGGATTTTGCCTCACGCTTTCGAGCCGTCATGACCTTGCTCGTGGCGACCCCCGCGTGTAGAAGCCACCCAAGAGACGTTCACGCAACCGGATTCCTCCTCCTCTGAAACAAACGACGTTTGTCAAGGAAGCCCTCGCCAAAAGAGAACGCGAGGCAACGCCCGATGAAAATATACCGGATGAAATGGAGAACACCTTCAAAATCGGCTAGAATGGAATTGTTTTCAAAACGCAGGAAGGCGGGGGCCTCTTCGCTGAACGAAGGGGAAAGGTGAATCCTTGTCCGCCCCCGCCGAAAAAGGTTTCCTGCGCCAGCTCGCGGCCAGGCTGGGCAACCCGCTCCGTTGGAGCGTGGCGGATAAATCACTACTGGCGGCCGCCTTCGCCCTCCCACTAATCGTCACTAGTTACGGCCTGAACCTGTTCATTCGCGCCAATCCCAAGATCGCTCCCTACTACGATTTTCCCTTCCTGAACTTCTATCTCCATTGGCACGAAGGCATCATCGCTGGGTGGCTCGCGCTCGCCGCGGCCGCGCTCATTTTCCGGAAGAAGAATCCCAACAGTCGCTTTCTTGTTTATGCGGTTTCCCAATATGGCTGCATCACGAACACGGCCTACATGTATTTTCCCGGCTATTTCACGAGCCCTTACCTCATCATGGTTCTGGGAGGGGCCATGCTCCTTCTGCTTTTCTTCCAGGGAAGACCGGCTTTCCTTGGAATTCTTTCCACATTGACGGTTTACGCGGGAATTTCCATCGCGGAAGGCTTGCGCTGGATTCCAAGCAGCCCCCTCTTGCGGTATCCCCCGTACATCGACGGGCAGCTCTCTTCCTGGTGGATCACCGTTACGGCGTCCCTCAGCTTCGTCATGATGCTTCTCATTTTTGGGATTTCCGCCTTCTCCATCGAACAGTGGCGGGACCGTGAGGAAAAGCTCGAAGAACTCTCCCAGACGGACGCCCTCACGGGCCTTCCCAATCGGAGGCGTTTTCTGGACGCCCTCGCCGGAGAAGTCGCCCGCGCGGCGCGACTAGACCGGCCCCTGGCCCTCGTCCTTTGCGACGCCGATCACTTCAAGCGGGTCAATGACACCCACGGCCACCCGACGGGGGACGAGGTCCTGCGGGAAATCGCCAACGTTCTTTCCGCGAGTATCCGGGAGGGAATCGACACCCCCGCCCGGATCGGGGGCGAGGAATTCGCCGTGATCCTCTCCGAGACCGACCTGGAAGGAGCCCAGAAATTCGCGGCCCGCGTCATGAGCGCGATCCGGGCCCTTTCCTTTCATCGCAATGGAACGCGCTTTGGCGTCACCTTGAGCCTCGGGGTCGCCGCCGAACGGGGCGAAAGAGTCGACAGCGAAACCCTCCTGGAGGCCGCCGACAGCCTTCTTTACCGCGCCAAGCGCGGCGGCCGGGACCGGGTCGAAGCGGCCGCCGTCACGGAATTGAGCAAGGGAAGTTGAACACTCTCCGCAATCGCCGTTTTTAAGAACTCCCCCGTTGGATGAGCCGGGGCCCGTGTGCTAATTCCCCGCATCCCCGGGAAACAGCCCCATGGCCAAGATCGATTCGCTCCTTAAAAAAGCCGTCGAATCGGGCGCCAGCGACCTGCACGTCGCCGTGGGGGTGCCCCCCATCATCCGGCAATTCGGCGAGCTCAAGCGGTTCAAATTCCAGGATTTAACCGCCGAAATGACGCAAACCCTTCTCTACGAAATCCTCTCCCCCGAGCAACGCAAGACGTTCGAATCGGAATGGGAACTCGATTTCGCCTACGAACTGGCGGGCCTCGCGCGCTTCCGGGCCAACGCCTTTAAGCAACGCAAGGGGATCGACCTGTGCTTCCGGGTCGTCAAGCTCCAAGTACCCACTTTCGAGGAACTCGGCATCCCCGACATCATGAAGACGATCTGCGACAACCACCAGGGGCTCATCCTCATTACCGGCGGTGCGGGCACGGGAAAGAGCACGACCCTGGCGGCCATGGTGAACTACATCAATTCTTCGCGCGCCCACCACGTGCTCACGGCGGAAGACCCGATCGAATACGTCCATCCCGTCCTCAAAGGTGCTGTAAATCAGCGGCAGCTCGGCATCCACACCAAAAGTTATTCGAACGCCCTGCGGGCGGCCCTGCGCGAAAATCCCGACGTCATCATGGTAGGTGACCTGCGGGACCTGGAAACCATTTCGCTCGCGATCAGCGCCTCCGAAACGGGGCACCTCGTCATCGGTTCCATGAATACTTCTTCCGCCCACAAGACCATCGACAAGGTGATCGATTCCTATCCGGCCAACCAGCAAAACCAGATCCGGGCCATGCTGGGGGAAACGCTCAAGGCCGTCTTCACGCAGCGCCTTCTTCCCAAGCCCGACGGGACGGGAGTCGTACTGGCATACGAACTGCTTTTGGGAAGCCTGCAACTTGCGAACCTCATCAAGGACGGGAAGACCTTCCAGATTCCCAACCTCATGCAGACCGGCAAAAGCCGCGGTATGCGCCTCATGGACGACACGCTCCTCGAACTCGCGGAAAAGGGAGCCATCACGGGGGAAACGGCGCTCAAGAACGCCGTCAACCCGAAACTCTTCGCCAAGTGGGCATCACCGGGGCAAGGGACCGAAGGGGCGGAAGCATCCGCGCAACCCGGCGCCGTTCCGGCTCCGGCTCGTCCCACCGCGCCGGGGTCGCCACCCGCCGCTCCGCGGCCCGGGCAACCTCCCGCACCCGGGGTTCGTCCCCCGCAACCAGGCATCCCCGGGGCCGCAAGGCCCGCCCAGCCGGGCACCGCTCCTCCCCGGCCGGCCGGAACAATCCCTCCCAAACCGGGCGTGAAGTAAAGGGAAACCGTGGCGGCCATCGACGCACTTCTCCAGCAGATGATCGAGAAAGGGGCTTCCGACCTCCACATGGTCGTGGGGCGCCCGCCCCTTCTTCGCCTCCGGGGCGAACTCGTCCCCATCGACCAACCGGCCCTGACGCCGGAGGCGAACGAAGCTCTTCTCTTTGAATTCCTCACGGAAGACCAGAAAAAGCGCATCCGCGAGAACCTGGACCTGGACTGCGCCTACGAGCTTTCCGGCGGACAGGCTCGCTTCCGCGTGAACATCCTCTGGCAGAAACGCGGCGTGGGCGGGGTACTCCGGATCATTCCCACGAAAATCCTCACCGTCGACCAGCTCGGCCTCCCCCCCATCGTCCGCAAAATCAGCGAATACCGCCGGGGCCTCGTCCTCGTCACGGGCCCCACGGGATCAGGCAAATCCACGACCCTCGCCGCTATGATCGATTACATCAACGACATCCGCGAGGCCCACATCATTACCATCGAGGATCCGCTCGAATTTGTCCATCCCAACAAGAAGTGTCTCATCACCCAGCGGGAAGTAGGAAGCCACACCCATTCCTTCGCCAACGCCCTCAAGATGGCGGCCCGCGAAGACCCCGACATCGTGCTCGTAGGGGAAATGCGCGACCTGGAGACCATCCGGCTCGCCTTGAGCGCTGCCGAACTGGGCATCCTCGTTTTCGGAACGCTCCACACGAACTCCGCCGCCAAGACCATCGACCGGATCATCGACGCCTTCCCGGCCGACGAACAGGGGCAAGTGCGTGTCATGCTCGCCGATTCCCTCAAGGCGGTCGTCGCCCAGCAACTCCTCAAGACCGCCGACGGCAAAGGGCGCTGCGCCGCCAACGAAATCCTCATCTCCAATACCTCCCTCGGGAACCTCATCCGCGAGGGGAAGATCGCCATGATCAACTCCATGATCCAGGCCGGAAAATCCCAGGGGATGCAGACCATGGACCAGCACCTTCTCTCGCTCATCGAGCAAGGGAAAATCACGCCGCTGGCCGCGTACGAAAAAGCCATCGACAAGGATATTTTCCGGAAATTGATCGAAAAGAGCGGGGAAGCCCCCCCGGTGGAGGCGTAAGAGGATATCGTGGCCGCCGACGATTACCGCGTCGAGAAGCGCCGCGTGCAAGTCCTCTTGCACGACAGCGAGGGCGAAGTCTGGGAAGGCGCTTTTCTCTGCGACCCCTATTCCTCCCGCCACAGCGGCCCCCAGCTTCTTTCGGAGTTGCTAAACGATCCGCAACCATTTGTTCCCCTGTTCGAAGAGGGGAAAGAAGTGGCCACGCTCGTTCACAAGCGCCACATCATCTACGTGGAGATGATCCCCGGCGGCGGCGGCGTGGGGCTCGAACAAGTGGCCGACTTCGGCGACCTCAGGCCAGTCGTGCTCGTTCTTCCCCACGAACACGAAGTCCAAGGGAAAGTGTCCGTCTCCGGTCCCGAAGGCCAGACGCGCGTTCTCGACTGCCTCAACCGGAGCGAGCGCTTCGTCCAGGTCCTCCGGCCCGAAGGAGATTGCGTCGTCAACCTGGATTTCGTGATCGCCGCGAACGATACCCCGGCCCGCGACTAGGACCGCCAAGGAGCTTCCCATGCCCGCTTCCCAAGTCATGATCCTCACGGGCTGCGCCAGCGGAATCGCCCGTCACGTAGCGGAAGTTCTCGCTCGGGACGGCCACCACCTCCTCCTCACCGACGTCAACCAGCAAGGTCTCCTCGGCGCGGCGGAAGAAAAAGGCTGGAGCAAGAATCCAGAGATCGCCCTCAAGAAACTGGACGTCCGTGATCCGGCCGCCTGGGAGGAAGCTGTCGCCTCGGCCGTCCAGAAATGGGGCCGCCTGGATGTTCTTCTGAATATCGCCGGCTACTTGAAACCGGGCTTCACTCACCAAGTCTCCGCCGAGGAAGTAGACCGCCACTTCGATATCAATGTGAAAGGCCTCATCCATGGAACGCGGGTGGCCGCTCGTCAGATGGTCGCGCAGCGGGCGGGCCACATCGTCAACATCGCCTCCATGGCCGGTATCGCCCCCATTCCCGGGCTCTCGCTCTACAGCGGGTCGAAATTCGCCGTGCGGGGGTTCTCCCTCGCCGCGGCGCAAGAACTCCGCCCCCATGGCGTATTCGTTACGACCATCTGCCCCGACGCCGTGCAAACCCCCATGCTCGATCTCCAACGGGACTACAAGGAAGCGGCCATGACGTTTTCGGGCCCCCGAGCCCTTTCGGTCGAAGAAATCGCAGATGCGATTCTAAAGGCGTTGGAAGAAAAACCCCTTGAGGTGCGCATCACCCCACCGCGAAGCGGCCGGGCGATCGCCGCCCAGATCGTCAATGCATTTCCCGATCTCGCCCTGCGGATCGGACCGCTGATTCAGAAACAGGGGTTAAAGAGGCAGAAACAAGGCAAATAAGAAGGAATTCTACAAACCCTTGAGCCGCCCGGCGCATTCGTCCTTCCGGACGGCATCCTTCTGGACACACTCCTCCAAATACTTGCGGGCCAGGTCTTTCTTCTTGAGCCGCTCGTAGACGCTTCCCAGCCCATGCTGAAGGCCCGGATAAGCGGGATCGGTCGCGGCGAGCTTCTCGAAATTCTCTCGGGCCTCTTCGTTGCGCCCGAGCCCTAACAGCGAACGGGCCAAGCCGTTCTGAATATCGGAAAGCTTCGCTTCGGCGGAGGCTTTTTTCTGGAAAGCCAGATCGGCCTTGGCATACTGCTCCCGGGCAAGTTCGTTGGCTTGGCGCGAGAGGTATACCTCTCCCAGAAGCGAGTAGAAAAGCGCTTCTCTCGGAAGCTTCCCTTGCAGGAAGACGAGCACCGGAATCGCCCGCTCCGGAGTCCCGGCAGCGACCATGTCCCGGGCGATGGCGAGAAAATCCCCCGCCTTCATCCCCTTCTGGATACGTTCCTGGATCAAAAGCGCCCGGCGGACCCAAGCCTGGTCCTCCGGGGCCCGCTGGTTCTTCTTGTTGTATTTGTCCCAGGCGGGCAGAGAGGCCTCTCCGCCGTCCCGCATGGCGATCATCGCCAAGGTGAAATAGATCGAGGTGCTTTCCTCGGGTTCAAGATCCGCCAAGACCAGATAGAATTTCTTCGCAGTGGCAAAGTCCCGGAGGAAAAGGGCCGTCTCGGCGATCCCCCGAGCCCCAGCGGGGTCCTCGGGATCGAACTTGTAGGCTTTGGCGTAGTAATCGAGCGCCTTCTTGAAATCTTTCCCCTGGGCCCGGACGGCCGCCCCCAAGCCCGCATAAACGGGACCGGAGTTGGGAAAGTGGGAGGAAAGCGCTTTGTAATATTCCTCGGCCAAAGCGGGGCGGCCCTGCCGGATGTACGCCTCGCCGATCGGGAGAAGGTCCCGGACGATCCCATAGCCTTCCGCCTGGAACTGCTTAGCCGTCTTCGAAAGCGATTTCAGGAGAGCCGCTTGGTTGGCGGCCCCCTGCTGGAATTCGAGGAGCCAGAGGTGGGCGCACCGCTCGGCGGGCCATTTACCGGTCACCTTGGCAAGAAGTTCTTCGCCTTTGACGGCGACCTTTGGATCGAGAACGCCGTTTCCCGTTCCACCGCCCGCCCACCGCCAATAGACGTCGGCCAGAGCGAGTTGTGCCTGGAGATCTTCCGGCGCGCTTTCCGCGTTTTGGCGGACTAGTTCCTCAGCGTCCTGGTAACGGCGGTTCGTCAGGAGCTCGCTCACCGTGTACTTGTGTTTGGCTGGACAGACCGCCAAGGCGGGTTCAGCCATCATAGAGACGACCAGAAGAGAAGAGAGGAACCAGAAAATTTTCGCCGCAAACACGAAATTCCTAACCATCGGTGAAATTCCTATTGCAGGAAATCGTCCATTCCTTCAAACGTTTTTTCCTTGGGCGGAGTTTCCGCCGGAGGAGTCGAAGGAGCACTCTCCGCCGGAGCGGCTTCGGAAGCGTTCCCTGCGCCCGGCGCCTGGGCGGCCCCTTCAGCCGGAGGACGTTTGCGGCGCCGGCGGCGGCGCGGCTTTTCACCCGGCGCGGCGGCTGGAGTTTCTCCCCCTTCCGCCGGAGCGGTTTCGTCCGGATTGGTAGAAGTTTCCGAAGAAGGCGCGGCTGGAGGAACTTCGATGGCCCGTCCTTGCTCGGGCGCGGGCAAAGTAGGAGCGGGCATGGCAGGACTCCCCTGCCCGCTCTCTGGCCCGAGCGTTTGCTTGAGCTCCCGGAGCTTTAGGCGCTCCTGCATCGTGAGATCTTCGCTTCCGAAGGCTTCACCGATCTGTTCGTCGAGGAATTTCTCTGCGTCCTCTTCCTTGCTTTGGCGGGCGAGCCAATCCTTGGCCACCACCTCGCTGCGCAGGCGAATTTCCGAAAAATAGGGGTAAACGATCAGGGCGAGCGCCGTCTTCCCGTCGGCCCACAGAGTCCGCTTGGCGCCCCACTCCGTATCTTCCGCGACGGGAGGGCCGTACTGGCCCCGCATGCTGCCCACGAGCTGCTCGGCGTTCTCACTTCTCGTAAACTTGATCCGGATGTAGAAGAGGCGCCCCTTGAAGAGGCGGAACTCGGAAAAGCCGTTGTTGGGAAACTGAAAAGAGTGGTAGGCGGTGACGTCAGGCTCGAAGCGGTTCAAGTCTTCCCGCAGGCCCGGGATCGCCTTGTCCAGTTCGTCGAAGGTCATTCCCCACCGGGCGTTCTTGAACCCGTCGGGAAGCGGCGCGGCTGCAAAGGAAACGACCGCCCAAAGCGCAAGCGCTAGGGAAAGGACCCCTCCGAGCGGGTATGCGCGGCGCCTCCCCATTTGAGAAACCCCCGGAAATCCTCATTCAAAACAGTAGGTTAGAACTTACCACGTCCCGCTCCAGCCTGTCAAAGAATAATGAACCGGCCGCCCCTCCTCCCGCATCCTAAACCCCAGATGCGTCTCCGGCAGGTGGCTGCTAAAGCTTGAGGCACGGAGACGGCGAAAAAAACGACATCATGGCCATGAAACCCATACGAATTTACACGACCAAAATCTGCCCCTACTGCATTTCAGCCAAGCGGCTCCTGGAAGCGAGAAAACTATCCTACGAAGAAGTGAGTGTCTCCGATCCCAAGGCGCGAGTGGAACTCTCCGAAAAAAGCGGGATGCGCACCGTGCCGGTGATCTACATCGGAGAGGAACTCGTGGGTGGCTTTACAGAACTGGACGCTCTCGACAAGGCGGGCCGGTTGATGGAAATGGTCGGCAGCTAAGCGGCGCCCCTTCTCCAGAGATTCCTATTTATCTCCAAACAAGGGTTCAATCTCGCCCGGCGGGGTTTTCTTTTTCCACTTGCGCGGCAGGTGATCGACAGGGGCCAGCGGCATTTCGCCTTCTTTCCATTCCTTGTAAGGCGCTTCCGGATCGAGCGGAATTCCCTCGGGCTTTTTGGGTGGCGGCGTTCCGTCGGCAAGGGCCCAATCGAAGGCGAGTTCCTTGATTTCGTAGCGCCTCCCTTGAATCCGCCCCACAACGGACTTGGAGAGGAACTTCGCCACGAAAGAAAGAAAGCGAGCTTCTTCGACCGGGTAAACGTTCCATGGGTCTTTCTTGCGCTCGTCGAACGGCGGCGGTTCCCCTTCCCGGCGCCCCGTGGGCGCAAGGCGCACGATGTCCGCCCGCCAAAAAAAGAACGGGGATGGAATCCACATCCGCCGGGCCGCCTCATCCAGCCGGAAACCGCGTTCGCTCTCCATGTATTTTCGCAGATGGCGTTCGATCTGTTCGTCCAGGGAGCGCCCACTCCAAACTTCGTCAGGCGGAGGCGGTCCTCCCACCGTACCGGCGTAAAGGACGACTACAGCCGCCGGATCGGCGAACTCCTCGGAGAGAAGTTTCTGCTCGATGCTCCGAAGCGATTCGCGCCCCTTCCAGAAAGAAAATTCCGTATCCCAGAAACTTTCTATCTGCTGGATCGAATTGCGCGGCAGGAACCGGACTTTCTCCCCGTCGACGGGATAAGCCTTCGATATTTGGGAGAGAACGACCGCCAGATGGGCGTTCATCCAGAAAGCCTTGCGATCATCCTTCCCCGTTTGTTCCCAGCGTTGGACAGACACTCTTCGAAACGAACGAATGAGCTGATCGAGGGAACCCAGTTCCTTTTCCTTGATCCCGGAAAAATCGAGCCATCCTTCGGGACCTTTGCGGTAATCCCGAAGAATCCGATTCAAGGGGCTGGGATCGATTTGGGCGAAAACGGGAGAAGCAAGAAAAAAACCGAAGAAGGCTGTCAAAACGAATGCAAGCCGCCGAACGAAGTATCCCACCGGGGCCCTCACCTCATCTTCGCGGCCTGGGCTTCGCGCAGGCGGTCACGCCTCACGGTGCGAACCCACGTACGGACGAAAAGGAAAACAATCACCCCGCCCAGCACGTAGAAAATGATCTGGTAGTGCCGAATGTAGAGGATGAGCAAATCCAGGAAATAGACGAAATTCGGCATGAGGGAGAGAAGGACGTTGTACTCGTCGATAGCCTTCCCCAGGTCACCGGTTTCCTCGTAAACCTTGGCGAGTCCGAAATGGGCACCGACGTGCTGCGGGTCTTTTTCGACGACGGCCGCAAAATGCCCGAGGGCTTCCGCCGGGCGGCCGTCCTTGAATTCGACCCAACCCAGATTGCTCCTCGCCTCGACGGCAGCAGGGTCCTCTGCCAGAGCGTCGCGAAACGCCTGCCGGGCGCTAAAGAGCTTCCCCTGCTGGAAACGGGCGAACCCAAGAGCAGTCAAATGATCGGCCGTTCCCCTCCCGTGGGCCGCGAGCCACGCGAAATCCTCTTCGGCGACATCGAACCGGGCGAGTTCGCCAAGCGAAACGAGCCCCCGGCCCTGCCGCACGTCCGCATCTTCGGGGTATTCACGCACGAGATCATCGAGGATTTTGATCGCTTCCGCGTCGTCACCACCCAGGCGTAAAAGCACGCGGGCGAAGAGAATGCGCGCGGCCAGATTTTGCGGCTCGAGAGCCAGGCCTTTCTCGAATTCCTCCCGGACGGCCTTCCTGCCGGCCTCCGTAAGGCCGCTCGGAGCTTCCAGGAGTTCGATCGACGACCGGTAATGCGCTTCGGCCTCGGGAAGGGCGGCAAATCCGAGAGAAGGTTTTTCTTTTTCTGCTTCCGCCGGGGGCGGCAAGGCCACGGCGTCCTGGGCCACGGCCGGGGAAGCGGCGAAAACCATCCAGCAGAGGAGCAAGGCAGCGTACAAACGTCCGGTCATTGGACGATCACTCCTGAAATTCGAGGAAAAATTCGGGAACCGGGACAGGCTCAAGGGTCATGCCTGGGCGATTTCTTGCTCGATTTCGATGACGCCCCGGGCTTCCAGTTCCCGGGCGACTTTCTCGGCCAGGGCATCACCCGCCAGTTCGTCGTAAGTGTTGATGATGGCGGCCTGCTGGTCGACGATCCGGGCGGCTCCCACGGCCTCCGAAATTGAAAGGGTAAACGTGATCATCATGAGCACCAGCGTTGCGAGCTCCCACTTGAGGTGATATGACGCATCACCATGCCCCTGGGCGACCCACATTCCAAGCAGGATGCAGTAGGTAAAGGCCGCGACCGTGACGAGGGCCAGGAACGAGATCACCTTGACCATGATTCACCTCAGGGAGAAACGCTGTCGGGAGAGATCGACCGACTGGCGGAGGAACTTGCCCGGGTTTTAAAGCCCCTTTCGGCCCGTAAACAACGCAGGGCCTTGGGGCAGTTCGCCGGGCGGGTCGAGGATAGTCTTGGCCTCGCCGGGCAAGCAAACCGGGAATTAAACCGGCGGGCCATCCAATTCGGCCTCTTCGCCGTAGGGCTGGGTGGCCTTATCCTGGTGGCTTCCATCTGGATAACGCCGGTTCGAACGACCGGCTTCCTGGTGGCCGTGGCGGGAATCGCCGTGCTGTTAGGACCACTTTCAAGGCTTCTATCGGACGCGGTTACGGGAGACCGATCCAAAGGGGGAGAAAGACCATGAGCGCTCGCAAGAAATTCTTTTTGCATTTGATGGGGGGTATCTACATCTTCGCCGGGGTCATGCACTTCGTCGTCCCGAACATCTACATGCAGATCATGCCAGATTACCTTCCCTGGCACCTGGAACTCGTGTACCTGAGCGGCCTTGCCGAAATCGGCCTGGGAGCAGGCCTCATGATTCCCAAGCTGCGACGCCTTGCCGCCTGGGGGCTCATCGCCCTCCTCGTCGCCGTTTTCCCGGCCAACATCAACATGGCGATCAAAGGCATCACCCACATCGAAGGCCTCCCCTCCTGGATGCCCCCGCCCTCGCCCATCGGGCTATGGATTCGCCTTCCGCTCCAGGCGCTTTTCATCTACTGGGCCTGGGTCTTCACAAAACCCGAGGAAACCGCCCAAACAACCGCATAAAAATTTTCTTGTTCGGATTCCGGACAAAACAGCCCGACCCTGCATCGGCCAAAATTCGGGAATTTCTAAAGCAATTCAACGAGTTAAGCCCGAAATCGTCGAACGGCCCCTTCCTTGCTTACTGGAGAGAACCAAGGAGGGCCGCCCATGTCCGGCCAAGTTCTGCCGTTTCCCCATCCCCCCGCACCCCCAGCGGTGCCCAAGAATGACGAAAAGAAAATACCCGCCCTGAAAGACTGGCCCGCCTCGGAAAAGCCCCGGGAACGGCTTTTAAAGCTGGGGGCCGATGCGCTTTCGGACGCCGAACTTCTGGCGCTCCTCCTCCGTACGGGTGAGGGCTCGGGAAAGGCAAACGCCGTCGAACAAGCGCGAAATCTCCTGCTTTCCTTCGGCTCGCTCACGAAACTTTCCCAAGCATCCGCTTCCGAGCTTTGCAAGACGCCCGGCATCGGTCCCGCCAAAGCTTGTGGAATCGCCGCCGCCTTCGCCTTGGCGGCACGGGCTCGAAAAGAGGCAAGCGTTCCCCCCAAGGCTATTTCCCACTCGGGCGAGGTCTTTCACATTTTCTCGCGTCTCCAAACACGGCGAGCGGAAGAATTCTGGGTTCTTCTCCTCAACACGAAGAATCACGTCCTTCGGGAAGTACAGGTTTCCCTGGGCTCCCTATCGACGGCGCCCGTCCATCCCCGGGAAGTCTTCGGCGCCGCCGTCCGGGAAGGGGCGGCGGCGGTCATCTTCGTCCACAACCACCCTTCCGGAGATCCTACGCCCTCGGAGCAAGACCGCGCCCTCACCCGCCGCCTCCAGGACGCCGCCCAGCTTCTCGGAATCCGCGTCCTCGACCACATCGTCATCGGCCGCGAGCGCCACGAGAGCTTCGCGGACCGGGGGTGGTTGTAAATGACGCCCTCATCAGGACCGGCTAGCATCCGGCCCGCGTTGCCCCGGGATGACGGCGGCACGGGGAGGCCCCCATGGGGATGTTGTTGGTTTCCAAGACCTACTGGCTCGGGATGCCGTTCCATTTCCGGAAATCCGTTCCGGAAGGGACCAAGATCGAACCGGTCTATCTCAAAGCCGACGACCTTCGGGATTGCCAGGGCCTTTATTACGCACCGCCCAAGGTCGATAAACCCAAAGTCGCGGCCTTGGCGGCCCATCCCCGGGCCGATTTCGCCAAGCACTATTCCTTCCCCCGCCTTCTGGAAGCGGGCGTCGCGTGCTTCGGCCTCCAGACGCGGTGCCTCAACAACGACACCCACGCGATCCACGAAGAACTCATCTTGGACGTGAACGCGGCGGTTAAATTCCTCAAGAAACAGAAGGGAATCGAGAAAGTCATCCTCTTCGGCAATTCCGGCGGCGGCTCCCTCTTTGCCTTCTTCCAGGCCCAGGCGCTTCTCCCCAAGGAAAAGCGCATCACCCATACGCCGGGCGGCGACCTGACGCGCCTCCCCGGCGCCGAGATGATCCCCGCCGACGCTCTTATTCTCGTCTCCTGCCACAAGGGCGAGGGGAAAATCATGAACGAGTGCATCGACCCTTCCGTCGTGGACGAGTTCGATCCCTCGCTCACCAACCCCGAACTCGACATGTACGACGAGCGTAACGGCTTTAAGCCACCGCCCGAGTGGAGCAAGTATTCAAAAGAATTCTTGGAAAAATTCCGAAAAGCCCAGCACGAGCGCGTAAAGCGCCTGGACGACATGGCCCGGGGTTACATCGAAGACGCCCGGAAGGCGGAGAAATTATTCAACAAAGCCAAGAGCGAGAAATGGCCCTTTGCTGAGGCTCAAACGGCGGCCCGCAGGGCCGCCCAAGAGCGTGTCATGGTCATCTACCGGACCATGGCCAATCCCCCGTACGTGGATAACACGATCGATCCTTCGCCCCGCCCCTACGGCTCGCTCCTCAGC
>JBFLVN010000063.1:0-15166 GCA_040758475.1 Bdellovibrionota bacterium
GAGAACAGATGAGAACGCCGTTTTACGGCCTTTTGAAGGAATTTCGACGAATAACGCTTGGGCACGCCGATTGCTTTTGAGAACGCTCAGGTGAAGCGGGGACCAGAAAGAGGCCCCCTGTGCGTTCCACGTTCCTTCTCGACCTCCCGGTAAACGGCCCAAGCACTTCAAAGCTTTCAAGACTGCAAAGGGAGTTCGCCCAAAACCTTCCGGCCCTGGCGGACGACCTGGAGCCTCTCGTGAATCTCTGGCGGGAAGGGGACCTGCGGGGCGCCGTCCAGCTCAAGAACCTCCTGGAAACACTCGGCGAGACGGCACGGGCCTTTTCTTTCGAGGAGATCGCCGCCACCTCCCTTCAGCTCGCGCAAGAACTCGAAGGGGTTTGGGACCCAGATGGCGTCGAAGAAGCGCTCACGGCGTTCCTTGAACTCCTGCGCGTACAGACGAGGCTTAACTGACGAAGCGAGGGTTAGCGCGCCAGGGGAAAACGGCGCTGATTTTCCGAAGGAAGAGAGAGAGTCCCATGAGAGAGCATCCGATCCGCGTTCTTTACATCGAAGACAGCGTGGCCATGCAGAAGATGGCCCGCCTCGTGCTGGAAAAATCCGGCTCGTTCACCGTCACCATCTGCGCCACTGGCAAGGAGGCCATCGAACAGGGGCCCCTCCTTAAACCGGATCTCATCCTGGCCGACTTCCATCTGCCCGACATGGACGGCCATCAGATCGTCCGGACCCTGCGGGAACACCCTTCGCTCGTCCGGACGCCGGTCGTTTTCGTGACGGCGAGCGGCGATCCCCAGTTCATCCTGACGTTGCGGGATTTGGGAGTACTGGCTGTCCTGCCCAAGCCCTTCAATCCGCTCTCATTAGCGCCCACGCTCCTTCGGCTCTGGAACGAGTACTTCGGCGGCACTCAGCGCAAACCGTTCCCGTCCCTTCCGCAAATCGCCTTCGCGATGGGATGATTTACAGGAACACGTGGATTTCCACGAAAATCTCCTCCGCCCGTTCGGCGGGGAGCTGGGGCGGGGCATCGGCGATGCGGCCGCCCAGGCGCGCTTGGAGAGACTGGATCAGGAAAGATTCGAGCAGGAACGTCCAGCGGATTTGCTGGTCCTCCGAAAAGTCCAAATCCGGATCGAAGTACTCGTAGACCGTTTTGAAATTGAAACCCTGGCTGATGAGAACGTCGATCTCGCCCAAAAGCGCGAGGCGATGCCTCAGCGGTGAGGCCGAAAGCTCGTCCCGTATCCAATCGGCTTCGGCAAAGACCGTCAGGCGCGAAAAAGTCCCTCCCAGGAATCCTCCCAGAGAAGCGCGGGAGCCCGTCGACGCGTCGTTCCACGCGGCGCTCCCGCCCAGGCGCCCCCACCGCTCGCTCCAGGACGCCACGCCCGAAACCCGTTTGTCGGCGTTGTCGTCCGAATCGGAATTCGTGCCGTTGGTAAGAGCCACCACCATGGAAAAGGGACCGGGCTCGATCCCCACCTCGACGCCCGCGTCGGAGGACTGAAAGGAAAAACCCGTTTGCCGGCGGATGAAGGCGGAATCGTCGAAGAGCCGGAGCCCGTAGGGAGGGAAGAAGCGGCCCGCCTTGGCGTACCCTTGGAGCGGCAAATCTTTCCAAAGGGCGAAGACTTCCCGCGCTTTCGCATTGCCAGGAGCAAACTGGGTATCGAGGTACAAGATGAGTTGCTCGGGAAGCGGGTCGAATTCGAGGTAGAGATTGGCCTCGTCCACGGAAAACTGATTGCGGCGTTCCCGAGGACTCGAAGGCCCGGCAGGGACAAGCAGGGTTTCATTGCTTGCCCGGACATCGGCCCCGAAAGTGAAATACTCGGTGATCTGGCCGGAAAGGAAGTTCCGGAGCCCTTCGTAGCGTTTTTCTCCCCCTTCCTTTTCCCAAGGGGCCGAACGGACCATGGGAAGCGAAGTAATGCCGAAAGCCGCGCCATAAGGCGTCCGCTTCCCGCCGCCGGTCTGGTTGGCGTGGCACTGGGAACACTTCATCCCTTCCCGGATCGCAATGTAGGGCTCGGCCCAAGCCGGCACCGCAAAGGCCGAAAAAAGCACGAAGGCGGCAACCCCTTTGGCCAAGATGCCAGGATTCATGGTTCCGCCCCTCCCTGAATCCAGTCCCGGATAGCCTGGATTTCCTCCTCCGAAAGCGGAGCGCCGCCAAGGGGCATCTGGGGCAAGACGAATCCCTCGATGACCCGCACGAGGCAGCTGTCGTCCGGTTCGCCCGGCTCGACGCGATCCACGCCAAAACAAAGGTTGGTGCTCGGTACCCCTACCATCGTGTCGTAAGAGAGGCCCGAGTCGAGCGAAAAGGGAGCACTTCCGCCAACCGTATGGCAGGAAGTACACCGAAGATCAAAAATATTTGCTTGAATGGATTCGAGCGTGGGTTCGAGCGGGATTCCCCCTTCCCCGAACGTCGATCCATCTCCGGCGCAGCCGCCAAGAAAAAGGAAAAGCGCCGAAATCACCGGCGCACCCCACCGAGTCATCCGCGCCCCTCCTTGCCATCCAGCTGGTGGCGGGAAACGCGTCCTCAACGGACGCTCTGGCACCGGCCGGGATGAAGCGCTTCGTTCTTACTTGCTGGCGCAAGGACCCTTTATGACGAACGCCATAAAGAATGATGGGGAAACGGGAAAACGCGAACGGTCAGAGGAAGACGTGGATTTCGACGAAAATCTCCTCCGCCCGCTCGGCGGGGAGTTGGGGCGGCGCATCGGCGATGCGGCCGCCGAGGCGTGCCTGAAGGAACTGGGTAATGAACGGCTCCAAGACGGCGCTCCAGCGAAGGCGCTGGTTCTCGCTCAAGTCCATGTCGGGATCGAAGTATTCGTAAGTGAATTTGGCGTTGAATCCCTTAACAACCAGGACGTTTAGCTCCGCCAGGATCGCCAGACCGTCTACTTCGGTGGCGCCAAAGTCATCCATGATGTGATCGAGTTCGGCAAAACCTGTAAAGCGCCCCAGCGTCGCCCCGGCAAAACCGCCGTGGACCGAACGAGAACCGCTAGGCGTATCATTGAAAGAGGCGGACCCGCCGATTCGCCAGCACTTCGCATTCCAGGAAAAGACCGTGGAGAATTGCTTGTCCACGTTGTCGTCCCCGCCGGTCGTCGTCCCGTTCGTGACGGAAACGCTCATGGAAAACGGTCCCGGTTCGAAGCCCACTTCCACGCCTACATCTGAAGCCTGGAAGGTAAAGCCCGTCTGGCGGCGAATTACGGCCGAATCGTCCTGGAGGCGAAGGCCATAGGGGACGAAGAACCGTCCCGCTTTCACGTAAGAATCCCAGGGAAGCCCTTTCCACATGCCGAAGACTTCTCTCGCTTTAGGACTACCGGGAGCGAACTGGGCATCGAGATACAAAACAAGATGCTGTGGAATGAGTTCCCCTTCGACGTAGAGGTTCGCCTCGTCCACGGCGAATTCGTTTGCCTCCGTCTTGGGGGAGAATGGTCCAGCGGGAACTAATGCGGTCGTGTTGCTGGTCCGCAGGTCCATCCCCAGGGAGAGGTAGTCCGTCACTCGCCCCGTCACAAAACCGCTCAGGGGTGATTGCTTCCCCTCTTCTTTCATTTTTTTCCACGGGGCGAAGTACATCATGGGAAGCGAAGTGTTGGCGTAAATGGAACCGTAGTCCGTCCGTTTCCCGCCGCCCGTCACGTTGGCGTGGCACTGGGAACATTTGAGTCCTTCGCGGATCGCCAGGTACGGCTCGGCCCGCACCGTTGCCGGCGCAAGGTACGCGGCCAGGACGAGAGCGGCCAGGAGTTTACGGCGCATCGGGTGGCTCCGCTCCGCCTTGAATCCAATCGCGAATGGCCTGGATTTCGTCGTCCGATAAGTAGGGCGGCCCGTCCAGGGGCATGCGGGGTGAGACCGTTCCCTCGATGGCTTTCACGATGCAGCTATCGTCGGGATCACCGGGCTCGACGCGATCCGAGTCGCCAACACACAAGTTCGTACTGGCGACATTGACGAGACTCTCGTAACTATCTTCCGCCAGAAGGGAGAATGGCCCCTCCCCGGCCGGCCGGTGGCACTCGATACAACGGAAATCGAAGATGTTTGCCTGAATGGATTCGAACGTGGGTTCGAGCGGCGTAATACCGCCACCCGTCCCATCTCCCGCCGCACAAGCGGCAAGCGACGCGATTGCGGCGAATACGAAGAAAAACCTCACGGCCGCTCCTTGAAGAGGCGCCACCAGATATCCCGTTCGCTGGCCATCGACATCACGTAATCGACCACCTGCCAGCGTTCTTCGTCCGTCAGGAGCTTGTCGTAGGCCATCATCTCCGTGCCGTCGAGGCCGGTTGTGACCGAGCGATAGAGATCGGCGTCTGTTCTTCCGCTCTTATAAACACCCCGCGCGAAGTCGTGGGGCGTAAGGGGGTTGTCCTGGTCGTCGGTGAGAACCTGGATGCCGTTCCCATCGCCCCGCCCCTGCTCGCCGTGGCATTCGGCGCATCGAATTTTCTCCCACACGGCTTTCCCCTTGGCGATGGAATCGGGGGAAGCGGGGAACGGGCGCCGGGGCGCGGTCACACTCTCCATCGGAGGAGCTTTTTTCGATTCATCGGAAAATTGCGGCGAGAAACTCTTGAGATAGGCGATCACGGCCGCCCGATCAGCGGGAGAAAGAATATTTCCCCAGGCGGGCATGGAGGTTCCAGGAACGCCTCCCCGTAAAGTCCGATCCAAGTCTTCATCTGTCGGGGCTTTCCCGGAAGGAGTGGAACGGAGACGGAAACTCGCCTTGGTAAAGTCCCGGGGCGCGGGGGAAAAAGCCTTGGCAGCGGGCCCTTTGGAATCGCCGGAGATTCCGTGACAGGCGGCGCAAGCCCGGGAATAAATCTTCTCGCCACGGACGATGAGGGCGGCTTGATTGGCGGCAGAGGCGGGAAACGTGCAACACAAAACTGCGACAGCCAAAAGGCACACCTCACCCCCGCGCCCCCGGCGCTTCCCCCTCTCCGTATTGACGGAGAGGGGGATGAACCGCCCTCCCCCTCTCTGCCGATGCGGAGAGGGGGCTGGGGGGTGAGGTTTGTTTAAAATCATCCCTCTCACTTTCCCGCCGCAGCAGCGGCCGCCGCTGGACGGACGTAGATCGACCGGGCGTAGAGCTGCACGTCGACGGTGCCTTCCTTGGCTACGACCCTCGCCATCTTCTGGATGCGGGAGAGCCAGCCGGGCGTAAAATCCGGACCGACTTTGTATTTGTCCCGGTTGAATTTCTCAATCCGAGCACGGATGCGAAGCGTCGCCCGCTCTTCCATGGCGCCAGGAGGAAGATAGATGGCGCTGCCAGTGATGACCTCGGGCCTGTTATCGTCGCGAGGGCGGTTGCAGATCGTAAAAGCCCCTTTGGCCGAGAACGGAGTGGGTTGCTCGGGCTCGGCGGGGCTCGTCACCTTGGCATCCTGGAGGGCGAGTTCGAAAAAACACTGGGAAGGCTCGCTCGCTTTGTTCGTGGCCCATTGCTGGAAATGCTGCGTCTTGGTGGGCTCGTTGTCCACCGTGATGCTCGTGAGCGGCACCTTGCAGCGGCCGGAAGCGCTCCCCGCCGCCGTGTCCACGTCGAGCAAGCATTCAATGGCGGAACTCACCGCCACGATCCGCTCCCCGATGGGAGGAAGATCGTAAACCGCCGTAAAATTGGAACTGCCCAGGGTGGGATCGACGAGAAAGCCTTCGGCCCCTGCGCTCTCCGTTCCCCCAAGCCAACCGAGCACCGACAAGAGGAGAATCCCCGTTCTTCGCGTGTTAAACACGGCCGCCCCCCCAATCCCCTTCTCCTCAGCAAAAGCCAAGGGATCGTACCGATGGGTTTGGCCCTGGGTCAACGATGACTGTCCCGTTCTTGAATCCCCTCCCCCAAGTGCTTAAACCCTGCGTTCAGGGGATTTATCCATGAAAGTGCTGATCACGGGAGGCCTTGGCGGCGTCGGATTTCACGTTACCCGCCGGTTCCTGGCGGCGGGCCATCAAGTGCGCGTCCTGGAACTCGAAGGCCCTCTCCCCAAGGAACGTCTTGCCCTTCTCCCCCAATCTCCGGAAGTCCTGTGGGGCGATGTAACCAAACCGGAAGACGTCCGTCGGGCCGTGGAAGGGGTAGACGCCGTCGTCCATCTGGCGGCCATCATCCCGCCCAAGGCGGACGAGGTGGAAGGCCTGGCCCACAAGATCAACGTGGGCGGAACAAAAACAGTCGTCGAAGCTCTCAAAAGCACCGGGAGGAAAATCCCCCTCGTCTTCACGTCCTCCATCGCTGTTTTTGGGGATACCCGGGGCAAGGAAGGCCTTCGCCACCCGGACCGGGATAAACCCAACCCCCACACGCCTTACGAGAAATCCAAGTACGAATCCGAAACGCTCGTGCGGAATTCGGGGCTCGATTTCCTGGTCCTGCGCCTCACGGCGACGCCACACCTCACCCGCTCAGCCATGAAGATGAAAGACGCTTTCATGCTCCCCTACGACTCGAAGATCGAATTCTGCCACGTGGAGGACACGGCCACCGCCATCCTCCACGGCGTCGAGCGGTTCGAGAAGGTGAAGGGGAAAGTCTTCGTCATCGCGGGCGGGCCCGGAGAGCAGATGCGCTACAACGAATTCCTGGGAAGGGCGATGGGGCGAATGGGGCTCCCTTGCCCGCCTGCTTCGAAATTCTCCAAGGGCTTGAGCCACCTGGACTGGTACGACACGCGCGATTCAGAAGCCGCCCTCGAATACCAGAGCCGGACTTACGATAACTTTTTAGACGAGCTTTACGCCGATATCCCCAAGCCCGCGCAATGGCTCATGCGTTATTTCGTAGGCCCCGCCTTCGGGTGGCTCATCGTGCGGATGATGTAATCAGTCGTAAGCAATCGTCCCGCGCATTATTCCTGTATGCACGCCGCAGCGGTAAGCGTTCACGCCGCTGGCGCCGCCGAAAGTATCATCCACGCTAAAACGGACCGTGGTGGAATTTACTTCCTGCCAATTAATTTCCGCGTCGGCTTCCATAGTGCCCGCCGCTGACTGGCCGAGCAGCACCGTGTCCCCGCCACTATTGAAAACCAGTTGAAAGGGATGGGAACTGCCCCCGCTATTCACGATCTCGAATCGGTAATAGGGAGCCGTGGTCGTCGCCAGTGTCACCGTGGGATCTCTGTTGTCAGGAGAAGTAGTAGGAAACGAAATATAATTCGCCCACGTGGAGGGGAACGGCGCCGCCCAAACGTAATCGGACGTGCCGTTAATCGCGAGTGTCACCCGCACGTCGGCTGGTTCATTGGCACCCGTGCCGACAGTCGCCGCAAATTTGTCCCGTACCTCGACTTCATCGACGTCCAGGACCGGCGTATCCGTGGTACCAGGCTCGAACGTTCCGATAGCACCCCCATCGATGTGAAGCCGGGCCCACAAGTCCTGGGTCGTTAAAATCCGTTTGTCCGTGTCGAACTCTACCGTGATGTTCGAGGTCGTTCCGGCGGATATTTGCGCCTTGCCGAGAAGGGCGTCGGGGGCGTTTCCGCTATCCGTGTAAATAGCGAGCCAGCCGGCCGATTCGATCTTGGCCGTAGCAACCGTCACGACCGTCCGGAGTGAAACGGTCTGGTCGCTTGCCGTCACGGCCACCGGGAACGGGCATTGCTGGTCTGCCCCGGCGCCCCAGACGACGACCCCGTCACCCGGCGTCAGGATGTCGTCCCCGCAAACAGGCGTGGCCGGAAGGAAAGTATTCCCGATGGCGTTCACGTCGGCGGAGGTGTTCGAATTGATGGCCATAACCGCCGTATTCGCGCCAAAAACGTTGCCCCCGGCGTCGGCTCCTGTCCCCAGATCCGGCGCGGCACTATCACTGATAGAAATCACCGTTCCAGAAGTTTGCTGAAAATCGTTGTCCCGAAGCGTGGGTGCTCCGTCAAACTGGATATTGACGGCGGGATTATAGGAATTTGCCGTAAAAGTATTCCCCTCGATCAAGGCATCCACGCCATTTTGCGTCAGGATACCGGTCGAAACGTCCGCGAAGGTGTTGGTCAAAACGGCAGCGGAATCCCCCAGGAGGTCGATACCAAAAGCCCCGTCTACAAACTCATTATTCTCAATGGTGGGGTCGCCCACTCCGCTGCATCCGTAGCTGTCCGTCTCGAAAACGTTTCTTTCGATCTGCGCCGTATTGCTGGAGTCGAGATCAATCCCACCATAAGACCCGCTGAACGTGTTGTTCGCGACGATCACGTCCGTAGCGCCCGTGGCAAAGCCATAATACCCATTCGTCGTACCCGCGATGATCGTAAACCCGGCGATGGAAGCACCGTCCGCCCCTACGAGGGTCCGGAAATTCCCGCCGCCACTGTCAGCTGCCCCCTGGATCGTGGTCGCCGTGGTGCCGTCACCTTTATTCGGCACGTCGCCGATCAGGGATACGCCCGCCACCAATTGAATCGGGAAAATTTCCCCCAATCCAGCATTATACGTTCCCGGAGCTACCTTGATCAGATCGCCGCTTTCAGCGACCGAGAGGGCGTGGGTGATGGTTTTGAAAGGATCGGTCTGGGTGCCGTCGTTGGCGTCGTCACCCATCAGAGCATCCACGAACAAATCGAAGGCTACAGCATCGCTTCCGCCGCAGGATTGAAAGAGCGGCACGGCCGCTACCG
This sequence comes from Bdellovibrionota bacterium, assembly GCA_040758475.1. Classification (GTDB taxonomy): domain Bacteria; phylum JAGRBM01; class JAGRBM01; order JAGRBM01; family JAGRBM01; genus JBFLVN01. The sequence goes on from JBFLVN010000063.1 coordinate 8,684, forward strand.
CCAGAAGCATCATTCCAGCAAAACAAATTTTTCCGTATCGTCGCATGGGGCGTCCCCTCCCCTTTTCGTGATTTTTAGATTCCTACCCGCTTACAGCGGGAAATATTTCGTATAGAGGCCGTGGGTTACGCAGTAGGCGCGGACCCGGATGAGGTTCCCCTTGAGAGGGTTCTTGAGGAAAAGCTGGGCGCCAAAATCCACGCCCGCCTTGCCCCAGCGCGTCTCTCCCTCGGCCGGCTCGTGGACAAAAATCCAGGCCGGGTCGCTGGCGTTGTCCCAGATTTCGAACCAGCTCCACCAGTGGCCGGCGGCGTGGGGGTGGAGGTCCTTGGGATCGAGCGCCTTGTTCTTGAAATCCACGGTGAGTTCGGCCCGGTTCCCCCCGATCTGGATCTGGGGATCGTGCTTTTTGAGATTCATCTCGGAGCGCTTGGCGTTGTTGTCCTCGCGCGCGGCGTTGTACTCCATGAAGGCGGGCGCCTTCTTCTCCCACTTCTCATCGGCGAAATACGCATGCTGGACTTCCGCGGCCGTCGTCTCCATCCCCTCGTATTTGGTCCCAAGGAGGCTCCCCTTGAAGGGTTTTCCCGAAAGATCGAGCGTCCCCGCCGGAACGATCCACGGCGCCAAGAACGGCGCGGCAAGGATTCCGGCTCCTACGACGTGCAGGAAATCGCGACGGCTGGTCTGATTCATGGTTCCTCCCCGGCAAGGCGTGCAACTTCGGCGGGGAGTCTAGCACGCGCTCGGAGCGCGCCCAGTAGTTCCAGAAAAAACGAGACAGCGGGTGACGGACAAATCAGTTAACGCGTGACATGGCTCACGGGCACGCCACCTTGTGGCCCGCTCCCTCGAAAAACCGGCAGATTTTCTCCCGGTGGCTTTTGGCGTCCTCGTAACCCAGTTCGATGAGGCGGGAGGTATAGCCCCGGTCGAAGAGGAGGTAGGAGAGGAGGTCCGATTCCTCCGGCCGCCCCGAATCGAGGTAGGCCATGATGAGCCGCCACGTCCAGGGAAGGCCCTTGCGCCAGGTTTTGTCCCGGACGAGCTGGGCTGCGATGCGCCCCAAATCCTGGGAAGGCTCGACGATGAGCGTATCCACCCGGCGCCACGCCATGCCCCGCTGGGCTTCGGTCACGTCGGCAAGCCGGTCGTAAAAAACGGAGCCGAAGGCCTTCTCCCCGGCGGCCAGGATCGTATTGATCCGGTCGAGCCGGTCCAGGTCGTAATCGAGCTGGTCGAGGAAAAGGGCGTTGAACATCTTGCCCACGAGGAAGGCCGGCGAAGGCTGGGCGCGCTTGGTTCCGAAATGGACCGGCTTTTCCTTTCCCGCCTTGAGGCGGACGACGAAGAGGCGGTCCGCCCCCAGGCGAAGGGCCGGGCCGATGGGCGTCGTCTGGCGCATTCCCCCGTCGCAATAGACTTTTCCCGCGATGACGACGAGCGGGAAGAAGAACGGGATCGCGGCGCTCGCTAGCACGTGCTGGGCCTGGATGGTCGTCACGACCGCCCGGCTCCGGGGATCGCTGCTCCAGACGGCCAGTTCCCCCTGCTTCATTACGAAGACCGTACCGTTCCCCGTGTGGACGTCGGTGGCCGTGACCGAGAGAGCGTGGAAGTGCCCTCCTCTGAGGTTGTCGGCGATGTGGTGCCACGTCGTGCTGCCGTGGACGAGGCGGGTGAGTTCCTGGGTGTCGAAAAAACTCTCCCCCAGCGCCACGTGCGTGATCTCTTCGCCCATGACCGGCACGCGGCCGAAGAGGAGAAGCGGAAGGCGCAGGAGGCGCAAAAGGCCGTACTTGATGTGCTTTCCGATCTGGAGTTCGAGCCAGACTTTTTCGAGATCCTGGACCTGGGTTTCGGGCTTGTCCGCCCGCGCCGCCATGAACGCGGCGTTGATGGCCCCCACGGAACTTCCGCTGTAAACATCGAAGCGCGCGCCGCCCCCCAGTTCTTCGCGGATGTATTTGAGGACGCCCACTTCGTAGGCGCCGCGGGCCCCGCCACCCGAAAGGACGAGGCCGGTTTTGAGGGGATCAGCCATGAGTTTCTCGCACTTAGGACTCTCCCTTTAGCCGATTTGCACACTCTGGCAAGCCGCGATTGCATTGCTCGATAGAACCCATATGCTTGGGTGGTCTTGATTCAAGCTATTCACCCAACTCCAAAGCGTATGAATACGCAAGAGCAAATACTGAATTTCCAACGCACCTATCGTCGGCGAATCATAGTATTAAACTCTTTGGCCGGCTTCTGTATTCTCGTGTTCTTCCTTTTTAGTTTTGGAGAAAATCTGGGACTCCTCCTCCCCAAAACCAAAACATCGGAAGCAGCATGGTCATCCATCATCATTGCTATGTCTTCTTATCTCTTAGCCTCTTGGTATCTCTACCGCTGCCCAGCGTGTTCCCATCGCTTGACACCCAGCACGTCCCGCTACGCTTTCTGCCCACAATGTGATCTTACTCTCGATCCGAGGAAAGCCCAGAGATTCCAAAGGACGCCGCAACCCCTCGAACAATTTGCCGAGATCGAAAGAGAGTATCAAAGACGGTCACTCAAAGCCCTCAAATGGGCTGTTCCCTTCCGGTTGATTGCCGGTATTGTATTAACAGGGACAACAATCCACCTAACTCTATTAACCCTGGGTTTGCTCTGGCCGCCCGATCTTTTCTCCTTTTTTCTACCACTGGCGCTAATTCCACTAGCGGTTCTTTTCGATGCCTTTGCTCGCTTTACCCGGCAAGTTCGCTGTCCCGCCTGCGAAAAACGCATGGGCGAATTGACCGCCCAGCGCTGCCCCACTTGCGCCACTCCGCTTGGAGGAGACGAGCAGAAGTTAGAACCCAAGTTAGGTCACATGCGAAAGGCCACCCACCTCTCACGCGTCTCTTTTGCGCTCTTTGGATTATTGTTATTTTGGAATATTTGGAATTATGACATGATGGTTCTGAGATATTTGGCCAAAGCCGATCCAGGAACCACTCCCCTTCACTGGGCCGTTTTCCCAAACCATCAAGAATCCATAATGCGCCTACTTCGAGAAGGTGCCGATCCAAATGCGCGCGACGAAAACGGCCGGACTCCTCTCCACTGGGCAATTGCGCATGAAAATCCCGAGCCCGTCTCGATCTTGCTGGCCCATGGCGCCGACATCGAAGCGCGGTCCGATTTCGGAGATACCCCGTTCCTCGAAGCTTCCCGGAATGAGTCGGCAGAAATCGCCCGAATGCTGGCTCGTAAAGGAGCCTTTCTCAACGCTCAAGATGATTTCGGACAAACAGCGCTTCTTAGAGCTTCCCAAAAAGGGAATATGGAAATCGTCAAGATTCTTCTCGAAGCAGGAGCTGACATTGGAGTGGAAAACGAGGTCGGCGAGACGGCGCTATCCGAAGCGGCATTTGAGGGCCACGAAGAAGTCGTCCGCGTTCTTCTCGAAAACAAGGCGCCCCTTGCAAGCGTTCAAGATTGCAAGTCCTCTCCAATCATCCGGGCGGCGGCTGCGGGGCACACAAAAGTCATTGAGCAGCTGTTGAAAGCAGGCGCTTCCGTCGAAGGGCGGGACGGATGCGATGCCACTCCCCTTAAATTGGCGGCAGAAGAAGGACAAACTGAAGCCGTCAAATTCCTGCTAGCGGCAGGGGCGAGAGTTGAAAAATCCAAATTAAAGAAGGCTGCTGGGAAGCAACTTATTACAACAACAATTAAAAACGCAAAAGCCGGAGCGGCGGTTTCGAATCAAGGCGCGGAAAATTGCAAGCCAGGAAACATGGTCCGCTACGCTGACGCATCAGCGATCGATATCGCCCGAATGGCCGGGCACATGGAGATCATCAAGCTCCTAGAAGACGCTGGCGCGAAATAATTCCTACTCCTGCTTCGCCGGGCCTTGGACTTCCCCGGCGGGGGTGATGGTGCAGGAGAAGTGATCGACACACAGGCCCTTTTCCACGATGCGGCGGCCCGTGTTGAAAGCGGTCGTGATGGACCCCTTCCCTTCCAGGGCCAGGTCGCCCGCGAGGTAGAGGCCGGGAATGTCCGTCTCGTGGGTGTCGGGATTGACCTGCGGGAACTGGGAGTTGAATTCGAGACCGATGGATTTGAGGAAGCCCGTGGGCGAGCTGCCCCCCAGGCAATAGACGACGTGGTCGAAGGTTTCTTCCTTGGCCGATCCCTTGGAACCATCCTTGAAAATCACCTTGCACTTGCCGTCGGGCGTGGCTTCGAGCTTTTCGACGTCGGAGGGGTACCAAAGCTCCGCTTCTTTCTTGCGGCCCAATTCCAGGAGAATTTTCTCGTTGATCTCGTTCATCCGCGAGAGCTTGGCCTGCCGGTAGGAGAAGACGACCTGATTGTCGGGTTGGAGGTACTGGACCGCTTCGGAAGCCGTATCGCCCCCGCCGATCACCAGGACGCGAGCGCCCTTCAGGTTGGCGGAAGTCAGATCGAAGTGAATCCGGCCCTTGAGCGCGGGCGGAATGGGATAACTCGGCTTGTTCGGGCGCCCCATGACGCCGATGGCGAGAACGACGGTGCGCGACTTGATGATTTCCTTGGGCCCGACGTTGATATTGAAGCTGCCGTCGTCGGCCCGCTTGATCTGCCAGACGTCCTGCTTGTAGCGGATCTGGACGTTGTACTTCTGGATGTACTCCTCCATCGTGTGGAGGTAGGTCTCCCGGTTGCCGGGGGTGATGTAGAGGATTCCCTCGGGCTTCGCATCGATCCCCTTCCACACCGTATCGACCCGCTTGCCCACGGTGTAGAGCTTGTTGATCATGTAGTTGTGGGTGTCGCCTTTTTCGAGCACGAGCACCCGGTCGATCCCCGCTTGCAGGGCTTCGGCCGCGACGGATACTCCGGCTGGCCCGCCCCCCACGACGACCACGTTGAACATTTCATCCGGCATGAAGACTCCCCTCGACTCTATACGATGTGGCGATCCGGTCTTCGGATTCGCCCGGAGGGATTTAACCGCTAAAAAAAGCGGGCTCAATGGAGGATGGCCGGTAAATCGCTATAACGGGGTGAGCCCGTCAGTTGAGCTCGTACTTCACTTTTTCGTGGAGGCGGCGGGCGAGCTTGTAGCTCGGGTCGATCCGAATGGCCTCTTCAAGTTCTTCCAGGGCCTTTCGCATCATCCCCTTGTGCATCCAGACGCGGGCCAGGTTGCAGTAGGGAAAGGCGCGCGCCTCGTAGCGTTCGGCCTTCTTGGCCCGTTCGAGGTACTCGATGGCCCGGTCGTGCTCGTTCTTCTGGATGTAGTAGGCGCCGATGTCGTTCCAGGGATTGCCGAACTCGGGATCGATCTCGATGGCTTTTTCGCACTCGGCGATGGCGTCGTCCACGAGCCCCTGCATGGAGTAAGTCCAGCCCAGGAAGGTGTGGGCCTCAGACGTGGGCCAGAGGGCGATGGATTCCTTGTAGAGCTGGACGGCCCGCTCCAGGTCGCCGCCCATCTGGGCGCGGTAGGCCTCTTGGAAGAGATTCCCGGCTCTCTCGCGGGCTATCGATTCGTCGTCCTTGGGAGAACTCAAGGGTCAACGCTCCTGGGGTTTTCCAGCACCGGACAGTCCAAAGTATAGTAGCGTTTTCCCATAAGGGCCATTGAAAACCATGCCAATCGATCTTGTGACAGGCGGCGGCGGATACCTAGGCGGTAATTTAGCCAAAGCGCTATTAAGCCTGGGCCGCCAGGTCCGCATTTTCGACGTGCAGAAGACGAGCAATTGCCCGGCCGAGGCGGAGTTCGTTCAAGGCGACATGCGCAATCGCGAAGAGGTCCGAAAGGCCCTCGAAGGCGTGGGGCGCGTTTTCCACATCGCCTTCGTCCAGTCTCTCTCGAAACGTCCCGAGGCCGAGCGTTACGCCATCAACATCGGTGGCATGGAGAATTTCCTCGAAGAGAGCCTCGCCGCCAAGGTCGCGCGCTTTATCCACACCTCCACCATCGAAATCTATGGGACGAGGCCCCCCCTCCCCGCTCCCGAAACGGCGCCCACCGACGAGCCCGTCGGCTGGTACGGGCGTCACAAACTCATCTGCGAACAAATGCTCTGGCGGTTCCACAAGGATACGGGCGTGCCCTGCTCCGCCCTGCGAATGCCTACGATTTGCGGCCGGGGTTTCTACAACCACCGCCCGCTCTTAGAGCTCATGGACCGCGTCCTGGATGGGAAATCCGTGGGCGTGATCGGGGATGGCTCCACTCCTGGCGATTTCGTCCTGCTCGAAGACGTGCTCCAGGGATTCCTGCTCGCAGGCGATCGCCCCGAGGCCGTGGGCGAAGCGTTCAACATTTCCTGCCGCGCGCCTTCCACGCAGCTCGAAATCGTCAAAGCCATGATCGATGAGGCGGAATCCAAGTCCGCCGTCGTGCGCGTTCCCGCGCCGCTCGCCAAGGCCGGCCTGTGGGTGGGGAGATTACTCAAGGTCCACGACCTTCCCCCCGACCAGGACGGCTATCTCTTCCACCCCAACTCC
>JBFLVN010000064.1:0-15047 GCA_040758475.1 Bdellovibrionota bacterium
TTTCTCGGAGGCCGCGGGGCGGGGAGGCGGCTGAAGGGTCGCGTTGCTGGGGGGCCAGGCCTTCAGCACGTAGTCCTTTGCGCCGATTCCCATGACGCCCCGCGCCCCTTCCTGTACGACTTCGTGCTTGATGTCCTCCGGCAGGCATTCCCACTCACGGGAAAGGGCCTTGAGGATTTCCTCGGGATTTTTTCCACTTCGCTCGACGGGTTCCATGATTCTCTATCCTCGCTTTTTGCCGCGCCGCTTTTCGCGGCCGGCAGATTGTTCGTTGGAAGAAGGCGCCTGCGCGGTGGCGCCGGAAGCCGCGCCAGCCAACGCCGGCGTTTGGGCCTTGGCGGTACGGTTGATCCAGACCTGCTGGCCCATGGAGAGGACGTTGCTCACCGTCCAGTACAGCATGAGGCCGGCCGGCATGTTGAGGAACAGGAAGAAGAACATGAGCGGCATGAGCTGCATGATCTTCTGCTGCGTCGGGTCGGCGCTCGGATTGGGCGTCAGTTTCATGGAGAAATAGGTCGAGGCTGTCATCAGCACGGGCAAGACGTAATAGGGGTCCTTTAGCGCGAGGTCGTGAATCCACGTGTGGCCCCAGGCCGCGTGGCGCAGTTCAATGGCACTCGAAAGCGCCATGTAGAGACCCAGGAAGATGGGAATTTGGGCCAGCATGGGGAGGCACCCGCCGAAGGGATTGACCTTGTGCTGGCGGTAGAGGTTCATCATCTCCTGCTGCTGGCGGGCCATGTCGTCCTTGTATTTTTCCCGGATGACTTTGAGCTGCGGCTGGATGACCTGCATGGCCTTCATGCTGCGGAACTGCCAGACCGAGAGGGGGAACATGAGGAGCCGCACCAAGACGGTCAGGAGGATGATCGACCAGCCGTAATCGCTCACGAAACGGTCTATGTGCACGAGCACCCAGAGGAGGGCGCGGGCGATGGCCGCGAAGAAACCGAGGTCGAGGGCCGCTTTGAGGCCGTGCCCCGCCGCTTCGAGGCGGTCGCGGTCCTTGGGGCCCAGGAAGAGATAGACGCTCTCTTCAATCGAGCCGCCCGGCGCGAGGTTGCGTTCGGGAAGAACGACCGAGAGGGAGAGGGCCTTTTCGCCGGTGGCTTCCAGACTTGCCTTGGCGAAGGGAACGCCCTCCGGGGCCCAGGCGAAGAGGAAGTAATGCAGGCCGAGCCCGAGCCATCCATCGAACGGGTCGGCGCTCACGGATTCCTTGTCTTCGAAAAGGTCCTTGGGTTCCTTCTTTTGCAATTTCCCCTGAGAGGAGAGAAGGGCGAGGGGCCCGGCTCCGGCCCGGCCGCCGTTGCTTTCGTGTGCCTCCAAGCGGCTGGCCAGGGAGAAGCGGGCAGCGCCTTGCGGACCGGCCACCGATTCGGCTCGTTCCTTTATGGAAATGCCGTAGTTGTCTCCGGTGAAGGAGATTTCCCTCGTCCACCGGATGCCGGGAGGCCCCGACCACGTGAGGACGACGGAACGGCGGTCGGCGCTCTGAAGTTCCAGGGTGTCCGGCCCGGTGTACTCGAATACGAGGTCCTTGTCGGAGATCTTTGTACCTGGAACTTCCAGCGAACTGGATATGGGGCCTTCCGTGAAAACTCCACCTACCATTTCGTAGGGGTTTTTCTGGGCGTCGTCGAGGTGCTCCTTGAGTTCCCAATGCGTCAGCTTCCCTCCGCGCGTCGAAATGCGGGCTTTGACGAGCGGGGTTTCGATGAGAATTTCCTTCTCGGGAGCGTTGGTCGCGGAGAGGGCGCCAGCTTGTGCCGTATCCGGTATTGCCGAAGGTCCGGCGGGAGTTTTGCCGTCCTGCACGGCCGCCGCCTTGTCCGCCGGTTGTTTTCCGGTTCCTTTCTCCGCGGCGATTTGCTCCTGGCCCGGCGGCGGAGGCGGGTAGATCTTCTGGTAGAGATAGGACCAGCCGATCATTACGAAGAAAATCAGGCCGATCGCGAAAAATACTCTTTTCTGGTCTTCTTTTATCACGAATGGGCTTCTCCGGAAGCAGGAACTGGATCGGTTCCCCCGTCCGCGAACGGGTGGCACCGAAGAATGCGGGCCAGCGCCAGTCCCGTTCCCCGCCAGGGTCCGTGGAGGCGGATGGCTTCTTCCGCGTAGCGCGAGCAGGTGGGGTGGAAACGGCATTGTCCGCCCAGGAACGGCGAGAGCGCGAGCCTGTAGAGATGGATCAAGGCGAGCAGTACGCGGGAGGCAAAAGCGTTCACGGCTTGCCTCCCGGTGGGGGGCGGCTCGCCCGCGCATCGAGTTCGCGGCCGGCCGCTTCGGCGGTGCGGCGAAGTTCGGACCATAGCTCTCCAGTCGGACGGGGCTGGATGCGCCCCCGGGCGATCACGATGAAATCCTTCGCTCCCGCGAAGCTCGTGGGATGGAGGCGGAAGCACTCCCGGGCAAGGCGCCGGAAGCGGTTGCGGCGCACGGCATTGCCGCACGCGGCGCCGACGATGAATCCCAGGCGCGAGTGGCCCGTTTCGTTCGGCGCCGCGACGATGGCGAATCCGGGCCCCGAACGGCGGACGCCGCCCTTGAGGGCTTTTTCAAAGTCCCGCGACGATCCAATACGAGGATCCGCACCGCGACGGGCGCGTTTTCTGGGTTCCGCGTTCACGTCCCCAATTGGGAGATAGAAGCCGCCTGGGCCCTGTCTTATTTGGCGGGAAGCCGCACGGAGAGGCGTTTGCGGCCTTGGGCGCGGCGGCGCTTGATGACCTTGCGTCCGCCGACCGTGGCCATCCGGGCCCTAAATCCGTGCTTTCGCGCGCGCTTGACGTTGTGGGGCTGAAAGGTGCGCTTCATCTCAAACTCCGATTCTCAGCATCGGCCCGAAATTTCGGGCCCCCAACCCTAGCCGCATTGGGGAAAAATTGTCAACAAATTCAGGAAGATCGGTGGGCGCACGTTTGCCGCCTCTCATTAATGGAGAAATTCCAGCAGCATCCCCTCTCCATAGATAATCACGATCATCAACACGCAGATTTCCAGGATCACGGGGGTCATGGCCTTGATCCACTGGACGGGCGTGTAGCCCGAGTCGACCTCCCGCTGGATGAAGGCATAGGCCACGACGGATTGGGCGCAGCCGATGTGGGTCCAGCAGCCGCCCACGGCGTAACCCGCAATCTGGGCCATGGCGAAGAGGTGGAGGATGCTGAGTTCCAGGTCGTGCAGGGCATGGCTTGCGAAGTCGGCCACCACGTTGTTGTCCAGGATGGCGGAAAGGACCGTCGCCCCCATGTACTGGACATAGGCCACGTGGGAGGGGCCCCAGGCGTTAATACCGTGGTGCAAGAGGTCCGAGATCCGGTCGAAAAACCCGACCTTCTGGAGGAGCGAGATCGAAAAGAAAAGCGGAATGAGGAAAAGGTACTCCATGTATTCGTGCTTGGCTTCGTGCAGCGCCAGCGAGCGAGTCTTGGGCAGAAGGACGATGCCAGTGAACGCGACGGCGAACCCCGCGAAAGAGGCCAGGAACAGCGGGACTTCGTGATTCAAGGCGTGCCACGCCAGAAAGCCGATAAAGGGGATGAACGCCAGGGCGCCGATGCGTTGGGCCCGCACCTTGTCCTTGTGCATGGAGCGGAACGTCCGCTTCACTTTGGCCGCCCATTCGTCCCCGGTTCCCTTGTCGCCGCGCGCTGCGTGCTCGTAGTGGGTGTCCAGTTCCTCTGCGAGATTGTCGGAGAGATAGAGCCCCAGGAGCTTTCGCCGGAGCGTCTGCGGGATTTTCTCTTTGACGAGCGTAAGCCCCAAGGGTTCGCCCCGATGGAGGCCTTTTTCGATGGCGTCGTAGTGCTCGCCCAGTTCTTCCTTGTGGTGATCGACGAACTCGGTGGGGATGAGCACTTCTCCATGGCGGGCGGCCTGGAGGAAACGGACGTCGGCGGCGTGGGCGTCCAGGATGTCCATGTTCTCGGTATCGACTTTCCTCCCTTTTAGTTTCTTGCGAAGGTTGAAGGCGACGACGAAGTAGCTGGCCAGAGCAGCAGGGGCGCAGTACCGGAGGAAGAAGGCGTCATCCAAATGAGGATGGAGATTGGCCTTCATGATGAGGTTCGGCGGCTCGCCGTAGGCCAGCCACATTCCGCACACGGTCGTCACGACCGTCGAGACCATGACCACGTAGATGACCGCATCGTCCTTGGCCCGCGACATAAAGAGGATCATCACCAGGATGCGGATCGTCAGGCCGATCATGGAAACGCCATCCAGGATTCCCGAGGCGAAGGAGACGATGCCGGTCAGGATCGCGATGGTGGGGACCACGTTCCCCTTCATTTTGTTCAGGACGGCGAAACAGATTTCTTCGAGCAAGCGGGTCTGGGCAATGACGCAGACGAAAAGCGTTAGGCCCAGGATGAAGAGCATCGTATCGGCGTGAAAGAGGTGATCGAGCCCGTGGAGGGTGAGGAAGTGTCTCCCGAAGAAACTCAAGAGAGCGCCCGTCCCCTCTTGCGCCAGGGATTGCTTTAAAGCCGAAGTGGGCCACCAGATGGGCCAAAAGGTGGCGAAGATCACGATCCCCATCCCGTATGTGAGGGCGTTCTTGTCCAGGCGGTACTTGAAAGAACCCAGCAGGAAGAGGCCCAGGATCGTGGCGAAAACTTCGATGGCCACCAGGGAAGGGGAGATTTGGGCGAAAGAGCCATAAACGAGAATGAGGATGGCCGCGCCGCAGCATCCAAGAAGGAATTTGGTTGGGGATAGGTTGACGGTCATTGGGTTGTTACTCGGTCGAGTTTTGGTTTAAGGGCGCCCCGCGCGGATGCAAGCCGCGGGCCGATATGCTGGGAAATCGCCCGGCCTTCTCGCGCGCTTGTGAAACTTGGCGGCTGCGTTTGCTGGGAGTCAATAAAAGCCGGAATGATTTTTATTAAACTCTTTTAACCCACGGGCCTGCGGATTTGCCGGAACGGCAATTGTGCTCAAATTTTCGCCTTATCGGGGTGGTATGCCTTCCGATTGGCCACGGGACATTCGAGATCGATAGGCGTAACTCGTGTCACGGGTCGCGGAGATGTCCCTAGATGGCTTCTCTGCGGTTTCCTGGTGCGTTGTTTTTGACCCCCGGGCGGGTAAAATTCGCTGCGATTCGGCAGCAGCTTAAAGGCTTCCGGCGCGAGGGCCGCCCGGGGCAGGATTGTGTAGAGAGGGCAGGGGCGCCATGCGGGTCCTCTTCGTCTATCCGAACATCGATACCCACACGCCGATTTATTACTACATCGGCACCGGCTCCCTTTCCGCTGTTTTAAGGCGGGAAGGCCACCAGACCTGGTTCCTTCCCGTCGAAGAGCTGAACAAACAAGCGTTTTTGGAAGCAGTCGGGGGCTTTAATCCCGACCTCGTGGCCTTTTCGAGCGTCTACATCCAGTGGCGGTATGTGAAACAGCTCTGCCGCTGGATCAAGGAAGAATTTCCCCGTCCCATCATTGCGGGTGGCATCCATCCGACCCTCGCTCCCGAAGAGTGCATTTCCTGTCCCGACGTGGATTGGATTTGCCGGGGCGAAGGCGAGTACGCCCTCCGGGACGTCGTTCGCGCCCTCGAAAACGGAAGCCCGGTCGAAAAGATCGAGAACATCTGGTGCCGGGATAAGGACGGCGGGATCATCAAGAACCCGGAGCGGACGCTTATTAGCCCGCTCGATGAACTGCCGTATCCCGACCGGGAATACTACGACTACGACAAGGCCCTTGCCGACATGGGCGGGAATCTTTCCGTCATGACGTCCCGTGGCTGCCCGTACCGCTGCACCTATTGTTCGAACGAAGCCCTCATGCGTGTCTACCAGGGGAACGGCCGGTTCATCCGGCAGCGTTCCATCGAGAATGTTATCGGCGAACTCGTGCAGGCTTGCGAACGGCACCCGGGCGCCCGCTACGTGACTTTTTCGGACGACATCATCACGGAGAACAAGGCCTGGTTCTTCCCCTTCCTGGAGGCCTACCGCGACAACGTGGGCCTCCCGTTCAGCGTGCAGGTGCAGATGCAGACCTTCGACCGGGAGACGGCGCGCCGCATGGCGGATGCCGGCTGCTACCAGGCCATCATCGCCATGGAATCGGGCGACGAGGTGATCCGCCGGGAAGTGATGAACCGCAATCTCTCCGACGAGCAGATCATCAACGCCTATCGCTACTGCGACGAGGTGGGGATCGAGACCGTCAGTTACAACATCATGGGCGTCCCGGGGGAGACCGAAGAGAGCATCCGCAAGTCGATCGGTATGCTCCAGAAGGTGAAGCCCGATAGCTCCCTCGTATTCAAGTTCACACCCTTCCCGGGCACGAAGCTCCACGAAGTCTGCGTCGAGCGCGGGTATTTGAAAGAGCACACCCACGATTCCTACTTCGGCCACGTAGGGTTCATGGACCTCCCCACCATCAGCAAGCAGCGCCTCGCGGAGCTTTTTTACGAATTCTCGGCCGAAGCCCGCAAGATCAACGAACAGAAGCGCCGCCAGCGGCTTGGTTCCTACTTCGATTTCTTCGAAGAACTTCCGAACGCCCGCGTCCGGGTGCCGAATCCCGAATTCATCGGCGCCTCGCTCGTGCGAATCCACACGGACACCCGGGCGGCCCTGCTCGTCCATCCGAACGGCGAAGTGGGCTATCACGTAAACGTGCGGCCTGGTTCGCGCCTCCGTTTCGGAATCGCCCTCAGCATGGAAGATTGGGACCGCCACGCGAGCGGCGTCGAATTCAGCATCGAGGCCCGGTGGGGACTCTGGAACAAGAGGGCCCTTTTCTCCCGCCAGATGGCCCCGCGCGAAAAGAACGAGGACCGGGCCTGGATCGATTGCGACGTGGACCTCTCGGAACTCGCGGGCAAGAAAGTCGATCTCGTTTTCCGCACCCGCGCCCTTTCCGGCAGCAACGCCTACTGCTCTTCCTACTTCGGCAACCCGATCCTTCTTGAGGCTGGCCGATGAGGTTCCTCTTCATCTACCCGGATTATCCGGGCGCCTACGACAACCCGACCTACAACTTCGGGGTCGGTTACGTGGCCAGTTCCCTCAAGAAAGCCGGTCACGAAGTAAGTCTCCTCCACCTCGTCCGAGAGATCGAGAAAGAAGAGCTTCTCCGCAAAATCTCGGATTTCCGCGCCCAGGCGATCGGCTTTTCCACCGTCACCAACATGTGGGGCGAAACCAAGCGCTACGCCCAGTGGATCAAGGAAGAGACAGGGCTCCCGATCATCGTGGGCGGTTTCCACGCCATGATGGCCCCCGATTCCGTGATGCTCGAATCCGAGCACGTCGATTGGACATGCATCGGGGAAGGGGAGAAGCCGGCGCTCGACCTCCTCGCTGCCCTCGAACACGGCGAGCCCACCCACGCGATCGAAGGGCTTTGGGCCCGCCACCGGGGCGAAATCATTCGCAACGCAAAGAACCCGCTTAATAGCAACCTGGACGCGCTTCCTTATCCGGACCGGGACATCTTTGATTTTCACACCATCGTCTACGGCCACGGGCAGAACGCGGCCCTCATGCTTTCGGGGCGCGGCTGTCCGTACGACTGCCACTACTGCTGCAACCGCTGGTACTTCGAGAACTACGGCGGTCCCAAGGAAATCTACCGCAAGCGCTCCGTACAGTCGGTCATCGACGAGGCCCGGCACATCATTCCCAAGTACAACCTGAAGCACATCCAGTTTTTCGACGAAGTATTTATCTCCAAGCGGAGCTGGATCGAGGAATTTGCCCACCGCTGGAAACGGGAAGTGGGGATCGAATTCAGCTTCCTGATGCGGGTCGAGCAGGCCAAGCCGGAATACATCCAGATGCTCTCCGACGCTGGGTGTACCCTCATTCACGCCGGAGTCGAATCGGGTTCGGAGCGGGTGCGCAGGGACATCCTGAACCGCCGCATGTCCAACCGCCGGATCATCGAGGCCTTCGACCTCTGCAAGAGTTACGGCGTGAAAACCTGGGCCTTCTACCAGATCGGCTTTCCCGGCGAGACGGTGGCCGACATCGAGGACACGATCACTTTCCACAAGGAACTGGACCCGGATTTCTCCAACGTCTGCGTCTTCTATCCCTATCCCGGCACTCAGCTCTATAGGGACGCGCTCTCGAACGGCTGGATGCGCGATCAGACGGTGATTGCTGAGCGGCTCTCCGAGCGGACTTTCTCGAACTTCTTCGAGGCCGAACTCCACAAGTTCCAGTCCGTTCTCGATCTTCCAACCCTCTCGCCGGAAGATTTGACGCGCATGGGACAGAAGTTCGAGGCCTCCATCACGACGAACGTTTTCCGCCGCAACCAGCGGGGTTATCACGATTTCCTTTCCCAGCTGACGGAAGCACGGGCGGGCGGCGAGTCCCGCAAGAACCTCTCGATCCAGAGCTTCAATATCGGCGACGTACGGCGGTTCGTCCTCTTCGAGCATCCGGCCGCGGAAGCCGGCTTCCGCGTGAACCTCCAACCGGGGACGCGTCTTCGGACGGCCATCGCCATCAATCCGCTCGTTTGGAAGCAGGAAAAGGCCGACGGCGTGCGTTTCACCCTGTATTTGAAGCGCCCCTGGCGGATGCGGAAAAAAATTTTCGAGCGAGAACTCCACCCCGCTAAGAAACCCGAGGATCGCCGGTGGGTGGACGTGGAGGTCGATCTTTCGGATTACGGCGGCGGCCCGGCGGAAATCATCTTCGCGACGGAACCCGTCGAAGGCCATGCCAATTGGGCCTGGGCGGGCTGGGCCCAGCCCCATCTTTCGACGGAAACCAGGGCCACCGAAGACGTGGACCTGCTGGCCAAGCGGCAGGACACCATTGGGGCCATTTCCCTCTCCCCGGCGGCGTAGGTTTAGCGATGCACGTCACCTTCCTCTACCCCGACGTCTTCTGCAAGACCTGGCACCACTACCAGTACGGCATCGCGTCGCTCTCGGCGGTCCTCAAAAAGGCCGGCCACACGACGGACTTGATCCATTTGGATTGCATGCCCACGCGCGAGGCGTTTCTGGAAGAAATCCATCGCCGCAAAACCAATCTCCTGGCGGTGAGTTCCACCTCCGGCCAGTGGCGCTACGTGAGGGAACCACTCCAGTGGGTGCGAGAGGAGATGCCCGAAGTTCATCTCCTCGCGGGCGGTATCCACCCGACGTTGGTAAAGGGAGATGTCTTCGAATCCGCCCCCGTCGATGCCATTTGCCTAGGCGAAGCGGAGGAAACGCTCCCTGAGTACGTGAATCGCCTCGCGGGGAATAAAAACCACGCCGATGTGGGCGGCTTCTGGGTAAAACTCCCATCCGGGGAAATTCGCCAGAACCCCATGGCGCTTCTTCCCGATCCCATCGACGCGCTTCCCATGGCTGATCACGACCTTTTCGACTTCCGCGACATCCTCCGGCGGACGGGAGGCGAAGCTTCGCTCATGGCGACGCGAGGGTGCCCGTACCGCTGCTCTTATTGCTCGAACGAAGTGAAGATCGATCAGAACAAGGACCTGGGCGAGAACATGCGCTACCGGAGCGCTTCCAACGTGCTCGATGAAGTCGAGCACGTGCGGGACGTTTTCGGCGCCAAGAGCATTTATTTTATCGACGACATTTTCACCATGAACCGGGCGTGGCTGCGGGGCTTTTGCGACGAGTACGGCCGCCGGGGCAAGATGCCCTTCAAGATCCAGATCCAGGTGAAGACCGTCGATTACGAACGCCTCGCCATGATGCGGGACGTGGGGCTCTACCAGATCGTCGTGGGTGTGGAATCGGGCGACGAGCGCATCCGCAAGAAAATCCTCAACAAGCACATCGCGCCGCGGGACATTCTCAAAGTCTTCCAGGACGCCGATTCGCTCGGCATCGAGACCGCCGCCTACAACATGATCGGCATTCCAGGGGAGACGGAAGAAACCATCCGCAACTCGATCGAGTTCAACAAGAAACTAAATCCCGACCGGACGATCCTCTCCATCTTCACGCCGTTTCCGGGGACGAGCTTGTATGACGAATCCCGGAGACTCGGGCTCATCGAGGACTACACGAAGGCCACGTACTTCGACAAAGCCTCGTTCCTCCCGATCCCGGGCATTTCCAAGAAGAAACTCGAAGAGCTCTACGATGAATACACCCGCTCGGCCATCGAGATTGCCGAGAGGAAGCATCACCGGGGGTATTACGATTTCGTGGCCCGCATGGGAGAGGCGAGCGTTACGAGCCAGCACAAGGGTTTTGTTTACCTCGCCGCTCCACGGATCGATTCGATCGAACGCAAGGCCGTCTGCTGCCACCCCTACAGCGAGCTTCGCTACGAGGTACCCGTCCAGCGGGGAACGCGCCTCAAGTTCGGCATCGGCATGGCCCCCGACGTGTGGGACCCGGCAAAAGGAGAGGGCGTCCTCTTCCGGATCGAAGTGCAGGGGAAATTGTCGAGGAAGAAAATCTTCGAGCGTTATCTCGATCCCAAGCGCAATTTCCAAGACCGCCACTGGCTCGACCAGGAATTAGACCTCTCCGCCTGGGCCGGCCGCCGGGCGAAAATCATCTTCTCGACCCGCGTCGAGCGCTCGAACGATTTCTGCTCTTCCTACTGGGCCGAGCCCCATCTCGTAGCGGCGTAGAATCCCGCTTAATTTTCTTTGGATTCGTACTGCCCGAGTTTCCGGTAGAGCGTCTTGCGGTCGAGGCCCAGGATGCGGGCGGCGGTGGATTTGTTCCCCCCGACGCCTTCGAGCACTTTGAGGATGTAGCGGCGCTCGACTTCTTCGAGGGGGAGGAATTCCTCCGGCTTGTCGAGGGCGAAGACGATCTGGGAGCCTTTGTAGTTCCGGATTTTCTCGGGGAGGTCGTCCACCGTCACCTGATCGAAACGGGCGAGGGCAACGGCCCGCTCGATGCAGTTGCGAAGCTCCCGCACGTTTCCCGGCCAGGAATAGGCGAGCAGTTTCTCGGCCGCCGGATGGGAGAGGCCCAGGACTTGTTTCCCCTCGCGAGCGGCGAATTCTCTAAGAAAATGCTGGGCGATTTGCAGCACGTCCGTCCCGCGCGCCCGGAGGGGAGGAACGTGGATCGGCACCACGTTCAGGCGGAAGAAGAGGTCTTGGCGGAACCGTCCTTCTTCTACTTCGGCTTCTAGGTCTCGGTGGGTCGAGGTGACGAGCCGGGCGTCGAAGGGTATCTCGGCGGCGGCCCCCAGGGGCCTCGCCTTTCGTTCTTGGAGAACGCGCAGCAATTTGACCTGCAACCCCGGCGAGAGATCGCCCACTTCATCCAGAAAGAGCGTTCCCCCTTCGGCCAGGAACAGGAGGCCTTTGCGGGATGCCTTGGCGTCCGTAAAAGCGCCTTTCTCGTATCCGAAGAGTTCGCTTTCGAGGAGGGTTTCCGGGATGGCCGCGCAGTTCAAAGCGACGAAAGGCCCCTTGGAGCGCTTCGAGCGCCGGTGGAGGGCCCGGGCGACGAGTTCCTTCCCCGTTCCGCTTTCGCCTTGGATGGCCACGGAAGCGTCCGAATCGGCCACCCGGGCGATGAGGTCCAGGACTTCCTTGATGGGCCCGCTCGTCCCGATGATTTCGGGAAACCCGGCGCTCGACGGGACGGCTTCCCGAAGGCGCCGGACTTCCTGGCGAAGGGCTCGGTGCTGGATCGCGCGGTCTAGCACCAGACGTACGGAATCGGTCTCGAAGGGCTTCGAGATGAAATCGTAGGCCCCCGCCCGGATGGCCGAGACGGCGGCGTCCAGGCTTCCGAAGGCGGTGAGCACCACGACGGGAAGGTCCGGGCGGCTTTGGGCCACGCGGGTGCACAGGTCGATCCCGTTCATCCCGCGCATCTTGAGGTCCGTCAGGACGACGTCGAAATCGTCCCGCTCCAGGCGCTGGAGGGCTTCTTCCGCCGACGTGTGGGCGGCCACTTCGTAGCCCCGGCGCTGGAGGGCGTCCTCGAGAAGGCGCCCGGCTTCCAGGTCGTCGTCCACGACGAGCACTCGGCCGCTCACACGCTCACTCCTTCCGGGAGATAGATCGTGAATTCGCTGCCTTTCCCTTGTTCGGTCCGGAAGCCGATCCAGCCTGCGTGGTCTTCCACGATTCCGCGAGCGACGGAAAGCCCAAGGCCCGTCCCTTCGCCTTCGCCCTTTGTCGTGAAAAAGGGCTCGAAGATGCGGCCCTCGTGCTCGGGGGAAATCCCCGCGCCCTGGTCCACTACCGACAGGGAAAAACACTCTTGCGGCGAGGCCCCGTTTCCCGGCGGCGCCGCGCTCGTACGGTTTAACCGGACCAGAACGCGCGCGCCCTCTCGGCTCGCCTGGATGGCGTTGACGATCAGGTTCGCGAGGGCTTGTCCGATTTCATTGGGATCGATCCGGGCGGGAAGGGGGTGCCCCACGGGTTCCATTTCCAGAATAATGCCTTCGTTCTCCGCCAAGGGGACGAGCAGGGCGACCACTTCGCGGGCGACGGCGGCCAGGTCGTGGAGCCCTTTCTCCTGGAGCCGCATCCTGGAAAAACCGAGCAGGTTCTGGATGGAGCGGATCATCCGGCGCGTTTGCTCGGAGATGACGTGCGCGCTTTTCTGGGATTCCTCCGCCGAAAGGCCGGAAGATTCGATCAGGTTCGCCCGTCCCAGAATCACGTTGAGCGGCGTTCCCAGGTCGTGGGCGACCCCTGAAACGAACGTGCCCACGGTCGCCAGCCGGTCGGCGTGGCGGAGCTGTTCGAGCGCGGCGATACGGCCGGCTTCCTCCTTGGCGATCCGGCGATGGGCCTGATCGAGCTGGGTGCTCATGGCGTTCATTTCGCGGGCGAGCTGGCCGATTTCGTCTTGCTGCGGAAAATCGAGCGGGCCGGAAAAATCCCCCGTGCCGACGCGCCGGGCCTTGGCGACGAGCCCCTGCATGGGCCGCGCGACGAAGGAATAGCCCATGAGAACGGAGATGATTCCGCACACGCCGACGAAGAATGCGCCGGTCTGGAACATCCGCCGGATGCTGCTGGAAATGTACTCTTCCTGGTTCTGGAAGGATTCGGAGAGTTCGAGGACGCCGGGGCGGCCCGTCTGCGCCTCGATTTGCCGGTAGGTGTAGAGGTGCCGTTCGCCATCGGCCAGGGTGCCGACCCACTGCCATTCGTTTTGCCGGTGATCGAGAAAGCCTTTTCGGGGCGGGATGGATTTTTCATCGCTCGAAAGCGCCTCGTCGAGCCAGACCCAGCGGATGACGAGGCGGGGTTCCCGTTCGTTGGCGGCCTCGATCAGTTTGAGGGCCCGCGTTTCGCCGTCCTCTTGCCAGACGTACCCCACGGTGTTGGCGAGCGCGCTTGCCATGGCCCGGTGGTCGCTACGGGTATCCTCCTCGAAAATCGCCCGGATGCGGCTGATGCGGAGGTATCCATAAATGCCGAAGACCAGGAGAATCCCCGCGAGCAGGGCCGAGGAAAATTTGAGGACGAGCCTCATGGGGAGCGTCTTTTCTCCCCTCCCATTGTGGCGAGAAACCCCCGCCGAAGGCGAACGCTAGTCGAGGGCCTTTTCCACGGCGCCGAGCGCCTTCTTGACGGCCGGAACGGCGGCCTGGGGATTCTCGTCGGAGACCTCCGGGTCTTCCTTGAGTTCCACGTCCGTCCAGGCGGCCGCGTAGCGCACGTGCTTGGCCGCGGCCTTGAGCCGGGCGGCCATTTCCTTGGCGTCCGATGAGACTTCCTCGGCCTTGAAGTAGTGATGAACGGCCAGGGCCCAGTGAGCCCGGGCGGCCACCCGGCCGTAGCGCGAGGCGGAGCGATCGCCGTTGCCCGAGTCGATGGCGTCCCCCAGGCTTTTGAGTGCGGCGATGGCCTCGTCCGTGGCGGTTTTGGCCTTTTCGTTGTCGATCCTAGGAAGTTCGAGCCGAAGGAACGCACCCGTGCGCCGCACGTCGGCGGCCGCGTTTTTCCATTCTTTCTTGATGAGCCGGTCCCGCCCTCGGTGGAGGTGATGGCCCGGCTCGTCCACGAAATGAATCCAGGCGGCTTCCTCGATCTTCAGCCACTTGTCGGCGGAAAAAGATTTCCCCGCTGGGAACAAAAGAAACGTGATGACAAGACCCCAAAGAATTCCTTTCTGATTTCTTTTCATGACTCCCCTCCTTGTCCAAACACTTTCAGGCTCCCTGTTCCATCCCCAAAAAATCCGCAGCCGGGGTGCCGCTCCGCCGGTAGCAGCGATCCGGGTCTGGCGAAGCGGACCCCGGCGCGGAAGCTGGGGGGATACAAGGAGCCTTCATCGGCTAATTCACGTTCCCGCCCGGCCGCTGGAAAGCGAAGTGGCCGCGGCGGTTCTTCGCCCAGGCTTCTTCGTTGCTGGCGGGGTCTTCGGGATAGGCTTCGCCGAGACTCACGGTGCTGATTCGTTTGGCGGCGATCCCACGGGACTTGAGGTATTGGCGGGCGGCTTCCGCCCGGCGTTGGCCAAGGGCCAGGTTGTAATCCCAAGTACCCCGCTCGTCGCAGTGGCCTTCGACCGTTACGAACCAGGAGGGATTTTCCTTGAGGAGCCGGGCGGCTTCGTCGAGGGTTTCCCGCGCGTCGGCGTCGAGTTCTGCGCTATCCAACGCGAAATGGATGTCGGCGATGAGCGCATCGCCTTCCGCCCGGGGAGGGGCGCCCGATCGCTCCCGCACCCGGCCCGATTCGTCGAGGGAAGAGACATTTCCCGCAATTTCTTTGCCGGAGGGTGAACTCCCGCTCGCCGGAGCGGCCGTTCCTGTGCTGCCACCCGCGTTTGTGCCGTCCGCGCCGGTGGCTGGCTTTTTGGCGCATCCCGACGAAAAGAGGAGGATTCCCAGCAGGAGCGCCAGCGCCAAGGCTGGAATGAGCTCGGCTGCCCGGCTGGTCTCCTCCGAATCGGTTTTCATGAATTTCAGCTCCTTCAAGAAGGCATTGAGACGCTGAGAATCATGCAGGAGGCGTGCCAGTTGCGGGGAAAGGGGATTTGGTTGGCAACGCCTTTGGAGCGGTTTAAACGAGGGTTGCCCAATCGGAAATTGAAAGAATGGGGCAATCTGGGTGTGGTGGGGCAAAATTCCACACTGGTGCGCGAACAGTGAC
>JBFLVN010000065.1:0-14997 GCA_040758475.1 Bdellovibrionota bacterium
AAGGAGCCCTGGGTAAAGCCCGAACAATCGGTGCCAAGAATCTTGCGGGTTCCGCCCCACTGATAGGGCGTGCCGATCCAGCTCGCCATTTCGTCGATGAATGCCTGCCGGGGCATTTGCCCGAGGACTTGTTCCGGCTGCGCATAGACGAGTCGGCCCGGCTGGCTTTGCTCCCGCTCATAATCCGATGGTGGAGCGCTGGGGGCGGTGGCCACTGGTGCAGGCCGCGAAGGAGGAGGCGGCGGGGGAGGGGGCTGCCGCTTAGGTTGCTGGCGCCCTGGTGCAGGAACAAAACTCAAAAGGGGCTCCGGCTTTCGTGGGGGAGCGCCCTGGCTTCCACCGCCGGAAGGAGAAGGCCGTTCCCGCATTCCGGCCCAGGGGTCGTAGGTGACCTCTGTCGGCTGCGAGGTCCCTTCCTTGCGTTGCCGCTCGGCTTCTTCTTTGCGGATTTTTTCGAGATAGGGGACCATTTCGGTGACGATCTGGTCGATCGTCTTTTCGCCCCGTTCGACGGCGATGAGGAGGTATCGGCCGGCGATTTCGGGTTTGTAACCCCGGTGAACCGCTTCGAGGAGGGCGCCGTTTAGCTTTTCATAATCGCGAATGCTCCAATTGCTCGAAATGGCTTCCGCCACGAAGTCCTGGGCGATGTAGTCGGGAATGCCGAGGCGCTGGGCGCTATCCACACCGCGAGCCCAGGCCGCGACTTGGCGGGGGTCGAGGCGGATTCCCTTTTCCCGCACGTATTCGGAGAGGCCGTAGAGGGAAATTCCTTCCGCCGCCAGGGCGGGAGCGCCAAGCCTTCTCGCGTCGAAGGCCGTCCGCGCGACCGGCACCACGTCGGTGGGCCCAAGGTCCGCGAAAATCCCTTCGATCACGATGTGGAAGATCGTATCGACCCGGTCCAAGACACTCGCTTCATCCCAGGGGAGTCCTTCGAAAGCGCCCTTGAATCCTTCTTCCAATGCCTGCGCCCAGATTTTTCGCTCCTCCATTGGGAGGCCGTCATCTGCCAGCATCCGTCGGCGCACTTCGGTTTCGTAGGGATTTTCGGCTTGCGCCATGGCATCGGGCCCCGGAGTGCTTGCGGTAAGCGCGAAGATCACCAAGGGGAGGAGGAGTTTGAGGTTGGGAAAAAGGGGCTGTTTCATACGGCCGCCGATGTTATCAAGGCGGGGGCGGGGGGCCTAGTGCGCGACGTCACATTGGGGATAAAGCCAACGGAACCAGCTATTTAAGCAGATTGACAAGTCTGTTTTTCATAGCCAGGAGCCCACGTTTGAACTATAGTTAGCCCCGTAACGGACCTCCTGCGGCGCATTCACGATCGAGGGCTAGCGGCGCTGCGGCCCGTCCGCGTCTCATGGAAAATCCACCCGTCGATTCGCTCCGGCGCGAGGCCCTCGGCGTCGTTGCGGTCATTGCATCCATCGTTCTCCTGCTCGCTCTTTTGAGCCTTTCCCCTTCGGACGAAGGGCTCCTGGGCCGCGGTCTTCCCGTCGGCAACTGGATCGGCGCGGCAGGGGTGTGGCTCTCGAACAAGTTCCTCTTCGAACTCTTCGGCTTTTCCGCCTATTTCGTTCCCTTGGGGCTCTTCGCCCTGGGCGGAAAGCTTTTCCTCGGGAAAGAGCTTCCTGACCGCACGTTCTGGGTGAAGCGCGGTCTTCCCTTCCTGGCCCTTTGGCTCTTTTTCGCGGCCGCCCTGCATCAATCAGTCGGGGCCATTACTTGGGATAGCGTCGATGTGGCGACGGGGGGCCTTGCGGGCACCCTGCTCGCCCGGGGGCTGCGTTCCTGGTTCAACACCGTGGGGGCGGCCGTCGTTACTCTTCTCATTCTCCTCGTTAGTTTCATGGCCGTCACGCGCATTTCGATCCGCGCAGTGGCTTTGCGGGTTTGGGAAATGCTCCTTCCCGTGCGGGAGTGGGTGAAGACCCAGATTGAAGCGGCCCGCACGCGCGCCGCCTACGAAGAGCGGGAAGAGCACGTGGCCCAGGTGCGGGCACAGATCGAAGCCGCCCACGTGCAGGAAGAACCCGAGATCGCCCCGCCGCCTCCTCCCACCGAAGTGGCCGTGGGGGACAAGATCCGCGAGATCAAGAAAAAGAAGAAAGAACCCAAGCAGGGCGTCGTCATCAAGGAGCAGGAGCGCTTCGAATTCGCCAAGGCTCCAGACGAGCCAGAGCGCCCGGCCCAATTACCGGGGCGCGATCTTCTCGATTTCGAGCCCTCCGTCAATCAGGCCGTCGACCAGGAGCAACTCAAAGCGAACGCCAAGATCCTCGAAAAGAAGCTCCTCGACTTCGGCATTCAGGGGCAGGTCGTCGCCATCGAGCCGGGCCCCGTCATTACGACCTACGAATTCCGCCCGGCCCCGGGGGTAAAAGTATCCAAGATCGCCAACCTCCAGGACGACCTGGCCATGGCCCTCTCGGCCGTGTCCATCCGCATCATTGCGCCCATCCCTGGGAAGGACGTGGTGGGTATCGAGATTCCCAACAAGCACCGCCAGCGGATTTTCCTCAAGGAACTTCTCGAAAACGAGGAGTTCGTTTCGGGCAAGTCGAAGACGCCACTGGCCCTGGGCAAAGATACGGTCGGACGGCCTTTCTACTGGGACCTTCAAAAGATGCCGCATCTTCTGATCGCCGGTTCGACGGGTGCCGGGAAATCCGTCGGCCTCAACACGATGATCCTCTCAATCCTCTACAAAGCGCTTTCGAACGATGTGAAGCTGATTCTCATTGATCCGAAGCGCCTCGAACTCTCCGTCTACGAGGGGATTCCCCATCTCTACGCGAGCGTCGTGACCGATCCCCGCAAGGCCGCAAGCGCCCTTCGGTGGTCCGTGACCGAGATGGAACGGCGCTACAAGCTCCTCGCCGATTACGGCGTCCGGAATCTCGAAGGCTACAACCGGGCCGTCGAACGGGAACTCTCCGATGGTTCCTGGAAGGAACGGGCCAAGAAGCGGGCCGAAGAAGAGCGGCGAAGAAAACTGGCTGAAGGCGGAGAGACGGCGGCGGAAGCGGCCGATCCCCGGCAGGCCGATCTCCCTCTGGAACCGCCGGAAGTTCTTCCGCTCCTTATCGTGGTGATCGACGAGCTCGCCGACCTCATGATGATCGTGGGCAAGGACGTGGAAGAATCGGTAACGCGGCTTGCCCAGATGGCCCGTGCCTCGGGCATCCATTTGATCATGGCGACCCAGCGTCCCTCCGTGGACGTCCTGACGGGCCTCATCAAGGCGAATTTCCCGGCGCGCGTGAGTTTCCAGGTGCGAAGCTACAACGACTCCCGCACGATCCTCGATCAGGCCGGAGCAGAGCAGCTCCTGGGGCAGGGGGACATGCTCTTCCTGCCGCCCAATTCGAGCAAGTTGGTCCGCATTCACGGCGCTTTCGTATCGGACGAGGAAGTCCACCGGGTCGTTGAATTTCTGAAGAGCACGGGCCAGGCGACGTATCACGACCAGATTCTGGACGTCCCGCCGGATTTGCAGGAAAATCCCGGCCCCGACGACGAGCCGCCCGACCCGTTATACGAACAGGCCGTGCGCGTGGTGATCGAATCGGCCCAGGCTTCGACGAGCTACGTCCAGCGGCGCCTCAAGATCGGCTACAACCGGGCAGCCCGGATGATCGAACGGATGGAGCGGGACGGGATCGTGGGACCCTCCGACGGCGTAAGGCCCCGGGAAATTCTCGTCACGATGCTGCAGGCCGAATCGCTCTTCGCCAGCGCTTCCGCGCCGGCAGCCTAGACCTAAGCCCGCAGCACAAAGCAGCGCCCCAGAACCGGCGGAGCGGGAGCGCTATTTCCCGCTTTGGAGCATTTCCCATTGGCGTTGGTCGGGGCCGATGGTTTTCAGCAAATTGATGTTCTTGCGGAGCAACTCGCGGTTGTAGGTGATTTCCGGCGAAGGGGCGGAGGCTTGCTTCCCGAGGTTCACCTGGGCTTCTTTGTTGGCCCGGATTTGTTCTTCCAGGAGCTTTTTCTGCTCGGCGTCGCTTGCCTTGGAAAGCGAGACCTCTAGCTGGCGCTCTTGTTCCGCCAGCATGGCGTTCGCCATTCCGAGCATTCCCTTACGGAATCCCGACTGCGCGGCCCGGCTCACGGCGCCGCGAACCCAGGCGTACTCGCCGGGGTCGTATCCGAGTTCCTTGGCCAGGACGACTTCCGGATCGGGCCCTGGAACCGAGGCGGACGGCGCGGGGGCGCTCTCGGTACCGGCTTCTTTTTCAGCCGCCTTCTTGCGAACCGCCACGTACAGCTCGACCTGAGGCTGCAAGAGCTTGCCGTCGGCTGGCGGCTGGAAGCTGCTTTCCAGTGGAGGAGTGGAGGGCGCCGGGGCCTGTTCTTGAACGGGTGGGGGAGGTGGCGGAGGGGCCTCTTCTTTCTTGAAACAGGCGGTCGTGGCGGCGGCCAAGGCGAAAGACACGATGAGTTTTTTCATGGAGCCCCTCGCCCGCGAAGGTCTTAAGCAGCGCGAACAGCGAAAGGGGCCGCCGGCCGCTCTTGCGGGCGGACGAGAGCGTAGCGCGGAGAGAGCAGAAGGGTAACGTCGAGGAAGAAGTGGCAGAAACTCAGGGCGTAAAGGACGGCGACCGCCCAGACGAGCCGGGCCTGAGGGAGTTCCGGCGTAAAGCGGGGCAATGCGGCCATGGCCAGATAAACCAGAAGCCCATGGAACAGGAGGGCGAGCCCGAAGAACCCCCAATGGTTAGGCCGGAAGAGGCTTCCCAGAAGAGGGCTCTCCCGCTTGAGATCAAAGAAGCGTTTCCGGTTAATCCGGTAGGTGAGCGCCAGGTATTGGGTCGCGTGCCAGGCGAGGTACCCGAGCGTCGCCAGTTCGAGAGAGGGGATTTTGGAGAGCAGCCAATAACCCAGAACGACGCTCGCGAAGAACATCCATTTGGAGAGATTAACCACCCCTTTGGCCCGCACGCGCCGGAATTCGAAAGAACAAGCCGTTAGGAGAGAAATCCCGGCCATCGCGAAGACGGCTTGCGCCATCCATGGGGCCGCCCATTCGTACGGGATTTCTATTCCCAGGATTTCCTTGGAAAGAGGGCCTGAGAGGCGCTGAAGAAGAAACGACGTGGGAAAGAGAAGAAGGGATGCCGTTTCGGCCGCCGCTTGCCGGGAATCTTTTTCCTCCGCTTGGCGGCGGTAGCAAGCCAGGAGATTGGCTACTTGGAGGAATCCGTGCGGGATTGCGAGGTAGAAGAGTCCCGCGATGAGAAAATCGAGCCGCCCCTTCGCGCCAAGGAAAAAAGTTCCGACCAGGATGAGGGGCAAAGCAAGAAATATCTGGTACGGATGGTCCTTCCGGAAAGAGGGGTCAAAGACCGTGCGCGTCCAAGAAGAAGCCAGATGGGGAAGATCGAAGGCGAATTTGATGACCGCGGCGAAAAGAAGAACTCCCACGCCTTCATTGACCGAAATAAAATAAGGAACGGGCACGAAGAGCACGGGAAGGACGAAGAGAAAGACGTCCACCTCCGGAGAATCGCTCCAAATGGTCCCGCGTTTCATAAGCGGGAAAATCCTAATCTTTCAGAATTTTATGAATCAATTGAATTTGCTTAAATTCGTTCTCGCGCGTTCTCCCTGGTGCTTTCTGGGGGCAGCACAAGATAGAGAACACCCTGATGGGTCAAGTCTGGATCGTTCTCGAATGTTCTCGATTTTTGTTGGTTGGAGGCGGCGATGGGAATCGAACCCATGAATAACGGTTTTGCAGACCGCTGCCTTACCACTTGGCTACGCCGCCGGTGAAAAGGCGAGGCACTTTTTTAACGCATGCGGGGAGGGAGTTCAAACGAAAGGGACGGGCGGGCTATTTTTCTTTTTTAACGGCCGAGAGCCCCGAAGGAGTGCTTTCCGATTCCACGCCAAAGAGCTTGCGCGCCGTGGAGGCCACGTCCTCCCCCTCGCCGGAGCGTTCGGCTTCCTTGAGGGCCGTGATGGGGGAGTGGAGGATTTTCTTGACGAGGGCGCGCGTGAGGTAATCGAGGCGTTCCTGGTCCGCTTTGGAGAGGGTGGAGAAATCCCCGAGGGCTTTCGCTAGTTCGGCTTTCCGGAATTCTTCTGCCCGGTTCTGGATCGCGACGATCGTGGGGACGACGTTGAGGGAATTCAAAAAGGTGAAAAATTCCATGGTTTCTTCTTCGACGATGCGCTCCGCTTTTTCCGCTTCCGCGAGGCGGGCCTTGCGGTTTTCCTCCACGACCGCTTCCAAATCATCCAGGTCGTAGACGTAGCAGCCTTCAATCTCTCCCACGGTGGGCTCCACGTTCCGGGGAACGCCGAGGTCCACGAAGAAAAGGGGCCGGTATTTACGCTCCCGCATGGTGGTTTCGAGGCGGTCTTTCCGGAAAAGGAAGTGGGGGGCGGCGGCCGAGGAGATCACGATGTCGGTCTTGGCGAGCTCTTCGTCCACCGCGTCCCAGCCCACGGCGTAACCCCCGAAACGGGAAGCCAAATCCGCCGCCCGTTCGGCCGTCCGGTTGGCGATGGACATGCGGGCGATGCCGGAAGAGACGAGGTGTTGGGCGGCTAATTCCGCCATTTCGCCCGCGCCGACGAGAAGAGCATGGTTGTTGGAGAGGTTTCCGAAAATCCGGCGGGCCAGTTCCACCCCGGCGTAACTCACGGACACGGCGTTTTCCGCGATCTTGGTTTCTGAACGGATGCGCTTGGCGACTTGGAACGTCCGGTGGAGAAGGCGATTTAAAAGCGGGCCGCAGCTTCCGGATTCCGCCGCCAGGTGATAGGCCTCTTTGACCTGGCCCAGAACTTGGGGCTCGCCCACAACCATTGAATCGAGGGAGCCGGCAACGCGGAACAAGTGGCGCACGGCCTCCGTTCCCCGGTGGCGGTAGAGGATGGCATGGACCTCCTGTTCCTGGACGCCCCGGCTGCGGCTCAAGTAGGCCGCCACCTGATGACCGGCCGCGGCATCGGCGTCTCCCGCCAGCAGGATTTCCGTCCGGTTGCAGGTCGAGAGAAGAAGGGATTCCCGGATACCCGGAAGGTCCTTGAGTTCCCGCGTGGCTTTGACGATTTCCTCGCTCGGGAAGGAGAGTTTTTCCCTTAGCTCGATCGGAGCCGTCCGGTGGGAGAGGCCGACGAGGTAGATTTCCACTTCAGCCTCCGTGCATCGGCCGTGCGCCGGGAATGGTCATGAGGTTCGCTCCGACGAGGGCCACGACGGCGAGGAGGTACGACACCATCGAAAGCAGAGCCGCTTTGCGGCCGCCGATCCGGCCGGCGGCGCGGACGAGCAGCATCCCCACGTACAACATCCAGGTGGCATCGAAAGCGAGGACCAAGGGTTCCCGGAAGATTTCCCGGCGATCGAGGGCAACAGCCGCAGCGAACCCCATTCCAAGTCCCACCGTGAGCAGAACCGCGCCGATGAGAATGAGGCGCCGGTTGAGAAGGTCGAGGGTTTCGAGATCGGGCAAGCGGGGTTCGGCGTGGATGTGTTTGTTTCTTAAGCGCCAATCTTGAAGGAGGTAGAGGGCGCTCGCGGCGGCCGCGATTCCGAAAAGCGCCTCTCCGGCGATTGTGACGAGTACGTGGGCTTCGACCCAGGCGAGGTGGACCGAGAGTTCCGGGAGCGGAGCCTCCGGGGTGAGAAAGGCGAGGGTCGTAAAGAGCGCGGCCAGCGGCGCGGTGATGAGACCGAGGAGCGTTACTTCGTATTTGAGGCGGACGAGGTGATAAAGTCCGGCCACCGACCACGCGAGCAGGCCGAAGAACGGGCCCGCTCCTCCGAGCCAGGCTTGTCCCGCCAGATGGACGAGCAGGAGAGGGATTGTTTGGATAACAAAACCAGCCAGGGAGGTCCAGCGTGCTGACGAGAGCACGCGGGGTACGGGGCGCGCCAGATAGGCGGCGTACAAGATGCTCGCCACGATGAACGCGTGGAGGCTGAGGAGATAGAAAAATTTAGGGGAGGGGACGGACATTTCAATTGCCGTTGTCCGGCTCAAGCCTCGTCTGCCGGGGATCGTAACACAAGGCGTACAAAAGTTCGAAAATCCCTTTAATTCCAATGATCTAGCCTCTCTGTCGCCTTGACAGGGGAGGAGGGCTGTAATAATTTTTGCGCGTCCGTTTAATAAGTGCGCGCGGAGCGCGGGCCGTTGAGGAATGAGGGCAGCCGGCCGATCCGCCGCAAGAGATAGCCATGGCAGCCACCGTTCTCGACACCCGGGTTCTCGTCCTCAACCGCTCTTACCTCCCTGTAAACGTGGTCAGTGTCCGGCGCGCCTTTTCCCTTCTTTACCAGGGGGACGCCAAGGTACTGGATGACGAACATCAGCTTTTCGACTTCGATTCGTGGGCCCAGCTTTCCGTGGCGGCTCATCAGGAACGGGTGGGGCTCGTAAACCGTGCTATTCGCGTGCCACGGGTCATTCTGCTCGGGGCCTACGACCGGCTTCCCCACCGGCACGTCAAGTTCAACCGTTTGAACATCTTCGCCCGGGACCGGAACCGCTGCCAGTACTGCGGGAAGCGTTTTGCCCGTTCGGATCTCAACATCGATCATGTGGTCCCCAAGACCCAAGGGGGGACGACCTGCTGGGAAAACGTCGTCTGCAGCTGCATCCGCTGCAACCGCCTCAAGGGGGGGCGCACTCCCGTCGAGGCCAGCATGCGCCTTATTCGCAAGCCGTTCCGCCCGAATTGGACACCCGTGCTCCTGATGCCGGGCAAGCCCACGCTTTACCGGCAGTGGGAGCCGTTCCTCGTCAATGCGGCGTACTGGAACACCGAGCTGATCGACGAGTAACGGCGCGGCTTTCCGGCTGGCATTGAACGCAAGGCCTTTCCGGGTCTACCGTACGGCATGCGCTACAAGCGGCCCAAAGCCTTTCCCGGGCGTGTGATTTTCTGATGAGCAGGCGGCGATCTCCCAAAAAGGATTCCGCGCAGCAAATACCGCTGCTCTCCGAACCACCCAGTCCCAAAATCCTTGCCGTTGCCTCGGGAAAAGGGGGCGTCGGAAAGAGCTTTTTTTCGGCTTCCCTTGCCTGGGCTCTGGCCGATACGGGCCTGCGGGTGATCGCGGTCGATGCCGATCTGGGCGGTCCCAATCTCCACACGTGCCTGGGCGTTCGCCCGCCCGCCCGGGGCGGTCTTTCCGCTCTCGAATCCGGCCGGCCCGTCGAGGAAGTGCTCCTCGCCACGCCCCACAAGCGCCTTCAACTCGTCTCCAGTTCGGCGGACCCTTTGGCCGTGGGCAGCGGGCGGACGGGGAATTTTTTTCGCGCGATTTCCCGGCTGCTGGCCACCGGTACCGATCTCCTCGTCCTGGATCTGGGGGCGGGGACGTCTTATGCGACGGTGGACCTTTTCCTGCTCGCCCAGCGGGGAATCATCGTGAGCACAGCCGAACCGACCGCCATGGAAAATGCTTACCGTTTCCTCAAAACGGCCTTTTTCCGTTTCGTCTCCCTGCGCGCGCCCACGGACCGTCTTCGCCAACTCGTGAACGAAGCCCTTCAAGTCGATGATTCGGGTTCCCATTCCAGTTCCCC
The DNA here is from genome assembly GCA_040758475.1 of Bdellovibrionota bacterium. Classification (GTDB taxonomy): domain Bacteria; phylum JAGRBM01; class JAGRBM01; order JAGRBM01; family JAGRBM01; genus JBFLVN01. The sequence continues at coordinate 9,555 of JBFLVN010000065.1, forward strand.
GGCGGCCTTCCTGGCCCGTCTTTCGGAGCGGGACGCGGGGCTCGCCCGGGACGTGGAAAAAGCCATTGCCGAGCGGGAAGTCCTTTTCGTCGCCAACCAGGTGCGCGCCTCCCGGGAACAGGAACTGGCCGCCGCCATGGCCCTTGCGGCCCGGAAAGTCTTCGCCCTTCCCTGCGCGCCGCTGGGGTCCGTACCTTACGACGAAGCGGTGGGCCGTTCCCTTCGTGAGCGCCGTCCGTTCCTGGAGGCCCATCCCGAAGCGCCGGCCGCCAAAGCGATCCGTGCACTTGCCGTTCGCCTATCTTCGACGGAACGCGTCCACTTCGCGCAAGGACTAAGCGTGCCGGGAGGAGCTATTTCGTGAAGGACCTCTTCGGCCAGAATTATTACGAGCTTCTTGAAATTTCTCCCGACTCGGCCCCTCACGCCCTCCGGCAGGCGATCGACCGGACCCGGGATTTCTGGGCCGACGAATCCGGGCCGTCTTATTCGCTTCTGGCGCCGGAGGAACGGGAGCAACTTCTGGCCCGGATCGCCGAGGCAGCGAAAATTCTTCTCGACCCGGAGGCCCGCCGCCGTTACCACGAAGAAATCGGATTGCCAGCGATTGCATCGGAGGCGCCACCATCGGTTTCGATGCCTGCGCGACCCTCCATACTTTCGCCGCCCCCGGCCGCTGGAGGTCCTGCCACGGAGGCGAGCCGGAAGGCTTTTCCAACGCCTACCCGCAGGCCTCTTCCCTCGCTCAAAGCGAATCTTCGGCCCTTTAAGACGCCGCTCGTCGCGCGGCCCACTCAGGAAATCCGCCCCCCGGCCGCGGTTTCAAAGCCGCCCCGGCCTGGAACTCCTCCGCCAGCGCCAGTTCCGCTGCCTCCTCCCGCGGTCCCGGAACCACCTCGCCAGCGGCCTGATCCCGCCGAGTTCTTCCAGGCGGAAAGCGATTGCACCGGGGAGAATTTGAAGCGTTACCGCGAAGCTTGCGGGGTCGACCTCGCCCAGATTGCCCGCCAGACACGTATCAGCCGCACGCACCTCGAAAACGTAGAGGCCGGCCGCTTCGATCTTTTGCCGGCCCCGGTCTATGTGCGGGGCTTTTTGGAGGCTTATTGCAAGCAACTGGGGCTCGATCCGGCGCTCGTGACCGCCGGGTACCTTCGCAAGCTCTCGACCTACAAGCGGATCGAAGGGCAGGAATAGGGGGCCTGGGCGGCTCGCCCATGTATTTCGGGCTCCCCCGGGGCACCAAAACCCTCCTAAACCATTGACAACGTTAGGGTTTTTTGTATATTTTGATAAGTCTTGCCCGAAGTGGAGAGCAGGGGACCTTGGCAGCAATCAGTGATCCAACGGCGGCGCAGCGTTTAGCACGGGCCATCGTTTCGGATATCCAGCTATATAACCAGGACAAGGTCAAGCAGGGGATCGAGGAAGACACCCTGTTCGATACGCTTTCCGAGGAGATTCAAGAGGGGCGGGCCCTCTACGAACAACGCGTAGCCCCCGAGATCGTCCAGAACCACAACTTCTTCGACTTGGCGATCGTGGACGTGCTCATCAAGTACAGCGGCAAGATCAAGTCGAAAATCTGGTAGGGGCCCCGGGCAGGGGGACTCCGAAGGCCGCTCGGGCCGGTGGGAAGAGGGGCCCATCGGCGGAAAGCAGCGTTTCGCCCGGCCCGTTGCGGCCCAGGAACATGGCTCAACTCAGCTACATCGTACCGGATGAAAGGGCGTTCCAGCGCCTGGACCGCTTCCTTTCCCAAGCCCCCGATTTGTCCTCCCGCTCCCAGATCGCCAGTTGGGTGCGCGAGGGAAGGGTGCTTGTGAACGGCATTCCGGCCAAACCAGCCCTCAAGCTCCGGGCGGGGGACGTGGTGGAGGTCGATCCGCCCAAACCGCCTCCCCTCGAACTCGTGCCGGAGGAAGTCTCCTTCAAGATCGTCCACGAGGACGAACATCTCGTCGTGATCGACAAACCCCGCGGCCTTTCCGTCCATCCGGGGCCGGGGCATCCGAGCGGAACGCTTCTAAACGGCCTCTCGTTCCGGGGTGTGCGGCTCTCGTCCATCGGCTTGCCGCTGCGGCCGGGCGTGGTCCACCGGATCGACCTGGGAACCTCGGGCCTTCTGGTGCTCGCCAAGGAAGACCGCATCCATCGCTCTTTGATGCGCCAGTTCGCCAAGCACACGGTCGATCGCCAGTACCTCGCCCTCGTTTGGGGCGATGTCGCGCAGGAAAGCGGGACGATCCGTTCCGCCCTGGGGCGCAGCCCCCTCAACAGGAAAAAGTTCGCCAGTGTCGAAACAGGCGGTAAACCGGCCGTTACCCATTGGAAACGGCTCGGTGGAAACGGCCGGATAACGCTCCTTTCCCTCACGCTCGAAACGGGAAGGACCCACCAGATTCGCGTGCATTTGTCCGAAATGGGCCACCCGGTCGTGGGCGATCCCCTTTATGGCCGGGCCCGGCTCCATGGCCTTTCGGAAGAATTGGCGGGTGCGGTCGAGCGGCTCTCGGGACAGCTCCTTCACGCGGCCACGCTCGGGATTACCCATCCCGTCACCAACAAGCGCCTTTGCTTCGAGAGCGTTCCCCCGGCGGATTTTGAGGAGGTTCGGCGTCTTGCCCAGATCGGCGCATAAGACCCAGCCGGCCCGGACTTCCGCGGGGACGTCTTCGCATCCGTGGGTGGAACTCCCTTCGCTGCTCAACCACGATGGCGCGATCTTCCACGGCTTTACGACCAAGAAGCCTTTTACGCGCAAGGGGAAGGTGGTTCACTTCAACTTCCGGGAACCGCCCGAAGGGGATGGAAAAATCTTCCGGCAATCGCTCACGGAGTTGGCCAAGGAATCGGGAGTGTCCCAGTCCCGCATTATCTACCCCCAACAGGAGCACGGCGCCGAAGTCCTTACGATCATGCAGGAGAATCCCCCCTCGGATTTCGAGACGCTCCGGCAGGTTCGCGCCGATGCGGTCGTTACCGACATCCCCGGCCTTTTGATCGGTGTCAGGACGGCCGATTGCGTTCCCATCCTGCTGTACGACGAAAGGGCAGGGATCGTGGCGGCCGTCCATGCCGGTTGGCGGGGCACCGTGGCGGGGGTGCTCGAGCGGACCCTCGAAATCCTCTTCAAGCAATTCCATTCGGAACCGGCGACTCTTCACGCCGCCGTAGGACCGTCCGTCAGCTTCGAGAGCTTCGAAGTGGACGAGCAGGTGCTTGCCCGCTTCCGGGAACGCTTCGCTTTTTGGAGCCGTTTCGCCCGGCCGACGCGGGGAAACAAGTGGTTCATTGATCTTAAAATGATCAATGCTTACATTCTGGCGGCGGCAGGGATTTCCGAGAAAGCCCTGGATGTCTCGCCCCACTGCACCGTCCAGGACAAGGCGCTTTTTTACTCCTACCGGAGGGAAGGGGATGGGGCGGGGCGGATGCTCAATTTCATCGGTTTGAGGGGGAAGCCCGGTCTTGACAAGCGGAAAGGGCTCTCCGTAAAATGATGGGCCAAGGGAAGGGGTTCCAAGTTCCCAGCGGGCCGGACGGCGAATCCGGAAGGTCCGTCCCGATGCTCCCCAGCCTCTCCGGTCGCTGACGCGCGGCCTTCCTTAAAAGAATTAGACCGGCCCATTCACGACAAACTAACAGCGGAGCCGAAGGGTCGGTCCACAGTCTCCCGGGCGTACGTTCCGCCCCGCGCGCAGCCGGAAGGATTTTAGGGATCAAGGGTTTCCCGGAGCCAATAGGGATTTCCAAGGACAAACCATTTTTGCCTCACCAGGCGCCGCGGAAAGCGGACGCTGGAACATTCGATAGTCTGCAATGAGGAATTGAAAGAGAGGATTTTGTTGTGACTGCCAAGTCTCCCGCCAATGTGCGCCGCCGCCGGCAAGGCCAATACAACGCCGCCAAGGAAGCGATGGAAGAGGCCCCGGGCCCCGGAAACGAGGCGATCAATCCGCCGCCCCCTCCACCCGCCGCGGCCGCCGAACCGCCCGCTTCGGCCTTCAACGGCTCTTCCGAGCCATCCACCAATGGCAACGGTCAGAACGAGGAATACGTTCCCCACGGGAGCGGCGAAATCCGGGTCGACCTCCGCCAGCTCAAGAACAAGAAAGTCGCCGAGCTTTTCCACATGGCCAAGAGCCTTGGCGTGGAAAACTTCGCGAACCTCCGCAAGCAGGAACTCATTTTTGAAATCCTCCGGGCCCAGACCGAAAAGGCCGGGGCGATTTACGGGGACGGCGTGCTCGAATGCCTGCCCGACGGATTCGGGTTCCTCCGGTCGCCGGATTACAACTACCTCCCCGGGCCCGACGACATCTACGTTTCGCCTTCCCAGATCCGGAAGTTCAACCTCCGCACCGGCGATACGATCACCGGCCAGGTGCGGCCTCCCAAGGATTCCGAACGCTACTTCGCGCTGCTCAAAATCGAATCCATCAATTACGAAGATCAGCGGGTCGCCCTCGAAAAAGTCCTTTTCGATAACCTGACGCCGCTCTATCCGAACAAGCGCCTCCGGATGGAAACGGGCAAGGACAACATGAACGCCCGCGTAATGGACCTTTTGACGCCCATCGGCAAGGGCCAGCGCGGCCTTATCGTCGCTCCGCCCCGCACGGGCAAGACGATGCTCCTCCAGAACATCGCCAATTCGATCACGTCCAATCACCCGGAAGTGCTGCTCATCGTCCTCCTGATCGACGAGCGCCCGGAAGAAGTGACCGACATGCAGCGGTCGGTGAGGGGGGAGGTCGTTTCCTCCACCTTCGACGAACCGGCCCAGCGGCACGTCCAGGTGGCCGAAATGGTCATCGAGAAGGCCAAGCGCCTGGTCGAGCACAAGCGGGACGTGGTGATCCTCCTCGATTCGATCACGCGCCTTGCCCGTGCCTACAACACGGTCGTCCCGCCTTCGGGCAAGATCCTCTCGGGCGGCGTGGACTCGAACGCCCTCCACAAGCCCAAGCGCTTCTTCGGCGCGGCCCGGAACATCGAGGAAGGCGGCAGCCTCACGATCATCGCCACCGCCTTGATCGACACGGGTTCCCGGATGGACGAAGTGATCTTCGAAGAGTTCAAGGGCACGGGCAACATGGAAATCGTCCTGGATCGCAAGCTCGCCGACAAGCGCATCTTCCCGGCCATCGACATCAACAAGTCGGGGACGCGCAAGGAAGAGCTCCTCCTTCCGCCGAGCGACCTCCAGCGCATCTGGCTCCTCCGGAAGATCCTCTCGCCCCTCAACACGATCGACGCCATGGAGTTCATGCTCGACAAGATGACGGGCACGTCGTCGAACGCCGATTTCCTCTCTTCCATGAACAAGTAGGGTTGAGAAGTTTCGAGTCGCGTAAGAGTGCCGGGGTGCAGGAAACTGCACCCCGGTTTGCATAAGGGGGAATTGAGTCATGGCTGGCGGCGGCAAGATCGCGTTCAT
>JBFLVN010000066.1:0-14840 GCA_040758475.1 Bdellovibrionota bacterium
TCTGGGAAGACGTGGAAACGGCTCACGCCGAAGAAGCGCCCGCTCCTGCTCCGTCCTTTGCCCCTTCCGAAGCTCTCGGCGCTTATGCGGAGCTTCTGAATAAAAAGGCCCAGGCCGAGGTGCTTGCCGTCCAGCGGGCGGCCGAGGAGCGCAAGCTCCGGGAGCAGGACCGCCCCTCGTTCCAACGTACGGGCGATCCCTCTGTCGACGGCCAGCTCGAAATGCTTTACCGGGAATTAAAGGACCAGGAGTCAGCCGAGGCGAGGGTCCTTTTCCTGCGGCGGATCGCCGAGGTTTACGTCGCCAAGGCCCACGAGGTGAAGCTCGAAGCCGGAAGGCGCCTTCGCGGGTTCGCCAAGGAGGCGCTCCTTGCCGCCCGGAAGGAAAACGCCAATTCCCTTCCCGTCGCCCGGGCCCTCCGGCATCTCTACGAACTCGAAGGCGACTGGCTCGCCGCCCTGGAAGAGGCTGACCGGGAAGACGCCCTCTCGGCGGGCAAGGCGAGCAAGGAAAGCCGGGCCGAGGTGCTCCTCTCCAAGGGGCGCGCGGCCGAACAGGTGGGAGAGGACGAGAAGGCCGTCGCCGCCTACCGGCAAATCCTCACCATGGACGGGAAGAGCCTTCCCGCCCTTCAGGGCCTGGATTCCGCCTACACGCGGATGCACGCCTGGGAGCCCCTCATCGACGTGCTCGAGCGGGAAGCCCAGCTTTTAAAGGGAACGGAAGAACAGGCCCAGATCCAGTACCGCCTGGGGCAGGTGCTCGCCCGCTTCCTGGCCGAACGCCCCCCGGCCACGGGCGGCGACGTGGCCTCCCAGGTTTTCGTCAACAAGGTGATCGGTTGCTTCCGAAGTGCCGCGGATTTGAGCGCCAATCCAGTGCCGGCCCTCGCCGCGCTCCGGCAGATCTACGCGCGCTTCGGCAAGTGGGACGATTTCCTCGAAATCTCCGAGCGGCTCGTTGAGCGCACGGAGCAGACGGCCGCCAAGGTCTATTTCCTCTACCACAACGGCCGCATCCATCTCGAAAAATTCCAGAACGCGGCGGGCGCCCTCCCCTGCTTCGAGCGAATTTTACAGATCGATCCCGGCAATCTCCTCACGCTCAAGGCCCTCGAAGCCATCCACACGGAGCGCCAGGACGCCCGGGGCCTTGTCCAAGTACTCGAGCGGCAGGTGGCCGCCGTGGACGATCAGGCCCAGAAGGCACTCCTCAGCCTGCGGATCGGCCGCATCTACGAGGAGAGTTTCGACCAACCCGACCACGCCATCGAGTGGTACTCCCGGGCGCTCGAAATCGATTCCAAGAACCTCGGGGTCCTCCAGGCCCTTGGCAAACTCCACGCCCGCAACAAGGACTGGGAAAAACTCGAACAGGTCTTCGCCTTCGAGGCCGAAGCCTGCGGCGACGCCCGCCAGAAGGTCGAATTCCTGTTGAAGCGCGCCGAACTCCACGTCTCCCAGTTCGAGGACGTGGACGGGGCCATCAACATCCTCTTCGAGGCCCTCCGCACGGACGACTCGAACCTGGCCATCTACCGGGAACTCGGGCGCCTCCTGGCCCTCCGCAAGCGCTGGGCCGAACTCATCCGGCTCTACGAAGCTGAAGCCACGCTCACGAAGGATAAGGACCGGCTCATCGCCATCCACATGTCCCTCGGCGAACTCTGGCAGCGGGATTTCGACCCGCCCGAGCCCGTAGACAAGAAAGCCAAAGCCATCGAGTGCTTCTACCGGGTGCTCGACCTGGACCCGGCCCATGCGCCTGCGCTCCGGACCCTTGGGAAAATCTTCGCCCAGCAAAAGGATTGGGGGCGGCTCCTCGAAGTCTATTCCCTCGAAGTGGAGCTGGCCTCTTCCGTACCGCAAAAGATCAGCATTTACCTCAAGATGAGCCAGGTGGAAGAAGAGCACAGCCGCAACAACGAACGGGCCATGCACTATCTCCGCAAGGCTCTCGAACTCGACCCCCACGACCGGGCGGCCCTCGCAGGAATCGCGCGCCTCGCCCCCCGGCTCAACCAGTGGGACGACCTCCTCCAGGTCTACATCCGCGACGCCGAACTCAGCCAGGACCTAAAGCACGTGGCCGCGCTCCACCAGCTCATCGGACAGCTCTGGCGGGAGCGCTTTGCCCTGCCGGCCAAGTCCCAGGAGAGTTTCCGGCGGGCCTCCCAGCTCCAATCCGGCAACATCGTGGCCCTCCGCTCCCTCGAAGAGCAGTTCGAATCCGAAGGGAACTGGCAGAGCCTTTGCGAAATCCTTCTCGAAGACCTCTCCGAATCGCCCGAAAGAGATCAGAAAGTTGTTCTTCTCAAGCGTCTCGCCGAAGTGAGCGAATCGCGCGTCGGGGACCGGACCAAGGCGGCCGAGTACTACGAGCGTCTCGCGGAAATCGACCCGGGGAACTTCGACGCCCTTGAACACGCCGCCCGCCTGTGGGGCGAGACAGGGGATTGGCCCCGGCAGGCCCAGGCCCTCGAAGGCCTGCTCAAAGTCGCCAAGGACCCGGCCTACCTCGCCCAGGTCCATCTCACCTTCGCCCGGCTCCTCGCCCAGCGGCGGCCGCTCGATAATTCCCAGGAAAAAGCCATCGCGAGCCTGGGGGTGGTCCTCCAGCACGATCCCAAGAACCGGGAAGCCCTCGCCCTCCACGCCTCCCTCCTCCACGAACTCAAGCGGTGGGACGAACTGGCGGCGGTTCTCCGGCGCCGGATCGAACTCGGGGACGACGAGGCGAACCGCGCCCACCTCCACCGCTGGCTCGGCCGCGCCCTTCTCGAAGGAAGCGGATCGGGCGAGCACGCCGCCGACGCGCTCAAGGAGGCCCTGCGCCTTGAACCCGGCGACCTTCCCACCCGGACCGAACTGGCCCGGGCATGCGAAAAAGCCGGATGGCACGAAGACGCCGCTTCCCAATTCGACACTCTCCGGAATGAAATGCACGACGTGGATCGAAAGCGCGCCCTCTCGGTGGACCTCGCGCGCGTCCTCCACGAACGCTTAAAGCGCCACGACGAGGCGGTGGGAATCCTTCAAGACATCCTCTCCCAGGAACCCGACCACGCGGGCGCCCAGGAACTCCTCGGCAAGATCGTGGGCGAGCAGGGCCGGTGGGACGAAGCGATCACCCTGACCGAACGCCGCTACGCGCTCACGCCCGAAGGGCGCGGAAGAATCCCCGTCCTCCTCGAACTCGCCCACCTCTGGGACGAGCGGAAGGGAAACGCCGACCGGGCCGCCGAGTGCGGGGCCATCGCCCTTTCCATCGACGAAGAACACCTGGGGGCGCTCCTCTATCTGGGAGACCTCGAATACCGGCGCGGGAATGCCAAACGTTGGTGCGAACTGGACGAGAAGGAACTCTCGCTCCTGGCGGGGAAAGCCGACGCCCCGGCCAACGCCGACCGGATTCATCTCCTGCGCCGGCGCCTCGCCGAGGGATACCGGGACCACCTTTCCAACCGAAAGCGCGCCCGGGAGCATTTGAAGAAGGCCGTCGATGCCAAGCCGGGCGATCTTGAATCCCGGCGCGATCTCGAAAAACTCTACGCCGCCGACCTGATGTGGGAAGAACTGGCGAGCGCCCTTTCGGAGAGAGCCGAGCGCTCCCCCTCCGAGGACGAAAAGGTCGCCCTCTTCGTCGAAGCGGCCCACACGTGGCGCGACCGCTCCCAGGCGGCCGAGGCTTCCAAGCAAGCGGTGAAGGAATACGAGCGGGCCCTCATCGTCCGTCCCGCCGACGCGGCCGTCCTCACGGAGCTCTCGGCCCTGTGCGAAAAGTTAGGCGACTTCGCCCGCGCCGCCGAAATCCTCGAACGCCTGGCCGACGCCCTGCCCGAAGAGAAGCGGGCCGAGCCCCTGGCCCGGGCCGGAAAGCTCTACGAAACCAAGATCGAGGATACCCAGCGTGCCGCCGATCTCTATGGCGAAGCCCTGGAAATCAACGCCAATCTCCTCGCGGCCGCCGAACCCTTGGCCGAACTCCTCTGGCAGCAGAAGAACTGGCGCCAGTGCCTCCAGCTCTTCGAGCGCCTCTCGCGCCTCGCCCTGGAGGGTTATTCTCCCGACCGCCGGGCCCGGTTCCTCTATCAATACGGAACCGTCCTCGAAAACCTGGGCCAGGACGAACAGGCCATCGACCGCTACCAGAAGGCGATCAAGATCCGCCCCCATTCCCTCGAACCCGTGACCGCCCTTGCGGCCCTCTACGAGCGGCGGCGCAACTGGAAGGAACTCGCCCCGGCGCTCCAATCCCTCGCCGAAGCGCTCGAAACCAACGGGAAGAAAGACGAGCTACCACCGGTCTACTTCCGCGCGGGGCAGGCCCACGAACGGCTCCGGAACGTCCCCGCCGCCCTCGACCACTACCGCAAGGCCGTGGCCGGGGACGCGAGCCTCGCCGCCGCCCACGAAGCCATCGCCCACCTCTCCCTCGAAAAAGGAGAGATCAAAGCCGCCGCCGACGCCTACGGGCAGGCAGCCCAGGCGAACCTCTCGGCGGGCGAGACGGAGCAAGCCGCCTCCAACTTCTTCACCCAGGGGGAAATCCTCCTCGGGAAACTCTCGCTTCCCGCCGAAGCGGCCCAGGCTTTCGGCAAAGCCCTGGACGCCGATCCCACCCAAGTGGAAGCCCTGGACCGCTTCGCTCGCGCGAGCATGCAGGCCAGCCAATTCGAAACGGCCCGCCGCGCCCTCGAAAAACTCGTCAAGAGCGGTGCCAAGGGGACCCAGCTCGCCGACTACGAAACCTTCCTCGGACGCATCGCGCTCCAAGGGGGCGGCGTCAAGGAAGCGATCCTCCACCTCGAAGCCGCCCTGGAAGCCGAGCCCAAGCACCGGCCGGCCCACGAAGCCCTTGGCGAACTCTATGAAAAAGAGAGCCGCTGGACCGACGCGGCCCAGATCTACCAGAAGTTCATCGAACTCGTGCAGAAGGATGCGCCCCGCTCGGCCGGGCCCATCCACAACCGCCTGGGCGACCTCTACCGGGAGAAAATTTCCCGGCCGGAAGAAGCCATCACCGAGTACCGCAAGTCGATCCGCCTGGACCCCACTTCCGAGTATCCCCATGCGCGGCTTGCCCAGATCTTCGAGGGCGCTGACAACTCGCTCGGCGATGCCGTCCGCGAGCACACGGCCCTTCTCGCTCTCAATCCCTTCCGGTTCGAGACGCACCACCGGCTCTTCTCGATCTACGAACGCCAGCGGGCCTTCGACAAGACGTTCTGCGTTTCCCAGATTCTCGCGGCCACGGGCAAGGGGAACGAATCGGAAATGCTCTTCTATCAGGCCCAGCAGCGCCGCAACCCCCTGGCGCCTGCCCAGAACTTCGAAACGTCCGAACTCCTCTTCAAGGTCCTGGCCCACCCCCTCTGCCAGCACGGTGCCGGGGACGTTCTCCAGATCTTAGGCCCCGCCGCGGCGCGTCTGATGAACGCGACGCCCGACCGCCTGGGCGTGACGAAAAACGACAAAGTGGCGCCCGACGACGCGAGCGCGCTCGCCCAGCTCCTCCGACGGGCCGTTCAGTTCATCGGCAACCCGCCGTGCGACATCTACTGGATGCGCCGCAGACCCAAGGACCTCGTTGTCTTCCCGGCGGCGGGCAAGCCCCTTATCCTCGCGGGCCCCGAATTCCTCTCCGGGATCGAAGATACTTCCGCCCGGGCGGGCAAGGTGGGCGCCGCCCTCTGGCCCCTCGCGGACGGAAGTTATGCCTTGCCCACGGAAGCCCCCCAGATCGCCCGCTTCGTGGCACTCCTTGGAAAATCCCTTGACGACAATTTTAAGGTGGGCGGCGACCCCGAGCAGATCAAGCAGGAAATAAAGCTCCTGCACAAGGACATGACCCGCAAGCAGAAGAAAGACGCCGAAGCACTCCTGGGGCGCCTCAAGGAAGCCCTCGGGCGTTTGAACGCCGAGAACTGGAAGCGGGGAATCCAGCTCTCCGCCGACCGCCTGGGCCTTCTCTTCTCGAACAGCTTCGCCCGGGCCCTCGACCGGGCCATCACCCGCACGCCGGGGTTCGAGGAAAAATCCGCCGCCGACATTTCGGACTGGAACGAATCCTTCGGCCAGCACGAAGCCATCCGCGAACTCGTCCGCTTCGCCGCGAGCGAGGAATACTTCGCCCTCCGGACGAAACTCGGCCTCTCGATCCTCTCCGCCCAGCCCCAAGCGGGGGGCGGGTAAAGTTTTAGTCTCCGGTTTTCCGGCATTCCTTAAATCGTGCAAAAACCCCTCCTTGTGCCTGCGGAGAATAAGGGCCATAATCTCCGCATAATCTGCGGAGATTATCTGCGGTGCCCAAGTACATCTACGAGCTCACGAATTGGCCCAACCTCGCTTGGGAGAAAGAAACACTGGCGGTACCGCTAGCCGCCGTGCGTCACCAGCAAGGGCGCTTCATTGGGCGCATGGAAGCCCTTGGTTTCAAGCTCCGCGCCGAAGCCGTCCTGCAAACTCTCACTCAAGACGTAATTAAGTCCAGCGAGATCGAGGGCGAAAACTTGAATCAAAAGCAAGTGCGCTCGTCCATTGCGAGGCACCTGGGGCTCGACGTGGGTGCCCTTGCACCCGCCGACCGGCATGTCGACGGAGTCGTAGAAATGATGTTGGACGCAACACAGAATTTCGAAACCCCTCTCAGCGAAGAGCGGCTTTGGGGATGGCACTCCGCTCTCTTTCCTTCTGGCCGTAGCGGCATGCGCCGCATCCGGGTAGGCGCCTGGCGGGAAGACAAATCCGGCCCCATGCAAGTTGTTTCGGGGCCTTTGGGGCGGGAACGGGTCCATTACGAAGCCCCTCCAGCCCACAAGCTTGAACGGGAAATGACCTCATTCCTGGGCTGGTTCAATGGCCAAGAGCCCATCGATGCCGTACTGAAAGCGGGCGTCGCTCATCTGTGGTTTGTCACCATTCATCCTTTTGAAGATGGCAACGGGCGCATCGCCCGCGCGATAGCGGACATGGCGCTGGCCCGTTCAGAAGGAACCCCTCAGCGTTTTTACAGCATGTCCGCCCAGATTTGCGCGGAACGCAAGGCTTATTACGGCATCTTGGAAAAAACGCAAAAGGGCAGCCTCGATATCACTGCTTGGCTCGAATGGTTCTTGGAGTGTCTCGGCCGCGCCATCGAAGGGGCGGAAGAAACCCTGGCGGCCGTCCTCAAAAAGGCGCGGTTCTGGGAAAAACACGGCACCGAGCCACTGAACGATCGGCAAAAAAGCATGCTCAACCGTTTATTGGACGGCTTTCAGGGAAAACTTACGTCTTCCAAATGGGCCACGTTCTGCAAGTGTTCGCAAGACACCGCGTCCCGCGACATCAACGACCTTTTGAAAAGGGGAATACTCATCAAAAATCCCGCCAGCGGGCGCAGCACCAGCTACTCCCTGGCAAGCATCGAATAACGTCTGTACTCATTACTTGAAATTCCCCGGCAGTTCCCCGATGGCCACGATGGCACAATCCTGAATGGCATTAATGTCAAGCTCTTCAGCGCGGCTTACGACTTCGGGGCTCTCGGTGCCGGGGTTGAGGAACAAGTCCTTGGGGTTTGCCGCCGCCACGTCGGGAAGGACTTTCACCCCCACTTCGGGGTGGAGGTAGTAGGCCACGCGGTCCAAGGGCTTGGGGACGTCCTTCAAACTCTTGTAAGCCTTCTGGCCTTCGATCGTGGATTCGTGGGGGTTGACGGGATAGACGGTCCAGCCCTTCTTCAAGTACGCGCGGACGCACTTGTTCCCGTATTTTTTGCGATCGCTCGAAGCGCCGACGACGGCGATGGTGGGCATCTTTATCCCTGTGGCGCGCCCCAAGAGAGGAGCGGCCAGGCCCGGTGCCGGGCTTCCCGGTAAAGGTAGCGGTCGGCGTTCACGACCACGGGTTTGCCCACGGCTTCCAAGGCCGGAAGGTCGGTCACGGAGTCGGAGTAGAAGTAGCTCTGCACCAAATCCACGTCGTTCTCGCGGGCGTATTTTTCAAGCACCTCGCGCTTGCCGGGGCCGTAGCAGAATGGCTCTTCGATCTCGCCCGTCAGGTGGCCGTCCTTCACGACGAGCCGGGTACAGAGGGCCCCGTCGATGGAAAGGTGCTTAACCAAAGGATCGCAGACGAACTGGGTGGACGCCGAGCAGAGGACGACCGTATGCCCTTGCTCCTTGTGGGCTTCCACCGTCCGCATGCCGGCGGGAGAGAGCCACCGAAGGACCATCTTCTCGAACCACTCGGCGCACTCGGCTTCCATCTGGGTGGCCGAGTAGCCCACGAGGCTCGTCATGGCCCGGCGGGCAAGGGCCTTGGCATCCAAACGGTTCAACCGGTGGAGGGCGATGCTGTAGGCCGCGCGCCAGAGGTCGACCTGGGAAACGCGCCCCTTCTGGAACATCCATTGAAGGTAGAGTTTTCCCGAATTCTCGGCGAGAAGGGTCTGATCGACGTCGAAAAACGCGGCGACTTTCAAGGCAAAAGCCTCCACCCGCTCTTTACCTAATCCCGCCGGGACGGCCGGACAAGAGGGGTTACAACTTGTTACGAGGGCGTAGCGGTGGGCTCAAGGAGCCAAATCGCAGTTCCGGAACGGGAAGGTCGCGAAATTAATATCCCCGGCGGGGAGAGCCGCGTCATTTTCGGAATGGAAGCGGATGAAAAAGTTCCGGTCAATCTGGGCCTCAGCCAGCGGGTCGTAAGAAGGGAGGGCCGCTTCACTTCCATTGTGCCAGCCCGTGTTGTCCACGTTAACCGAAAACGTCCCGTCCGTATTGATCGTTATGTCTTTTTGGGCCGCGTCGAGAGTCTCATTGAACGGATCGGCCAGGATATCCTGAGCGATATTCTCATAAAGATTTGCTTGGGTTCGTACCACAAGGATCACGGAAGCAGCACCATTTGCGCCCGTAGGCGCCGTGATCACGTCGTTCGCATCCGTCGTTCCGGCGGGAAGGGTGAACGTTCCGGTAAGAGGATTTCCCTCCAGGTCGCAATCGAAAGTAGGCGTCCCCCCAATACCCACATCGGCATAGACCGGGTTCGTAAACTCCACCTGGTTCTGCACGAAAATCCGGATGGCCCGGACGGCGGGGATGGGGCTCCCGCCCGCGTCCAGGGGGGAGTTCTCGTTCGAGGCCCGGACGATGACGGCGTTCCCGTTATCCCCCTCGACCAAGGGGAATGTCGTGTTGACCAAGGGGTCGTTCAGATTGATGGAAAACGTCCCGTCGGCGCCAAGGGAGAGGAACTGGCCGGGGGCGGCATTGGGAAAGGCCCCCAGGTCGTTGACCACCTGGGCGCTCGCCACGTCAGCGCCCACCGTGTTCTCGATCCGCCCCTGGACGGCGAAGTTGCGGTTCCAGGAAAGGGCCGTCACGCCGTCATCGCTCGCGTTCGTCGTAAGGGGGTGGAAGGTGCTCGAAGGGCTCGTAAAAACCACGTCGGGAAGGGGCCCGCCGCTCGAATTCGAGCATCCCGCGAGCAGCGCGAGGCCGCCAAGACCACCGGCAAAGGCTTTCCAGAACCGTTTCATGGCCTTCTCCATTAGAAGCGCTCGCGGGGCAAGTCAAAACTTGACTTCAAGGGCATCGCGCCCCAATTAAGGGCCCCGGGCCGCTAGAGTGCCCCGCCAGGAGTTCCTTATTCATGCCCGCCGTCACCGAAGAAGCCGTCAAAAAAGCCCTCTCCGTCATCGTCGATCCCGACCTGGGGCGCGATATCGTTTCCCTCGGATTCGTCAAAGACCTCAAGATCGACGGCGGCAAGGTGGCCTTCACTGTGGAGCTCACCACCCCGGCGTGCCCCATCAAAGAGCAGTTCAAAACCCAGGCGAATGATGTTGTCCGAAAAATCGCTGGCGTGACGGACGTGCAGGTCCAGATCACTTCCAACGTGAGGAACATCACTACCGCCACGCGGCAGACCCTCGTCCCCCAGATCAAGAACATCGTGGCCGTCGCTTCGGGAAAAGGCGGCGTCGGAAAGAGCACCGTGGCCGTCAATTTGGCCCTCTCCCTCGTTCAAGCGGGAGCAAAGGTGGGCCTCATGGACTGCGATTTCTACGGCCCCTCGATCCCCCTCATGCTCGACGTCTCCAAGAAAGATTTGCGCCAGGCGGGGGAGAAAATCCTCCCCGCCAGGAAGCACGGCCTCGAAATCCTCTCCTTTGGATTCTTCGTGGGCGAAAAAGACCCGGTCATCTGGCGCGGGCCCATGCTCGATTCGGCCATCCGGCAGTTTTTCTCCGACATCGGCTGGGGCGAGCTCGATTACCTCATCGTGGACATGCCCCCAGGAACAGGCGACGTGCAGCTCTCCCTCTGCCAGCGCGTGCCGCTGGCGGGCGCGGTCATCGTGACGACCCCCCAGGCCGTCGCGCTGGCTGACGTCTACAAGGCCATTTCCATGTTCGAGAAAGTGAACGTCCCCATCCTCGGGATCGTGGAGAACATGAGCTACTTCATCGCCCCCGACACGGGGAAGCGTTACGACATATTCGGCTCGGGCGGCGGCGAGAAACTCGCCAAAGAAACCGGCGCTCCGCTGCTCGGCCAGATCCCCCTCGACCCCCGCGTCGTCTCGGGCGGCGATTCGGGAAAACCCATCGTCGTCGATCTTCCCGACTCCCCCGCGGCCAAAGCCTTCCAGGCCGCCGCCGCCCAGACCGCCCACCGCGTGAGCGTCGGGCAGGCCCAGCAAGTGGGGCAGCTCCTCCAGATTACGCGGGCTTAGTTACTTACCATCCGTGCCGCAGCCAGAATTCCGCGGGAGTCACGATGGAATATCGCCCCGCTAGTTCGAGTAAATCCTCATCACCTGTAATGAGATAATCCGCTTTCCCGGCAAGGAATGTTCCCAACACCATTTTATCATCCCGGTCTCTTGGCACATGAGGTACTACCGGAGCCGGTGCAACGACATCCGCATTGAATGGAATAAGGGCCAGATACGACCGGATTTCTTCGTCGCTTAATTCCAGGCGTCTGCGAATTTTTCTCCGGAACAGAACCTCTTCGAGTTCCTCCAACAAGACTTCGGACGTGACCAAAACGAAAGAACCCGACCGCCAGGCATCCATGATCCTCGCCGGAATGCTGGCCGGAACGAGCATGGCGGACACGAAGACGTTCGTATCCAGGACGATTCGCATTTACTTCTTGCGGGAACGCTTGTAACGAACGGCTTTTACAGTTTCGGCAATTTCAGCTTCCGCTACAGCCGGATCGACACCTTCGTAAGCCCGCCGGAACTTGGTAGTGAGCCGGTCGAATTCCTCTCGCATGCGGCGGATCTTATCGAAGAGATCCATGTCCACCAGTGCGGCGACCGGTTTCCCGTCTTTTTTAATGACGATGGCGTCTTGGCGGTACTGGACCTCGTTGAGCATCTCGCCCAAGTTCTGCCGCACCTTTACGGCCGTTGCTTCGCGGATCATGGCTGGTCCTCCAAATCCATAACCAGTATGATCGCTACGATCGATACGATCAAAGAGGCTGAAACGCTCGCCTACCCCTCGAACCCCGGCAGGCTGGAATATCTTCCCAGGTGCCAGTCCTTGTCCCCGAACAGGGTGTTGAGGGCGTGCATGCGCTTAAAGAAGAGGCCCACGTCCTGCTCGTCCGTGCAGCCGATGCCGCCGTGGAGCTGGATGGCCTGCTTGGTCACGAACCAGCCGCTCTCGGCGAGCTGGACCTTAGCGGCCGAAACGGCGCGCTTGCGCTCGGTCTCGTCCTTGTCGTCGCCCTTCAAGGCCGCGAGGATCGTCATGGAGTGGGCGAGCTGGGTTTCGACGAACATGTCGGCCGCCCGGTGCTGGAGGGCCTGGAAACTTCCGATGGGCGTCCCGAACTGAACGCGGACTTTTAGATATTCGACCGTCCGCTGGAGGCACTCGCGGATGAGCCCGAGCCCCTCGGCGCAGGCGATAGCGGCACCGCGGTCGAGCGCTTTTTCGAGGAGCGATAGTCCCTCGTCCGCTTTCCCCACGATCCGGTCCTTGCCCACTTTCACGCCCTTGAACTTCAAGAGCCCCGTGTGCTGGCCGTCCATGCCGTGAACGGCCGTGCGGGTTAAACCCGAAGCGCTTCCATCGACGAGAAAGAGGGTGATCCCCTTTTTATCCGAATGGCCGCCCGAAGTACGGGCCGCGACCAGGACGTGATCGGCCGCGTGGCCGTTTAAGACCCAAACTTTTTCGCCATCGAGGACAAAATCCCCGCCCGACACTTTCGCCGCCAGGGCGATCTCGTTTGGATCGAACCGGCTTTCTTTTTCGGCATAGGCGAGGGCGAGGGAAGTTTTCCCCTCCATCATGGGCGTCAAAAACTTTTCGATCTGGTCCTTCGTCCCCGCTTCCGCGAGCGTCATGCCGGCAAGAACGACGCTCGCCAGGAACGGCTCGGGCACGAGGGAGCGGCCTAGTTGCTCGGCTACCAGGGAGACTTCGAGGAGCGAACCCCCGAAGCCCCCGATGTCCTGGGAGAAAGGAATGGCGAGCCACCCGAGTTCCCCCATCTTGCGCCACAGGGCCTTGTCCCATCCGGGAGGGCTCGTGCGGAGCTGCCGGAAGCGCGTGACCGGGGAATCCTTCTTGGCGAACTGCTCGGCGCTCTGGACGAGCATCTTCTGTTCTTCGGTGAGCCGGAAATCCATGGTGAAACCCTCTCCTAGCCCTTGGCCCCGTCGGGAAGACCCAGGATCATTTTGGAAATGATGTTCCGCTGAATCTCGTTCGAGCCGCCGTAGATGGTCGCCGCCCGGTAGTAATTAAAAGTGGAGGCGATCCACTGCTGGGAAGCGGGAAGCGCTTCCGGCGGATCGTCGAACCACCCCAAGGCGTTGTGCCCCATGGCTTCCATGGCAAACTCATAGGCTTCTTGGAGCACTTCCGAGCCGCGGATTTTAAGGATGCTGGATTCCGGCCCCGGCGCCCGTCCCGCCTGGGCGTCGGCAAGGGCGCGAAGGTTCGTCATGTCGAGGGAGCGATGGCGGATTTCGAGGGCCGCGAGCTTGCGCCGGAACGTGGATTCATCCAGGAGGCGCTTTCCGCCCACTTTCGTTTCGCGCCCGATGCGCTTCGCATTCTGGATCACCCGTGCCGAGACGGGGACGGCGGCGATCCCGGTCCGCTCGTGGCCCAGGAGCGCCTTCGCGATGGTCCAGCCGCCGTGCTCGGGGCCCACGCGGTTCACTTTCGGGACGCGGGCGTTCGTAAAGAACGTCTCCGAAAAAGCCGTCTGGCCGCTGATGTTCATGAAGGGGCGCACTTCCACGCCCGGCGTCTTCTTGATGTCGACGAGGACGAAGCTGATGCCGTCCTGTTTTTTTCCGGAAGAATTCGTCCGGCACAGGACGAAGATCCAATCGGCGTACTGGCCGTTCGTGGTCCAGGTCTTCTGGCCGTTCAAAACGTAGTAATCGCCGTCCGATTCGGCCCGGAGTTGGAGGGAGGCGAGGTCCGACCCCGCGTTGGGCTCCGAATACCCCTGGCACCAGACCTCTTCGCCCGAGAGGATTTTGGGGAGGTAGCGCTTTTTCTGCTCGTCGGTACCGAACTGCATGATCACCATGGCGACCATGGAGAGGCCGAAGGGGGAGAGCGAAGGGGCCCCGGCGCTCGCGAGTTCTTCGTTGAAAATATGGCGCTGGGTCACGTCCCAGCCCGTTCCGCCGTGTTCCTTGGGCCAGTGGGGGGCGACCCAGCCCTTTTTGTAGAGAGTCTTGTGCCATTCCATCGACTCGTGGTGTTCGAAGTGAGCGCCATTTTCCGCCTTTTGTTTCATGGCGGGGGGCATGGCTTTCTCGATCCACTCGCGCACTTCGCGGCGGAACGCTTCGTGTTCCTTGGTAAAGGACATGTCCATGACGGGCGGCCCTCCTCGGGGGGTAGGAGATTCTAGAGCGATGAAAATTCGGAGTTGATTTGAATGAACAGCCGTTCACTCAACGGGGCAGAGCCTAGCGCGGAGATGAAAGAGAGGGAAGGCGCCTACCGGCACAGGGTCGCTTCGACCCGGCCGTAGGCCCGGCGGTTGAAGGAGAGGTCGTTGGGGGTCTTGGCCGCGTACTCGAACTCGGCCGTGCTTCCATCCCCGTAGGTGACGGTGACGATGCCGGCGGCATTCGTTCCCTTGGCGGTCCACTTCCCACCGCCGCCCCCCTGCCCCGCCGTTCCCCAGCCGGGGCCGTAGTAGCCCGATTCGCTCTTCTCGACGAAGACGCCGCCGGGGCAAAACGCCATTGTTCTCTCGCTTCCGCCCCCTCCGCCCGTGACGCCGGATACGCCCGAATAACTCCACCACTGGCCCACGACGACCGAGGGGCCTTTGGAGGGGTCTTGCACCAGGAATTTCACCGACCGGGCGATCTCATCCACGCGCTTCTGGATGACGGAAAACTTGGCAGGCTCGTTCGTCGTAAGGCCCCCTACTAGAACGGTCTTGGATTTCCCCACCACGGCCACGAGCCGCGCCCGGAGGGCGGTTCCTTCCTGGTCCACGCCGGCGGCTTCGCAAAAGCTTGCCTGCCCCGATTTGAGGGCGACGCTCGCGAATCCCTCGCAGGCGTTAAACGACGCGCCCGTGTTGGCGAGGGCTTGGGTAAATTCACCTTTGATCTCCCCGGCGGCTTTCACCTGGGAGGTCCACAGGACGATGAGCCCCGCCTCTGTGTTGCTCCCCAGGACGAGGGAATCTTCTTCTTCCCGGTAACTCCACCCCTGGGGCATTCGGAGTTCCACGCCCTCCATCTCCGCCTTGTACGGCGCCCCCGACGCGGCCGGGCCGGAGGGATTCAGGGGCGGGATATTTCCCGCGAAGGCGTCTACGACGCTGATCAGAGACACCGCGA
>JBFLVN010000067.1:0-14736 GCA_040758475.1 Bdellovibrionota bacterium
GCTGAATATTCACAATTCCTCGGAAAACCCCAGATCACAGAGCGGATCAAAGCCCCTGATTTCCAGGAATACCTCCAAAAAATCCTTGACGGCCTTCGGGCGGGAGGCGCGGCGTGACCACGCTTCGCCAGTACCCCTACGCCGTTCCCAAGGGGGAAGCGGGTGTTCTTGAAACTCTCGGCCGGATGGCGATGGTGATCTGGCATTGCTCGCACTCGACACGCCTTGCGGCTTTCGCAAGGGAGCTGATCGGAAAGGCGGGGGTAGAGGCTTACGACGGGCGGGGGGAAATAAAGGCCCTTTTCGATTGGGTCACGAAAAACATCCGGTATACGCGCGATCCCTACGGCTATGAGTGGATTCAATCGGTGGTGCCCACGCTCGTTTTCGGGCACGGGGATTGTGACTGCCACACGGTCTTGCTCGGGTCGCTTTTGATGAGCGTGGGCTACCCCGTCCGCCTCGTCATCGTCGGTAACTCCCCCGGAAACTTCCATCACGTCTTTCTCTCGACCGAATACCGGGGGCCTCTTGGTAATCCAATCAAGATCGACCTGGACAGCACGATCCCGGAGGGAAAGGGCTTTGATAAAGCCCCGAATTTCCCGATCCGCCGGGAGTTTCAAATCCTTCCCCAGGGAAAACTCAAGGAGGCTGAAATGAACGAGGAAATAGGCGTTCACGGCTACGGGCTTGGAGAGTATCTCTCGGATATTGGGAAACCCTCGCTGACGGTCAAATTCCACCTCTCGACGGGAAAGGTTTTTACCCTTCCTTGGGGAGTGCATGACCTTGAGTACGTTTCGGACGCCGAGCGGCGGGCGTGGATTCTCAAAGAGTTCGATCCCCAAAACGGGAAATGGACCCTGGCCGAACGGGCCGAGATTTCTCAGATCATCGAGCGGATGGAGGGGGCGCCGGGGACGGAGGGCCTTGGCGAGCTGGACGGGTTCCTTAGCGCTCTTAAGAAGATCGGAAAGGGCATTAAATCCACCGTCAAAGCGGTGGGAAAGGGCTTAAAGACCGCTGTTGGCAGCATCCCCATCGTCGGAAAACCCATCGTAGGGATCGCCAAGGGGATCAAGGACGTCGTGAAAGCCCCTTACGTGGGGATAAAGGCGGCCCTTAAAGAACCCAAGAAAACTCTCAAAGCCGCCGTCGCTTCCACGGCAGCGAGCGCCGCTTCCGCCCTCAAACCCGGCCAGATCGCCACGACCCCGGAAGGCGCCCCACTTTATTCCGCCGATGGCGGGGAAACTTTTGTCCAGTCGGATGGCACGCCGTATCCCAAGGGCCACCCCGTCATGATCTTGCCAGGAGCGGTTCCTCCCGCGCCCTCCAGAGAGCCCGATCTCTTTCCAGAAGCCGCGCCGCCGCAAGAGCCTGTTACTCGCCAAGTCCAAGCCACCGAGGTGAAAAAAGCCCGGCTCGAAATCGCCCCTGGGACGCCGGAAGCGATCCCAGAAGTGAAGAGCGAGGGGACGAAGAAGATTGCTCTAGCGCTTGGCGGCGTCGGGCTCGCCGGGGCCGCGGCCTATGCCTACACGAGGATGGAAAGCTAATGGCTGTTTTTCTTCTAAACGCTTTTTCCAGCCTCCTCGACCTTCACAAGAAACTTGTGCTCGTAACGAGGAGCTTTGAGACCCTTTCCCGGCAGACGGAGCGGGTTTCCGCCTTCATGCGGGCGCACCCAGAAGTGAAAGTGGACTGGCTCGAATATGCCACCGGATTTAGCGAAGCAGAGAGCCAGATCGAAGCGGCATTTAAGAAAGAGCAGGAGCTTAAAAAGCTCTTTAGCGAGTGGACGGAGAGGAATTTTACTTCCTACGAAGCCCAGAGGGTGAAAGTCGATCTGGAGGCTTTGGGTATTAAGAACCTCTCGGGCGTCCAGGTGCCGCTCACGTTCTTTAAGAATTTAGGCGACGGGGATTTTTCCGATCTTCTCCAAAAGACCGTTTCCCTGGGTTTCGAGGCGGATTCGATTCAGAGAAACATCGAAACTCTGGAAAAATCGCAGATCTCCACCCTCCAAAAAGTTCGCCAAGTCCTCAAAGGCTATCCCGCCTACTCCGAGACCCTCAAAGACCTGGACGCGCTCATCGTGGCGAATTCTTCGGACCGGATACCGCGGGCGGGGTTCGGGGCGGGCTTCTGGGTACTGGCGATCACGGGTCTTTGGCTCGGGTTCAAGGTCTGGAACTGGAAGAGAAACGCCGAAGCACGCCGAATTCTTTCTTCGGCGCGGACGGAGGGACGTATCCATGCCTGAAAATCAACCTGTTCCCTATCCGGTCGGGGTGGAGAATCCCGCTCTGCCCACGCCTACTCCCCGCAAGCGGCGGCGGAAGAAACGGGCACAACCCAAGTCCGGGCTCGGGAGAAAATCCGCGTCACCACCTAAACCCCGGGCCATGAAAAAAGCAGCGCTGAGCAAGAAAAAAACGGCCAGGAAGAAAAAGGTCCGGCGAAATCCAGCGACCCCTTCCATCGAAGCCGCCTTTTACCGGATCGGGGATTTCGTTGAGTTCGAGTATGCGGACGCGAGCGGGGCGGAAAAACGTTTCGTCTTTAACGAGCGCCCCATCCTGTGTGCTGATTCTTCGGGAAAGCTCCGCGTCGTCTACGGGGCCGGGAAGACTTCCGCCAAAGTACCGGCCTCCATCCAGAAGCTTCACGAAGTCTTTAACGGTTATCCCGTAAGAGAAACCATCGCCGGAGTTTTTGGGAAAAAAATACCCGGGAGCCAGGCGATGGGGGTCTTAAAGGCCGTCGTCTACCACTCGGACAAGCGCATTGACGAAGAGAGCCGTTCTTCCCCTGGAGATTACCGCCACGCCTTCGAGGCGCCGCTTCCCAAGGTCTTTGTAAACCCGGCCGGGCTCCTTTTGATCGAAGGCGGTTCCTACGAGATCGGCCGGCCCGGGATTCTTCACTAACGAGGCAAAGAAAGAGAGGAGACAAGAAAATGAAGAAAAACCCCATCCCCATCGGCGGCGCCGTCGTCGCCAACCCCCTTGAAAAAGGGGACATGTCTTCGAGGCCCCAGGTCGAGATACGGCTTGAGAAAGGGCTAAGGGCCACGAAAGACCCGCGAAATCCCTATCTCGTCAAAATTTCGCAGGTGAAGTATCCGCCCGCGCCCAAGAAGCCCCCTCCGCCCAAGCAGCCCGTCCCCACGGTGGCCCAGGCGGCGCGCACGTCGTCCAAACCCGCGCAGCGAAAAGCCCCCTCCCGGCCCTCTCCGCCGCGAAAGACCCCGCC
The DNA here is from genome assembly GCA_040758475.1 of Bdellovibrionota bacterium. Classification (GTDB taxonomy): domain Bacteria; phylum JAGRBM01; class JAGRBM01; order JAGRBM01; family JAGRBM01; genus JBFLVN01. The sequence continues at coordinate 3,262 of JBFLVN010000067.1, forward strand.
CAGGCCCCGGCCCTCGGCAGGGGTGACAAAACCCCCGTTTACGAGGCCCTCGGAGCAGCGGCTTTCCCAAGCGGTACGCGGGAACCCCTCCCTCTTTGAGGGGATTTCGGAGGCGGCAGGAAAGATTCCAGAGCCCCTCAAAGTCCTTCTCCTCTTCTTCGGGATCACCTGGGGCATCCCGGCGGCAAGAAGCCTCTTTTTCAAGGCCATCGGAAAGGAGGAGATGGGGGCCGATGGAAGACCCACGCCCCTCTCCCATGCCTTCCAGATCGGCGCCGCCGCGGCGGCGGGACTGATCGCCGCCAAGACCATGAAGGACGAGAAGATGAAGGGCGTGGCTACCGGCCTGGCCGTCACGGTAGCCCTCGCCCGTCCGATCAATGATTTGATCGAACGGAAGAAACCCACCCTCCCCAAGCTCCTTGGAGAGCCTTCTCAAGCCGCCGCGCCCCGGACGTTTGAGTTCGAGGTGAGAGAGCCGGGGTCGAACCTCACGAACGGCCTGGGGCAGGAAGTCTCCGACCTGGACACGGACCCGGTGTTGGACGCGATTTTGACGAAGCGGGCGGCGCAGACGGCCCTTCCGGCGTCTCCCGTACCGGAGCTTCCCCCGGCGGTTGCCGATCCGATGATCGCGCCCAAGGGAGAGCCCCTTTTCGGGGAAGAAACTCCGGTGATTCGGAGTTCTCCCAAGCCTCCGGACTTTGAACTTGGTTTTCCGTTCGGCGCCCTGTTCGACGGGGAGCTGAACTGAGATTTTCAAAAACTTTTTTTAAAGGAGTGTGCTGCCATGCACGAGTTTGAAGACGAGATGAGTGACGAGAGCCTTGGTGAACCCCAACCCCCGGCCTACTTCGTGAACCTGGAAGGAGTCCTTGGCGCCCCGGCCGCCCGGGCGTTCCGGCAGAAGTTCAAAGGAAGGCCTCCGGAAGAAGGAAAGAAAGCCGAAGAACAGATGGTCCAGCAAGCGAACGTGGTCGCTCGGATCACTCAACGGGTGGACAAGACCGCCAAGAGTCCCGAGATGGCCCGCATCTTCAAGTGGGCCAAGGACAAGGGGCACGATCCCTCCAAGCTGAAGATCGAAAGCGTCCGCTGGTTCCACAAGCGGGTCGTGGAACTCGCCAACATCCAAGGGCGCTATGCCTATTTCTCCGAAGTCGAGAAGCCCGGCCCCTTCGAGACCAACATGCAGATGTGGGGCGAGTGGCCGCAGACGACGTTCGTGGTTCTCAAGGGAATCCTGGCGACTGTGACGGTGAAGACCCTTGGAACGTCCGACCCGAACGCGGCTGGGTATCTTTCGATGGTTGATCGGTTCCTGGCAAATTCCACGTTCAAGTACAAGATCGACCAGTCCGAATCTGTACCCATCCTCCTCAAGAACCTCCCCTCGGGGGGCGGGGCCTTCGCGCCGCGGAACGAGCAGAACGGCTGGCCGATTGCCACGAACGTTCGCTTCCTCAAGCACCCCGTTTTCATCGAGGGCGGCATCCAGTTCTTCTCGGAACTCAATGCCGATGCTTCGGCCTTCACGGTGCTGGCCGGTGGGCCGCCGCCCGTGCCGACGCCGGTTTATCCGGGGGCGGAGCTTTACGTGACGATGGAACTCGATGCGACTTGGGTTCGTCACACCGGCTGATGCCGGAGGTTTCCTTCTTTCTTACCCCGAACGCCGGGAGGGGCGGACCCGCCCGTCCACCCCTCCCGGCACCAGGGCGAGACAGAAGAAAAAAGGGGCCACGGACACACACTCCGGGGACACCAGTAGGGCGGTGATCTTAGTTATTTAAGAAACCGGGATGTGTCCGTGGCAGCAGGGTCGTAACATGGAAATTCTTGCTCGAAAAGACAATTTGTTCGAATCCGAAGTCCAAAAAATCCTCACGAAGTACCCCGATAAAAAGGTGCGCCGGGCCTATTCCTACCGGACTCATTTCAAGCCCGATGTCATTCTCGCACAGAGAACGGATTCCTACAGCATCACGATCCTTCGCAAGCAGATTTTCATTCTCCAAGACCTCCGCATGGCCGCCCCGGACATGACCAAACTCCTTCAATACGCCTTCGAAGTGCGTTTGTCCGATCCCCGGTATGGGGATGCTTTCGTTCCCGAATTCACCCCGGCCCCGGCGCTTCTGGGTACCGGGTCTTTTCCGGTTTACCTGGAAGCCCCCATTGAGTTTGAGGGAAATACGACTCTCAAGATCGAAATAAATTTCCCCGAAGAAATCCCGGCCGCGTTTCTCTACACCCCCATCGTTTCCATCCACGGAGTCGCCCTACTGTGAGATTCTTCTATCAGACGTTTTCGTTCCCCAACTCCTCTCCTAGCGACCAGGTGGTAGAGCGGGAGTTTCTTTTCTCCAAGGACGCCGTGATTACGAGAATTATTCTCTCGTTTATCTCGACGGTGCCCACTCCCTTCCCCCTCTACCTGGCAGCCCGTCACGAGCTTTCTTTGCACATCGGGAGTCAGACTCTTTTATCCGGCCCGTTTGCTCCCTTTCTTTTCTTCGGGCCTTTTTCTCCCAAAGTCTTTCTCCCCGTAAAGGCCGGGCAACGTTTCAACATCTCCTGGAACGTCCCTCCTGGGCGGGCTTACCTTACGTTTGCTTACCGGGAAGGGCGTCCCGAAGAGGAGAAAGAGACTTTTTTCTACACCGTGACCTCCCCCAGGCGCGATGGAGTAACCCTCCTTCAGCCGAACATTCAGAAAAACTACCTCTGGCAAGGATTATTTCTTTACGACAGCGGCGCGGCTTTTTTGTCCAAAAACGAATTTCCGCAAGTGGGTTTCCCAGAGGTTGTTTTTCCTGGAGTAACACTCCCCCGGATAGCGCCAGAGACCTCCTTACCCCTCTCGCCCATTGACGACGTGGTGCAGATCCGGGATTTCCCAACAGAATTTCTACTCGACTACCTGCCCATCAGCTCCATCGGCGGGAGAGGCCCGGCCCATTTCTTCAAAGAGCCCATTCAGGTCTCTTCCCAAACGGTCCTCAACATCGGCGTCGTGAGCAAAACGAAAGCCGCCGTGGGGACTGTCACGGCAATGATTTTGGGAACGCACATCGAAGCCGAAAAAGCCGAAGTGAGCCCAAAGGCCGCTTAAAAGGAGGAAACAATGCCCGAGGGGAAAATACTAAGCGCGCTTAAACCTGACGGGGCATCGGCCCTTTTGGAGAGCCCGTTTTATAAACTTCTCTTCCAAGCGCTCCGGAACGCCCAGGCCGACTACAAGACGGAAGTAACGTTTGTTCAGTACGTCCCGGACGTAAAGCAGAAACTTCTCGAATTCCAGGCCGAAGAGGATTCCTACCTTCTCCTTACGGGCCTTAAATTCAACTACGTCCTCCTCAAAAACTTCTACGCCGTCTTCCAGGTTTATGTAAATGACGAACCGCTCATGAACCCCGACGGCTACAAGGTTCTCTCTCCCTTTTCCGTCACCGACCGCATTCCCTTCATGAAAGTCATCGAGCCCGGCTCCCGGGTCGAGGTCTACGTGACCTTGAAAGAATTCGACGCGAACCTCATCCCGGATATTTTCCAGTTAATCGACACCATCGCGGAGGCGGGCGGGACGGCTCTTGGGGAAGATACGAATACCTACGTCCTCGTCCAGTCGGGCGTCCAGGGGGATGTGATCGAATGGCTCTCGCCGGAAGTCCTCTTTGAGAACATCGGCCAGTACACAGTCCACGCGGAAATGGACCTTACGGGCGGCAACAACTACGTCCCCGAGCTTCGCTGGCAATGGACGCAGCCCGCGGGCCTCCCCGACGTGATCCTGCCGCTCGATCAGAGCCCCATCATCCTCCAGGTGACGGAGAAGAACATGAGGGGGCGGCTTAAGTACAGCGTCACGCTTCTTGACGAGCCAGGCCCTGAGGCCGCGCCGACGGTTAATGACATCCGCCTCATCCAGACTTTTGCCAAAATGAGCCTGGACTGGGGAAACCTCACCATCGTCAACACGATCGCCCGGGGAATAAAGCTCCCCAGGGACGTTTTCCAGAGCTTTGGGGAGGCCCTCTGATGCCGTCCCTAAACCCGCTTAATTGGTTCAAGGAGAAGGGCAAAACGGACACGGGCCGTTTCGATTCCCTGATCCGCAAGTACGCGGTTAGACCGGATTTCCAGCCTCATTATCTCAAAGGAATGATGCACGTCGAAAGCGCCTTCGATCCCGAGGTCAAAGGAAAGGCCGATGAAATCGGACTCATGCAGTTCCTTCCCTCCACGGCCCGCTCCATGGGGCTTGCGCCGGAATCCTTGAAAGACCCCGAAACCGCGATCAAGGCGGGCACAAAATACCTCGCGCAAATTCTCGACGGGATCATCAAACCGAACGTCTCTGCCCCCCTCCATCCGGTCCTCAAGGTGAAGCTCGCGCAGTTTGGCTACAACGCCGGGCCGACGTTTTTGAAGGAACTCCTAAGACGTTTTGGAGGGAGCAAGGAAAAAATGAGCGCCCCGGAGAATTTCGACGGGATGGTGGATTCTCTTAAAGATTTCCCGCTCACGGACAAGTTTGAGAAAATTATTCCCAATTTCCTGAACGGCCGGAAGAACGTGGTTTCCAAGTATCAATACTGGGCAAGCCGCTATGCCAAGGATTTTGGATTTAGTCCCTACGAAGAGAAAACCTCCACGCCTTCCAATGCTTCCGTCCTCCCCATCGCCGCGGCGGGGACGCTCGGGCTCGCGCTCGTGGGAATTTATTTAAGGAGAAAATGACCATGCAGAAATTCTTGAAATTCATCGACTCTCGGCCCGGCGTCGCGCTTCTTTCCGCCCTCTGCGTGCTCGTGGCGACTTATGCGAAAGACTTCGTGGATAACCGCCTCACTCAGCGCGTCGATCCGGTCGTGAAGGAACTCTCCGCCATCCGGGAAGAGATTATCCGGATGCGGGAAGAGCAAAAATCTCTTTTCAAGCTCCTGGAGATTCAGGAAAACCGCATCACCCGCTTGGAGGAGAAAAAATGAAGTTCGAAATCCTCTTCAAGGACAAAAAGACCGCCGAAGAGCTTCCCAAAGTAGACCTCCGCATCAAGGGAATCTTGGCGGATGCGGCGTTCTTCCTGGGTACAAGAGGCTATCCCTGCCTCGTGACGTGCCTGTGGCGCTCTTCCGAGCGCCAGGCGGAGATTCGAAAGAAAGCGGAAAAGGAAGGGAAAAAGGAGCCCGTAAAGTCACCCCATGAGTTTTGGCGGGCTGCGGACCTCTCTATCCAAGGGATACCGGATGCGGTCATTTCCGAGCTGGTCTCTTATTTGAATGAAAAATACCCCTATGACGAAAGCGGAAGATACAAGACCGCCCTTCGGCACGATGTTGGTTTTGGCGATCACGTCCACATCCAGGTTTCCTGGCAGGTTCCCGCAAATTTCAGGTGGGTCGCATGAACTCCTTTTCCCCCAATCCTCCCGTTCACGGCCTCGATGGTCCCATCGACTGGATCACCGACTGGTGGAAGGCCCGCGAGGCTAGAAAAGCCGTCGAAGAGGAAATGGAAAGAAAGCAGGAGGAAGAAGAGAAAAAAAGACAGGGGGATTCCCTCTCCAAGAAGGCCGATAACCTCATATCCGCCGCCAAGTGGGGGGTAATAACAATTCCCCTCGGGATCGTGGCCGTCTCTTTGATGCCACTCCTTCGCGGCGCCGGGGCCGCCATGAAAGGCGTGGGCGATCTTTCCTCTGAAGGCGCGGGGCTTTTAAGAGGCACCCGCGCAAACCCGGACGCCCCTTGGGGCGAAGTCATTTACAGCTACACCCGTGCCCAGGCGATCGAGGACGGGGTATTAGTCGATTTATCCGCCATCGCCCCGGACGTCGCGTCTCAGCACTACAAATACCCCATCGCTTGTACAAGCACCGTCTGGGACATCATCCAGCGGGCCGTCGAGAACAAACAATATGCAAACGACTACAAGGGCGTCATTCACGATATTTTGTGGATGAGCCGCGGGGGCGGTATCCGGTGGCGTTCTCCCGATGATACGACCGTGCTTTTTGACGTGATTATCACGGGTACAGGCCCCAAGAGAATCCATCGCTTCAAGATCGTCGTGGGCCCCGGAGACAAGGCGGAGCCCGTTCTTACGATCATGCTGCCGGAGGAAGACTGATGATCCGCCAGCACTCCCCCTGGCTTGTCCTCGATTACCTCCTTGGCGAAAACGGCTGGAGCTGGAGCGGCACCATGCTCAAAGAGCCGGATTATGCCGATGAGATCGCGGGCTTGATGCAATTCATCCATGAAAAAGCGCTCAAAATCCTTCCGGAGAAGTTGGAGAAATTCCTGGGCATCCGGGCCACCTTCGACGGTGAGAGAATCCTGCTTTTCTCGGGAAGCCTGCGCGCAGGGCACGCGGGCATCTGGCTAAACAATTTTCCCCGCTTTCCTGATTCAAGATTTCTTCAAAGGAAATTCGGCTATCCCGTATCGGCGTGGATCGTGCGGCCGGAGAACTCTGGCCTTGATCTCTCGGCCGCCACGAAGGCCGGGCTTTATGCGCCCCCGCGCTACGTGGCCTGGAACGTGGAAGCGGAGGGGAATTGGAGAGCTTTTTACGACCGGCTTACGAGGGAGTACTGGACCACTTCCGAGGCGGGTAATTCTCAGAAGCAACGAAACCTAAGCGAGGTAGAGGCGGAAAAGAGGGCAAAGAAAGCCTTGGGGCCGGGGAAGATTTCCAGAAGAGAGCTGGACCACTGGTAAGAGAGAAGGAGGCGGCATGTATCAGTACGAATTTAGAGAGAATCCGGGAGCGTTGCTTGAGTATCTTCCCATCGGCGGGGAGTGGACCTGGCGCGGGCCGCTTTTAAAGAAGCCCCAGGAAGCCGACGCCTTTTCTCGCATGATGCAGGCGGCCGTCGAGGAACTCCTTCCAGACGCCCGCATCCACCGAATCAGCCTTTTGCCTCAATCCCAACTTGAGATCGAGGCAGACGCCGAGGAAAGGAGCGTGGGGCCGACAGTCGGCTTTGCTTCCGTCCACGTCCTTCCAAGGGGCACAAAAGAACCCGCGCCAGCTTCCCGAAAAGGCCGCCTCTTCGTTCCCATTGAAGATGGGAGTTTATGGAAGGATTTTCCCTCCAAAGTCATGCGGGAAGGCGATCAGGTACGGGAAGGGATGCTTCGCGCCCTGCACTCCGCCGCCAAGGACTCTACCCGTGAGGGGCTTATGTCCATGTTGTTCGAAAAGGAGGGGCACGACCTTTTAATCGTCTCTTCCGACGGCCACCGCATGACCGTCCACCGGCTCGTGGGGTGGGCACACCTAACAGACCTCTCAGCCAAGGCCCCCAAAACCGTCCTGGCGCTTACCGATGACTTAAAGAGCCTCATCCGGCGGGCGATGAAGGGGGCCGGGGAGGTTTTCTTTCAAGTCCTCTGGAAACAGCCCCTTCCGGGGGAAGCCGATCCGTTTGGAGCCCTCGTCCTGGATGGCCAGGAGTTTTCCCTATCTCTCCGCCCCCCGGAGGTTTTTCCGAATTGGCGGGAAGTCCCCAAGAACTCCGTAAAAATCGACTGGGAATGCCTTCTGAACGGTGGGGAAGTCCTTGCCGCCCTCGAAGCCGTGCAAAACGAGTGGAAGAAAAAGTACGCCCAGGTCCACAAGACCGAAGCCAAAAGCAAGGATATTCCCCAAGGCCTCTACTGCACCCTTTCTTCCAAGGGCTTTACTTTGGGCTTCGAGACGCCGGCAAAAGAGCAAAGCCCCGGTACACCCGAAAGCCTCATCGCGCTTACGGTGCCGGTGGGTGAACTCCGCGGCGCCCGAAAGGAAATCCTCTTTGCGGTAACTCCAAGGTATTTGAAAGAAGCCCTCTCGAACCTTGCAGAAAACGTGGTTTTGGCGGGCTCTCTGCCCGAGACCGCCTGGGATAAGAACAGCCCGCCACACGTCCAAAGGCCTCTTGCTTTTCTGGATGCCGCGGGGCCTACCGAAATCTTCCTGATGCCGAGGCGGATTTGATATGGAACTTGCGCCAGAAACACTTGAACAGAACGGAACCGTCTACCTGGTTCGCTGCGTCTTGAAGCGCGATCGGCGCATGAAGTGGGGCAAAGATCCGATTAGCAGCTCCCACGAGGCGCTCAAATTCGTCAACTTCATCCGCAAGGCCGACCGGGAACACATGGTCACGATCTGCCTTTCCACCAAAAACTACCCCATCGCCTACTCGGTTACGGCCATTGGTACTGGAAACACGGCTTACGTCCGTCCGGGGGAACTTTACCGTGTCCCGCTCCTCGCCGGAGCTACCGCCGTCATTGTCGCCCACAACCACCCCTCCGGTGATCCGAGGCCAAGCCAGCAGGACAGGGATTTCACGCAAAGGCTCTCCGACGCCGCCAAGCTCCTGGGACTGCGGCTCGTTGATCATCTCATCGTGGGGCCGGAAAACAGGTACCACTCCTTTTCCGATTATGGGGAAATGCCGAGTGGAGAAAACTCCATATGAAAGGCCAAAAGGGCGCCAGATTCCCCATTAGGATGACGGGCCAGGTGGCCATGCCAAGGCACGTCGCCATCATCATGGATGGGAATGCCAGGTGGGCGGAGCGCCGGGGGCTTCCCATCATGGAAGGCCACCGGGAGGGGGCTAAAACCCTCGTATACGTCGCCAAGGATGCGAGGAGGCTTGGGGTTCGGTATTTAACGGTCTTTGCTTTCTCCACAGAGAACTGGAAGAGGCCAAAGGCAGAAATCGAGGGACTTTGGCTCTTATTAAAGGAATTCAGCCACAAGACCTACGGGGCGCTAAGAGATGAAGGGATTGAGCTTCGGACCATCGGAGATACGGAAAGACTCCCCAAGGATCTTCAAAGCCTCCTAGCGAGCTGCGTACAGAACAAGCCGGAGAAGGTTTCCCTTACCTTAACCCTGGCCCTCTCCTACGGGGGAAGGGATGAGATCGTAAGGGCCGTCAGAAAGCTTGCCAGGGAAGGGAAAGACCTCAAAAACCTCACGGAAGAAGACCTATCGGCCGCCCTCGATACGGCCGGCCGTAAATCCTCGCCCTTCCCCGTCGTGAATTTTCTGAGGGGGCAGTTCTTTCCAGTTTGAAATCAGGCGTTGGGGGGAAGTTCGTGGGGGAGCGGGTAGGCGCCTTTTCGGGAGAGGAAGGCCGTCGTGGCGCCCCGAAGGTAGCCCTTGGGGTCCACGCGGCAGAGCTTGCAGGTTTCGATCACGCTGTAGAAGAAGGCCGTGACCAGGGCGCCGCGCTTGGATTTCGATCCGTAGTGGTTCTTGCGCCCCACGACCACGCCGCGGAGCGCCCGTTCGGCGGCGTTGTTGTCGAGAGGCACTTGAGGGTCTTTGAGGAAGAGCGTGAGGCCGGGCCAGAGTTCGAGGAGATAGCCCAGAGCCCTGCCCAGGCCGCCTTGAGGGAGCGTGGCAGGAAGGAGGCCCTTGGCCCAGGCCTGGATTTCCTCCGTGAGGGGTTTGGATTTCTCTTCCCGCAAGCGCCTTCGAAGGCGAAGGCGCGATTCCTCGTCTCCGGCGGACGGCACGAAGCGCTCGACCTCGTAGAGGTCCCCGATCTTCTCCAGAATCCACCCGCACTCGGCCGGGTAGTAGTCCTTTACCTCAAAAAACTTCCTGCGCGCGTGGGCCCAGCACGCCGCCTGACGGAAGGAAGCGGCGGGCGGGCCCGTGCCGTCCTTCTTGAGGAGCGCCCCGTAGGCCGAGTACCCGTCGGCCACCAGCGTGCCCGAATACCCTTCCAGAATTTTCCGGGCCGCCTCCTTGGAGCGGCTATCTAAAATGCGGTAGCTGGCCGCGTTTTCTCTCGCCACGGCCCAGGCCCACCAGCGCTTTCGATCCACTCCCTTTTTTCCCAAAAATTCCCACGGCGTCTCGTCGGCGAAGACGACCGGGGAAGAGAGGACGTGACTGGAGATCTTTTCTTCCAAGGGCTGGAGCACCTGATAGAGCGCCCAGGAGTAGTCCCAGAGGGTCTGGGAAGTCACCTCCAGCCCCTCCCGTTTCATGATCCGGACCTGCCGCTCCAGGGGGAGGTGCTCCGAGTATTTCGAGACGGCCACTTCGACGGCGAATTCCGGCGAATACCGGGCCCCGGGAAAGAGCTTTACCGGCCCCGGCGCCGTCTTCACGCAGGCGTTGCACGAGCAGCGGTATTTCTTCCTCTGGTGCCGGGCCACGAGGAATTTCCGCTCGACGAGCGTGACCTCCTCGGATTCTTCATACTGCCCCTCCCACTCGGAGAGTTCCCCGCCGCACTGGGGACAGGTGCGCTCCTCCAGAGGAAGCTCGTGCAGTACTTCCACGGCGGGAAGCCGGGGCTGCTCCGTGGGGCCGTGGCCCTCGCGGGGAGCCCTCCTGGCCGCGGCTTCCTCCGAATCTCCTTGCGGGAGCTTCTCCGAAGAGGCGGCAAAGAGCCGCCGCCTCACGGCCGAGAGTTCTTCTTCGAGGATTTGGAGTTGCAGGGAGAGGGCTTTGGGGTCCGCCCCCTTGAGACTTTCGATCTGCCGCTGAAGCTGGAGCGTCTTCTCGATCAGGCGCCTATTCTCCCGCTCCAGGAGCAGCGCCGCCTGGCGCAGAATCTCGGGCCGGTTCTCGTGCTCTAAATCCAGCACCCTTTCTTTGAATCAGATTCGCGGAGCCCCGTCAAGGAAATTCTCCCTCCGCTCCAGCACCAGCGGCGCCGGCGAGAGCGACACCCGCCCCACCCACTCGCTTCCCTCCAGCAGCAGGAGTAGCTCGCTCACCGTCAGCTTCACCGTCCCCCTCTCCGGGTCCGCCGAGAGCCACGGCGCCACGAATTTCCCCTTTTCGAGCCTCTTCGAAAAAACACACAGCCCCGTTCCGTCCCAGTAGAGCACCTTCGCCCTCCTCCGGTCCTTCCCGATGAAGGCGAAATACGCCCCGCCCAGGGGTTCCATGTGAAGATGCTCCTTGACCACCGCCGAAAGGCTATCGAAGCTCTTCCTCATGTCCACCGCCTCCCGGCACAGGAAGATCGCCGCCCGCCCGAGGCCCGAAATCACGAGAGCCTCCCAAGAAGCCCGGCGATCTCCTCCACCGAGAGCCCCTCTACCCGCACCCCATTACGGGCCACCACCACGGCGCCCCCGCTCTTTCTTTCCCGCCCAGGCTTCTCCGCGGCTATCTCCACCGGCAGTAAAAGAGGCCTTTTCTTCCCGCGCCGCCCCCTCCCGCCCTTGAGCCACCCGTGCAGCGTCATGGGCGAGAGGCCCAGCTCCACCGCCACCGCACTTTGTGTCTTTCCCGCACGCCTCCGCTTGCGGGCGTAGCTCACCGCCCGCTCCTTGAGTTCCACCGGATACCGGCTTTTGAGTTCCTTCCACTTCAATAGCTCCGCCCTCAGCCTTTCGCCGCCTTCGACATCCTCTGCCATCCGGGTATCCTCCCGGCTGCGAGTCTCCCAAATTTTCAGGCTTTCGTCACGACGGGGAAGGGCGAGGATTTACGGCC
>JBFLVN010000068.1:0-14707 GCA_040758475.1 Bdellovibrionota bacterium
GCGGTACTTGTCCTTCACTTCGATTTCGGTGACCGACGTGGCATGGCCGGGCGCGCTCACCGTGAGTTTGTAAACTCCGGGCGGGAGTTTCATCTCGAAGCGGCCCGTCGCCGGATCGATGATCACAGGGATGGCCGCGCCGCCGCTTTTGGGCTCGGCCAGGATCGCGGCACCCGAGACCACGCCCGTGGGACCGGTGAGGGTTCCTTCCAGGACTCCCTCCGGGACGCGCGCCTTCTTGAGCGGAATGTTGAGGGAGGGCCCGCCTTGCGCGGAAGAGATGGCCGCTCCCGCCAGCAGTGCCGCCGTAAAGAAGAGAAGAAATTTCCGGATGATCATGGTGAACGTCCCCTAATATGCTTACGCCGCGAAGTAATTGTAACTAAAAACGTCGGAGATGGCGGGCTGCCGGTGCCGCTCCTGGCGGGAGAGCATCCGGTCGTAGTACTGGGCAAAATCGTTGATGACGGGCAGGCCGAGGAACGCCTCTCCTTCGGCCCGGGGATGCCCGGCGGCCAGGAGGGCCACGACCCGGTGGCCGTTTGGTATCCGGCACGCCCGCCGGATGGCCCGCTCGTCGTACTTGAGGGCGAGGGAGGTCCCGAGCCCTACTTGGTGGGCCATGAGGGCGGCCCGTTCGAGGGCGATGGCCGCGTCCACGAGATAGAGGGGCACCCCGTCGCGTTTCTTGGCCGCCGCCGGCCGTGCGCAACAGACCAGGATGGCGGGGGCCGAGCGGATCCAGAAGTTGAGTTTGTGGAAACCCGCCGTGGCGGCGTCCTGGACTTTCTTGAGCACCGCCGGGTCGTTGACGACCACGAGGTGCCAGGAGTGGTCCTTGCCCCAGACGGGGGCGGTCGCCGCCGCGCGGACGACGAGGTCGAGCAGCCGCTCGTCGACGGCGCGGGGCTCGAAGTTGCGGACGGACCGCTGCTCCCCCAGGAATTCAAGAAACTCCTGCCCGGCCCCGAAGGGGTTTCCGTTTTCCGGCTCCATCTCCCCATACTATGCGTTAGCCCGCAAGCGACGGCAACGAGGCGGGGAATTCATGCCGCTAAAGCGCCACCTGGAGATCACGGCCTTTTTCCTGTGCGCCGTTTCCGCGGCAGCCTATGCCGGGAGCGAGGCGCGGGCCTTCCCCGAGGCGCTTTTTTTCCTGTTGGGCGTTCCCCTGGGCTTCGTCCTTTCCGAGCGGGCAAGGCGGCGCGTGCCGGTGGCCCTCTGGACGGCCTTGCTCGTGGGACTCCTCGCCTGGGAGGGCCTGAGGGCTTGGCGCTTGCCGGCGGAGATGGTCCTTCGCTTCTTCGAGTTCCTCCGCTGGCTCCTCGTGGCGAAAATCTTCACCCGCGCGAGCGCCCGCGACCGCGTGCAAATCGTCCTCCTCTCGTTCTTCGTGCTGCTCGGGGCCACGGTCTACACCTATTCCATCCTGGCGGCGTTTTTCATCCTGGCCTACCTCCTGGCCGCTCCGGCCGCTTTGCTCCTCGTATCCATCGACGCGAAACGCGCCGGGGCAGAAGAATCCTTTCCCCTTCCCTTGAGAATCTATGCTTCTTCCGCCTTCATTGGCGCGATGGTCTCCTTCGCGGCGCTCGCCGTTTTCTTCTCCCTTCCCCGGCTCTCGCAGGCGCTCATACCTCTTGGCGCAGGGGCTGCCGAAGGCGATTCCCAGTATCCCCAGGATTTGGACCTCGGCCGCCGGGGTCTCCTCGCCCCAAGCGGCCGCGTTCTTTTCCGGGCGCAGGTCCATCCTCCTTTCGAGGAACCCCCTCTCTGGCGGGTTGCCGTCCTGGAACGCTTCGATGGCCGGCGGTGGAGCAAGGGCCAGACCAATCTCCATCCGTTCTTCCAGTTTTCCCGGGGGGCCTTCACGGGCGGGAAGGAGAGCCCCCGGGGGGCGCCCGAACGGGAAATCCGTTTCGAGCTTCGCCCCCTCCAGCTTCCGGCCCTGCTCGTTCCGTCGTCGTGGGCGTTTTCTTCTCCTGGACGATTTCTCGTCCAAGGGCCTTTTTCCGACATCTTTCAATCGACGGACGGCAGGCTTCTCTTCAACGTTTTGCGCACCTTCCAGAGCGGGGGACTGCCCCTCGAATACGTGTTGGGCCGCCTGCCGGATCGCGCGAAGGCGCGCGAACCGCCGCCAGCCCTTCCGGAGGGTCTTCCTCCGCCGCTCTTCGTGCCGCGGGAACTCGATCCGCGGATTCGGGCGCTCGCCTTGGAGATCGGTGCGGGGAGCGAAGATCGCCGGCCCGCCGCCGTGGCCCACGCCGTCGAGCGGTACCTTTCTTCGAACTACGCCTACGCGCTCGGCTCGCCGCCAGCCGCTGATCCCCTCGCGGCTTTTCTCTTCGAGCGCAGGGAAGGGCACTGCGAGTACTTCGCTTCGGCGGCGGCCGTCCTGCTCCGGACGCTTGGCGTTCCCGCCCGGGTTGTGACCGGGTTTGCTTCGGGGGAGTTCGATCCGGATTCTTCCGAATGGGTGGTCCGCGAGAGCGACGCCCACGCCTGGGTGGAGGCCTTCGACCCCGAGGAGGGGTGGATCACGGTAGACCCTTCGCCCCGGGACCTCGCGGCCGAGCACGCCCGGATGGGGCGCCTTCGCCTCGAAATCGAATCCTGGCGCCAGCGGGGCGAGATGTGGTGGTACCAATGGGTGCTGCGGTATTCCCTGGCGGATCAGGTGGGGCTCGCGGCCAGGGCGTTTTCGGGGTTGAGCACGGGGGGCTCCCGCGCCCGGCAGTTCGTGCCCCGGAATCTGGATGGAAGCCGGTGGGGAACCGTTCTCCAGTGGCTCGTTCCCGGCCTGATCGGCGCGGGGCTCCTTGGATGGATGCTGCTGGGGCTTCGCCGCTCCTCCGGTTCGCGGGAACTTCCGGGCCCCCGGTTCTCCCGCATTCTCCGGCCACTTTATCGGGAAGCGAAGCGGCGTGGTTTCCCCGTGACGCCTTCCACGACGCCCGCCGAGGCGGTCCGTGCCCTCTCCCGCGGCGCCTCTCCATCTTCCGCCAGGGAACTCGAAGCCTGGGCCGGCAAATACAACGCGGCCCGATTCGGATTCGCGGAGAGCACGGGGATGGAAAAGCACCTCAAGATCGAGTGGCGGCGGATTTCCCGGTCTCTCAAGGACGCTTCCCGTCCCGCCGCTGATTGACCGGCACGCCGGCGTGCAAGTACGCTTCGCGCCATGCCCCAGGGGACGGAAGAAATTCTCCGGAAGAGTTATCTCTTCGCCAAGCTCTCGAACGAGGAGCTCTCGGAAGTAGCCAAGGTCCTGCGCGAGGAGACCTACGAGCCGGGGGCGTACGTGGTCAAGGAAGGGGACCCCGGCGAATCCCTCTACCTCGTGGCTGCCGGCGGCGTAAACGTTACCAAGGAACCCGACAACCACTTCCTTTCGTACCTGGGAGCGGGGGGGTATTTCGGCGAAATGGCCCTCTTTCTCCCCAATTCGAGACGCACGGCGAGCTGCGTCGCCATGCTCAAGACCACGTGCCTCATCCTCGAAAAGAGCGCCTTGGAAGGATTCTGTCTCTCCCGGCCCGCCATCGGGGTGAAGATCTATCAGGAAATTATCCGGGCGCTGGCCGAGCGGCTCGCAGCCACGAGCGCGGATCTCGCCATGCTGATGAAGTCCCAAGTGAGCAAGCAGGACCAGGTTTCCGAAATGGCCGCCGCTTTCCGGAACCGGAAGTAGTCAGACCCCTTCGCCCATTTCCTTCGGGCTTACGCCAAAGCGCTCCAGCCAATCGTCGAACGTTTTTTCGGATAACGGGAATTTGAGGGCGAGTTCTCCGCGCTTCCAGAGCATGCGGGGCGCGCCGCGAAGCGCCTCCAGGTCCGCCCGGACGACGGTCTGGACGAGCCGCGGAAGACCGTGCCGCTCGACGAATTTCCCGGCCGTGCCGCGTTTTTCCTTCGCCATCCGGTAATGGGCCGAAAAACGCTCGGCCGTGGCGCCGGGGAGTTCGAGAAGACGCCTAGCCGGGAAATGCTTGAGAGCGGTCCAGATGCGGTTGCGTTCGATGAGCCGGAGGCGTTTGGGAGAAGCCTCGCCCAGGGACGAAGAACCCTTGTGATAAGCCCGGGCGCCGGGGAGAAGGATGCAAGTTCCCCCCGTCCGGCGGATGCGAAGGCCCAGTTCGAAATCTTCCCCGTAGGCGAAGTAGTCCTCGTCGAAGGTCCCCGCTTTTTCGAGGGCCTGCCGCCGGTAGAGGGCCGCAGCTCCGGAGGGGCAGAAGACTTCCCGGGGCTCATCCCATTTTCCGCCATCGGATTCCCCGTGGGCGAGTCCCCGGTTCTGGCCGTCGGCGCAGAAGGTCAGGCCCACGTTGTCCAGTTTTTCACAAGCCCCGTCCTGGTAGAGCTTCACGGCGAACATGGCGGCTTCGGGGTGGCGGGTGGCGGCGCCCGCCGCCGATTCGAGGAAATCCGGGGCCAGGAAGGCGTCGCTGTTCAGGACGAAAAATAATTCCCCCCGGCCGCTCGCGAAGGCGGCGTTGTGGGCGGCGGAAAATCCCTGGTTGCCTGAGAACGTGAGGAGCTGGATGCGGCCCGGGAATCCCCCGCGCCGAGCCCCGTCGAGGATCTGGCGTACGCGGCGTTCCGAACCATCGGTGGAACCGTTGTCGACGACGATAAGCTCGAAGAGTTCGCGCGGCTGGGCGAGCACCCTCTCCAGGCACTCTTCGACCGTTTTGCCGCCGTTCCAGTTGGCGATCGAGAGGGTGAAGAGCGGCCGGCCGCCGCCGGATGCACCGGGTTGGCGTTTCACAGGAAATCCCCCGGAGCGGCGGGCCGCCACGCGGCGCGCGTGACGCGCCAGAGTTCCTTCTCTTCTTCCGCGAATTCGAATTCGAAGCGGTAGAGGTCGGCCCTCGCGCCGGCCAGGTCGCCGGCTCCGGCGATGGGGGTTCCGGCGAGGGCGGCCAGCACGACGGCCTGCGCCTTTCCCGGTTCGAGGATCGTGATTTCCCCGATGCGGGTAAACACGTAAATGGATTTGTGTTGGTAGAAGTAGAAGGTGAGAACTCCCGCCACTTGCTGCTTGTCGTTCCCCTGGCCGTCCCGGTACTGCTCGGAAACGAAATCCTTGAGGCTTCCGATGTCTCTCTGGGCGGCGAGGGCCTCGATGCGGGCGATGCTCTGGCGGACCTGTTCTTCGGGGGCCGCGGGCGGTGACTTGCAGGAGGAGAGGCCCAGGATCAGGGCCCCGGCCAGGAGTCGGGCGGCGCGCGTTCGAAAAGGTAAATCGTTCATTTGGATACCCCGGGGCGGATGGGGGGGCGGCTGCCTTGACCCCTCCGGCCAGGATTCTAGACTTCTCTTACTTGCGTGCAACGGGGTTTGCGGAACGCAGGGGCTCTGAGGGAGGGGAGGCCGCACCCGTCGATGTCTTTTATTAATTTTCAGCGCAAATCCTTCTTTTTGGCGGCCTTGCTAGGTGCGCTCTTCGTGTTCCCGGCAGGTTTGACGCACGCCAAAGATCTCATTTTCGACACCCCGAGCCAGAGCGCTCTTGTGCGGGTGATCGAAGGGCGGCTCCTGGGGCCCTTTCTCGATCAACCCATCGCGAATCTCCGCGCCTACGCCAATTACGGGCAGGGACTTGAAGCCGTTCCCTTCCAGGTGGATGAGAAAAACGCCGAGAGCGAATACGTCCTCGACGAAATAGGTTCCGACCCGGCCGACGAGAAACCGGGAATCCTGGACGAGAACGACGAACTCGTCGTCCGCCTCGTGGACGCGGGCCTGAAAAGCCACCAAGGCCTCTGGCCCGCGGGGAGCAAACTCGCGCGGGAACTCGAACTCTCCGACCCTTCGACCGGCCGCCGGGGATACTTCTACCTCTTTTCCTTCGATTCGCCGCCGCCGCTCTCGCCCCTCCGTCCCACGCGGTACGACCGGGAGCGGGACGAACTCGAGTCCGATTTCCTCAAAGTCGGGTTTATCAAAGAACACCCCTTCATTTTCAATTGGGTCAGCTCTTCGAGCTTTGATAAAGGCAAAAAGGAGAACATCGTCGACCGCCTCAAAGTCCGCACCAAGGCCCGCGCGCTTGGCGAACTCGTCACGATCAATCTGGACGAAGAGGAAATCCGCAGTTCCCTCAAAGGTGTGCGCGTAGGACCCGTCCGCGTGATCCGGGTGATCGGCGCCAGGGCCAAGATCGGACCTATGCCCGAAATTCCCTTCGACATCAACTATCTCTTTTCGGGCCGCCTCGTTCAGGTGCCGGTGGAGTTCCGGCTCCCCGCTTCCATCAGCGAGTTTTTGAGCGAATTGGACATCGAAATAGGCATCGACTTTCGTGACATCCGTGGTTCGACGTTCTCCACTCTGGCCATCAACAAAGGGACGCTCGTGGACGGAAAACTCTCTCCCACGGAAAAGAGCGTGCTCCTCGGGGACGAAGAATGGATCATGGTGAACGGCCGGGGGATGAACCTCTTCGGCGTGATCGATTTGGACAGGACGCTCACGCTCCGCAAGGAAGTCCACTTCCTTGACGACCCGCAGTCTTCCCGGCCTCCGGAATCCGTCGCCGGCCAGTTGCCGGAAATCGGGTTCCGTCTCCTCAACTGGAAGTCCCTGGAAGGCGGGCGCGCTTATTCCTTCCACGCAACCGTGGCGGACCTGGCGGGATTCCCGGCGGGCGGCGGCCGCGGTTTCTACAAGGCGATCCACCACCCGCCCCAGGTCAGCCTGGGGCAGGGCGCTCCGCCCAAAGCCCTTCTCGTCCACGATGCTTCGGCTCCGGCCCAGACGATTGGGGCGGTCGAGGCGGCCTTGCGGGCTACCGCCAAGGGCGGGCTTGAAGGTCTTTCGATCGACCGCTTCCCCCTTAATCGGAGCGCCCGCACGGCGGATTTGGAGGCCATCGCCTCGCGGCGGGCGGACGTCGTGGTTTTTCTGGCCGACGCCAATCAATCCGAGGCCCGGGAGATCGTGGCCCGGCGCGGGAGCCAGGTCGTTTACGCTTCTGCCGATGCGGGCTCCGACCCCTTACGGCTTCCGCCCGACCGGGTGATCGCCATGATCCGCCAGTGCGTTCCCGAGCGGAGCAAGGTCCTTTTCGTGACCGGCTCTTCCACGGGGGCGGCCCTCTGGCCCTCTTACCAGGAGGCGGCGCAGCAGGCCGGGGTCAATCTGGTGCACTTCCAGATGCCCAAGGGGGCTTCGCCCGCCCAGGCGCTTCTCCCGGTGGCGCAGGATGCGTCGGCTATTTTCATTCCACCGGGGCCCTACTGGACCGAGAAGGATTACCAGCGCCTCCGCGAGGCCGTGCAAGCGTTAGCCAAGGCGCCACGCCCCGTCCCCGTTTTCGCGGCCGGCAAGGCGGCCGTCGAGAAGGGGGCCGTCCTCGGGCTGGACGCGGCGGCCGCGGTTTCCCCCGAAATGATCGCCACCCAGGCTGCGGCCACCCTGCTCGGGCAGAAGGCGCCCACCTCCAAGGGATCGGAGGAAACGGGTACCACGACGCTCTACCTGAATACGGACACGCTCCGGCAGAGCCGCTTGCAACTCCCCATCCAGGTTCTCAAGATCGCCAAGCGGATCGGCGCGGGCGAGCAATAACGATTTAAATGAAGGAACGTTAACGAAGAGTTCCGGTTCCGTGGGAGCAATCGTTTTGCCTTCGCGCGGCTTCCTCCTTTAGACTTCTTCCCGATAGAGAAGCGCTTTGCACTGGAACGCGCTTGGAACCCCAGGCCTCCTCCGCCGGGGTAAGGTTTTCAATGCCCCTTTCGGACGTCTCCCTGACCGCGAGTTTCCTTGCCGGTGTGGTGAGTTTTCTCTCACCGTGCGTGCTTCCCCTGGTGCCAGGGTATCTCTCCTATATATCGGGCGTGTCCCTCCAGGAGATCAAAGGGGAAGGGGAGGCGGAAAGCGAGGAAACTCGCCGCCGCCTGGGCCGGGTCGGGTGGACCAGCCTCTTTTTCGTCCTGGGGTTTTCGACGGTTTTCGTGGGCTTGGGCGCCACGGCCTCGACCGTGGGCCAGGCCCTGATCGAGCACAAAGTGATCTTGAGCCGGGTGGCGGGCGCCGTGGTCATCGTTTTCGGCTTCCACCTCCTCGGGATTTTCAGGATCACGGCGCTCTACCAGGACAAGCGCTTCGAGACCCGGCGCGTTCCGCCGGGAGCGCTGGGGGCGTTCGTCATCGGCCTTGCTTTTGCCTTCGGCTGGACGCCGTGCATCGGGCCCATCCTGGCCGGGATTCTCGCCCTGGCCGCCGTGCAGGACACGCTCTTTCGCGGAGTCATCCTGCTCGCGGTTTATTCCGCGGGCCTTGGCATCCCGTTTCTGGCCGTGGGCTTTGGAATGCGCTACGTCTTGGGCACGCTTGACCGGATCAAACGGCACATGCGGGCCGTGGAGATCGCCTCGGGCGCGCTCCTGGTGTTCGTGGGGGCCTTGATGGTCTCCCAGAACCTCACGTGGCTCAACAAGTATCTTTCGTTCCTGTCGCGTTTTTCTCTGTAGATTCGAAACGAGTAGGAGAAGTTAAAGATCATGAGAACCTGGTTTGCCGTTTCGGCGTTTTCTTTCCTGGTGATGGCGTGCACCCAGTCCCCTCCGGCGGAGCAAGAACTTCCTCCTTCCGAAGAAATGGCGGCGGCGGAAGAGAAAGAAATCCCCGCAGCCGCGCTGGCGGCCGAAGTGAAAGGCGAAAAACTCAAGGGGGGGATTTTCAGCATCCTCTCCGTTCCTGGCGCCTCGGCCCAAAGCGCTTCCGCCCCGCCGCCCCCCCTCGATCCGGCCAAGCTCGATACCGAAAAAATCCTCCGCCGCGTCCGGGGAGAATACGAGGAAGAACTCCCGCCGGGGGCTTCCCTTTCGATCGAAGGTGTCCGCCCGGGCCCCGTGCCGGGACTCGGGATGGCCGATCTCGTCATCTCGGTGAGCGGCCAGAAGAAGTCCCAAGCCATCTTCTTTTCGAGCGACGGCAAGTTCGTTTCCGTCTTCCAGTTCTACCGGGTGGAGGGGGCTTCGGCGTCCACCATCCCGGGTTTCAAGACCCTCCGGCTCAAGGACCTCGGGGGAGAAGAGACGAAAGACTTCTTCGTGAGCGACGACGGCTCCGTCGTGACGCTCGGCGATTTCTGGGATACCTCCCTCGATCCGGCCCAGGCGCGGATGAAGAAAATCTCCCTCGACAAATCCCCGGTGCGCGGCAAGAAGGGGGCGAAGGTCGTGCTCGTCGAATTCTCGGACTTCCAGTGCCCCTATTGCTCGCGGGCCCAGCAGCTCATCGCCCAGCGCATCTATCCCGAATACAAGGACAAAGTGGAATTCCGCTTCAAGCAGCTCCCGCTTTCCTTCCACGACTGGGCCCGTCCTGCCGCCAACGCGAGCCTCTGCGTGGCCGACAAGGACGGCAAGAAGTTCTGGGAAGCCTACAATTTCCTCTTTGACAACCAGCGCCAGATCAACAGCGGAAACGTGGATTCGAAGATCAAGGAAATGGCCAAGAAGGTGGGCATCGACGGCCGGGAGTTCGACGCTTGTTACAAGGAGCGCCGGTTCGACCAGCAGGTCCAGAAGGACATGGACGATGCGGCGAGCGTCGGCATTTCGGGCACGCCCGCCTACCTCATCAACGGCCGCAAGATCAGCGGCGCCCAGCCCTACAACGCGTTCAAGACGATCCTGGACGAGGAATTGGCGAGGAATTGACCGGCTGTTCCTGAATCTTGAATGAGGGCGGGCTTTGGTGCCCGCCCTTTTTAATTCGCCTTCTCCAGCGGGCAGCCGGCTTGGGGGTTTTCGGCCGTGCAGCGGTCGGCCCGTTCGATCTGGAGCGTCGTGTGGCGGATGCCGAAGCGTTCCCGCAGCATGCGCTCGCAACGCTCCAGCATGCCGTCCGTATCGCCGCCCCCAGCGGGGATCACGAGGTGGGCGGTAAGAGCCTCGACGCCGGGCGTGAGCGACCAGACGTGGACGTCGTGGACGCTCTTGATCTCCGGTTCGCTACGGAGCGCTTCCTCGATTTCCCGGTAACTCTCCGGCGAGCCTTCCATCAGGACGTGGAACGATTCCCGCAGGAGCCCCACGGCGCTCCACAGCACGAGGACCGCAATGAGGAGGCTCGCCACCGCGTCGGCGCGGGGGTCGTCGAGCGCCCAGGCCGCGCCCCCCCCTCCGAGAACGGCCACGGAGCCGAGCGCATCCCCGATCACGTGGAGGAATGCCCCCCGCACGTTCACATTCCCGTGGCGCCCCCGGGCGAGGAGCAGCGCCGCCACGACGTTGATGAAGAGCCCCAGGGCGCCGATTCCGAGCATGGTTTTGAGGACGATGGGCGATGGGTTCTGGAAGCGGCCGAGGGCTTCCCAGGAAATCCGGCCCACGACGCCCAGGAGGAGCATGCCGTTGGCGAGGGCCGCCAGGACTTCGGCGCGGTAGAGGCCGAAACTCTTTTCCCGCGTCGCGGGGCGCGCCGCCCAGGTGGCGGCGAGCAAGGCGAAAGAAAGGCCCAGGCCGTCCGTGAAAAGGTGTGCCGCGTCTGAAAGGAGCGCGAGCGAATTCGAAAGAAAGCCGCCCGCGATTTCCGCCACGAAGCCGGCGATCGTGAGCGCCAGGGCGATCCCCAGGCGCTTTCGATCGGCCCGTTCGTAGCCGCCGGCGGAAGGATGAACGTGCTCAGACAAGTCGGCAGGTCTCCAAGGCCCCCGCGCCGCTTCTATCCACTCGATGAGGAACTGCTGCCGCCCACGGGTTCGCCCGCTCCTTTGGGGGTGCGGGTCTTGAGGTAGAGGATGAGGGAAGGGACCACGAGGGCGAGGAAACCCGAGAAAAGGACGATGGGTGTGAGGTCGGCTCCGATGGATGAGGAGTTGGGGTTGTACCCGAGCTTTACCTCCAGGACGTTGCCGCGCCGGGGAAGAAGGCGCGAGAGCCAGGAAGATTTTTCTTTTCGGTCCGGCACGTCCCGGTTCCTCGTTCAGGGGGGGAGCATACCTCGCCTGGGGCCCTGGGGAAAACCCGGTATGCCCGCGTTGCCTTGGAGCGGAGGGAGGAGTATCACTGGGCGGCACGCGCGCATTTTGCGGGGAACCCGGCGCCATGAAGGCTTCCTGGAAATACCGCTACGAACCCGTCGGGGGGATCGTGGCCCTCGAATCGCCCCCGGCCCTCCTGCTCGTGGACAAGGAATACCTCCTCGAACGGGGCGTTCCCCCTTCGCCCAAGTGGGATGAGCCGTGGGCGGGCGTTCTTTCGGCCCCGACGGAAGTCCATCTGGCCCTTACCAATTACTGCGCCGCCGGGTGCCCGGCTTGTTACATGGACTCGCGCCCGACCGACCCCCTGGAAGAAAGCCGGGAAGATTTCGAGCGGGCTTTCTCGCGTGTGAAGGCCTTGGCGCGCATGGGCGTCTTTCACGTGGCCCTTGGCGGAGGTGAGACTCTCGAAGTGCCTTGGCTTTTCGACCTCGCCCACGAGATGCGGCGCCTTGGCATGGTGCCCAACATCACGACGAGCGGGCTTGCGCTCACGGAAGAAAAAGCGGAAAAATGCTCCGTCTTCGGGCAGGTCAATGTGTCGGTGGACGGGATCGGCAAAAGCTACAAGGCGAGCCGCGGCTACGACGGCTTCGAAGTGGCCGATCGGGCGATCGGGCTTCTTCAAAAAAAGAGAGTCCGCGTGGGGATCAACTGCGTCCTTTCCCGAAAGAACTACGATCAGCTTGATGAAATCTTCGCGTGGGTGAAGAGGACGAAACTCCAGGACATCGAGCTGCTCCGTTTCAAGCCGGCGGGACGAGGGGCTTCGTTGTACGAAGAGTTCCGCCTGACGGACGAACAGGGGGAAAATCTTTTCCCGCTCCTTAAGAACCTGGGGAAGAAACACCGCATCCGGGTAAAGCTGGATTGTTCCTTCGGGCCATTCGTGTATTTCCACCAGCCGGATCGCAAGACCCTCGAATTCTTTTCGATCCGGGGCTGCGAGGGAGGGAACTGGCTGGGCGCCGTTCATCCCGACGGCCGGGCGGCCCCGTGCAGTTTTGCCTGGGACGAGAGCATTCCCGTAGAAGAAGTAGAGAAAAAGTGGCGCGATCCCTCCACCTTCCCTCGGTTTAAGTCCTGGTGGAAGAACCCGCCCGAACCTTGCGCGTCCTGCGACTACGTGGACCTTTGCCACGGCGGTTGTCACGCGGTGGCAAAGCACACGGACGGGAGTTTCGAAGCCCTGGACCCCGAGTGCCCGGCCGTCAGGCGTTACAGAAAGAGCCGGAAAGAGATTTCTCAATGAGTGAGATCGCTTTCGAATCCTGGGCCAGGCCACTCGCCTTCATCCATGCCCTTTCGGCCATCGTGCTCGTAGGGGCGCTTACTCACGGAAGCGTCTTCCTCCTCCTCTCCACGCGCAAGGCGAGGGAAGGGAACATCCGGCGCGCCGCCCGCTTCTGGCCCGTGATCCTGCCCGCTTTATTTCTTACGCTTCTTTCGGGTTCGCTGGCCTATCCCACGTACCGCATCCGCACCCGGGCCGAATTCCTGGACCGGCACCATCCCCTTACCGCCGGTTTTTTTGATTTGAAGGAAAACTACGCGGCGATCGTGATGGTGCTGATTATCGCCTGCTGGCTTCTCCGGCGGGAACCTTCCGGTTCCCCGGCGAGAACTTTTTTGCACGACCCGCTTTTCCATCTGGCATCCACTCTTGCATGGGTGAGTTTCGTGTGCGGCTTGTGGGTGACGCTGCATCGGGGGATTGGATGAACGAAGAAACAAAAGCTTCTCCTTCCGGAAATGGTGCCCTTACGGCCACAGCGGCAGCCTTTGTGACGGTCTTCGGTTTTTCTTTTGCGCTCCTGGCGATTCTTCCGGTCAAGGTGCCGGTCTACGTTCCGCTCGAACACCGTTGGCAAAAGGGATTCCCTCAACTTCCCGTTGTGGGGATGGATTTCTATGGCCGCTGGTTCGTGAGTTTCTTGTTCGCGGCCGTGAGCGCGCTCCTTGCCTGGGGCTTGGTCCGCTTTGTCTTCCAGTGGACGCCGGAGAAAAGCGGCGGCCAGTCGGTGAAGTTTCTCTCCATCTATTGTTTCGCGGCGGCGGGGCTCTCGGTATTCGTCTACGCTTACACCCTCCTCTTCAAATAGGTGGGGCCGGCGCCGGAGAAATCCCCGTGATCTACGGGCGTCTTAATATACTAGGTTACGGTTCGGTTGACCGCGCGGCGTTTGAGTCGTTTACCAAGTTCAAGGAGGCCCGCGACGCGGCCGACGCCCTCGTGCTGGAGGTCCTCGATCAGGTGGCTCTTCAAACGGGGGCACCCGCCCGCCTTCCTCCGGCCGCTGCCTCGCCGGGAAACCCCCGGCCCCTCGGTGAACTGGAAACATGGCTCGATTTAAAGCGCCTTGCCGCCCACGCCGAAGGGGGCTCCCTTCCCGAGGGGCCCCGGGATTTTCCGGACCCTTCGGCCGATCCGGTGCTTCGCCCTTATCTCTCCGGGAAAGAGGCTTCCAACTATCCCCATCTTCTGGGACACGCTGAGAGCGAGGGGGTTTTCATCCCGCTTCCGTTTCCAAGGCCTTTCTGGCTTGCCAAGGAACAGGTCTCGGTGGGTTCCGTGCCGGGTCTTGCGGCGGAACTCGAGCGCCTCGAACGGATCGTGGGCGCCCACAAGGACGTTTTCCCCGCGGAAGTGGAACTTCTGGAAAAATTGCTCGCTCTTTGCCGGGAGGCGGACCGGGGGCGCCTTTCCATCGAGCTTTCCTCCAAGAAACAGGGCGTCCAGGAAGCTCATTAGCGTCCGCCGTTTTCCTCCCAGATCGAATCACGGTTGCGGCCGGCCCGTTTGCTTCTGTAGAGCGCTTCATCGGCTCGGCGGATCACTTCCGAGAGCGTGCGGCCGTGTTCCGGGAAAGCCGCGATGCCGGCGCAAAGGCTCACGGGAAATTCCCGGCCCGCGAAGCGCAAGGGATTTTCTTCCAGGTAAAGCCGCACCCGCTTGCAATAGGCAAGGGCCCCGCCGCTCGAGGCGCCCGCAAGGCGCACGACGAATTCATCTCCCCCCAGGCGTGCGCACACGTCTTCATAACCGCGGGCCCCGTGCCTAAGGCCCTGGGCGACCTGGTGGATGAGGGCGGAACCGGCGGCGTGGCCGTGGGCGTCGTTGAGCTGTTTTAAATTATCCACGTCCACCATGACGATGGCGTAGGGTTCTTGCAGGCGGTCCCGGAGGTCCGCCGCCCGCGTGAAGTAGCGCATGTTGGGAAGGCCGGTGAGGTCGTCCATGTGGGCTTCGAGAAAGAGCGTCCGCTCCTTGGCCGCGCCGACCGTCTCGGCTTCGGCCGAAAAATAGGCGACGATCCCCAGACCCGTGAGCGGCCAGAGGAGCCCCCGCAGGTTCGAGAGCCATTCCCCGGCCGTCACGAACCGGAAGACGAGGGATTCCCCGTCGAAGGGGGAGAGGCAGAGGACGAGGACCGCCGCGATGGCGGCGTGGGCGTACGTGCTCCTTCGCCCCGCAGCCGGAGCGTTTCCGTAGATTACGATGTAGTAGAGGAAAACGAACGGGCTTTTCGCCATGCCCGTCGAAGCGATCACCAGCGTGATCCAGAACAGGTCGATCCAGCCCTCGATCCGCATCTTGCGGTGCTCCGAGAATCCCGGAAGCTCGATGTAGTGGAACGCCAGGGTGTAGAGAATCATGTAGAGGGAGAGCCACAGGGGCGGCCCGCCGGGGGAGAGCTTTCCTTC
>JBFLVN010000069.1:0-14556 GCA_040758475.1 Bdellovibrionota bacterium
GATGCGGCGCAGGCGGCGGCGTTTGGCCCGTTCGCGCAGGACGAAGAAGGCCCGGCGGCGGGCCCGCTCGTCATCCGAGAGGAGGGCGGCCAGGAGCTTTCGCCCCGGACGGTGGCGGCAGAAATAGCCGGACTGGATCAGCAGGGATTCGCCTGATTTGACGTCCTTCCAGTCCGTGCTCCCCTCGAAGACGTAGACGCCCGACTCGCCGGCCGCTTCGTCGTGCTCGACTTCGAAATCCGTCCCGCGGACCCCGGCCACGGCGGTGGGCGTGCGGACTTCAAAGTTCGAGCGGCTCAGTTTGGCGAGCTTGGCGACTTCCGCCCGGATTTTTCCCCGGAGGAGATCGAAGAGAGATTCCCGTTCGCCTTTCTTGGCGTCGTAGAGCTGGCGCGTGATTTTGAGGTGGCCTTCCGGCGCCAGCGTGAGGGAGCTTCCGTCGGCAAGCGCCACGCGGATCATTCCGTCCTCGCCCGTTTCGAGGGCGTCCCCTTCGAAGACGTCCATCTGTTCCTGGACGATTTCCGGTTCGGCGGTCCCTTTGCGGATAATCTCGGCTTCGCCTTCGGCGTCGGTGATCTTTCCGGCCGGGGTGGCGGCAAGGGCTCCTGTACATATAAAGAGGGGCAGCGTCGCCGCGATTAGCAGAGACCGTTCGAATTTCCTGGTTTTCATGGGAATCCCCCGGAAGCACCTTTTTTGAGCTCCCTCGAATTCTGACGCAGGAGCCGGGGAGAGGCTACAGGGGATTTACATTCAGGCTTGACTGTTTGTTGCTAGGGGAGCATTGTTATCGTTGATGAGAGCGTCAGTCTCCAGCGAAACGAGAAAGCGGGTTTCCGGCGGTGCTCCGGGCAGCCGCGCCGTGCGCGCTCGCCGGACGCAGGAAGAGCGGAGCGCCGCCACCCAGGAGATTCTCCTGGATGCGACCATTGAGACCCTCATTGAAAAAGGATACGCGGGGACGACGACCACGGAAGTGGCCAAGCGGGCCCGCGTCTCCCGGGGTGCCCAGCTCCACCACTTCCCCATGAAGGCCCAACTCGTCATCCGTGCCGTCGAGCACCTGGCGGGCCGCCGGGGGGAAGAACTCCGCCGCGAGGCCGAGCAGATTCTCCCCCGGGCCGCCGACCGGATCGGGGCGGCCATCGACCTTCTCTGGTCGAGTTTTTCGGGAAAGCTTTTCCAGGCGGCCCTCGAACTCTGGGTCGCCGCCCGCACGGACAAGGACCTGCGCGAGCACCTCCTTCCCGTGGAGCGCCGCATGGGGGGGCAGCTTCGGGGGCTCTCCCGGTACCTCCTCGGCATCGCGCCCGACCTGCCGCCCGACCTCGAAGAACGCACGGAGATCGCCGTCGATTCGACGCTCCACCTGCTCAGGGGCATGACGCTCGCCGGGCTTTTCGCCCGTGACGAGGCCCGCCAGGAGAAAATCCTCGCCACCTGGAAAGAGCTTCTTGGAAAGATTCTCCGGGATCAAGGAACCACTCCGGCCGAATCCATTTAAGGGGCCGGTTGGAAAAACTCCCCGAGGGGAGAGAAAGAAAGAAGGAGTAGGAAAATGGGACGCAAGGTATACGTGGTCGGAGTCGGGATGACGAAGTTCGAGAAGCCCGGTTCTTCCAGCAAGGACTATCCGCAGTTCGCCAAGGAAGCCGGGACGAAGGCGCTCGAAGACGCGCGCATTCCTTATGAAGAGGTGAAGCAGGTCGCCGTGGGCTATTGCTACGGGGATTCGACCTGCGGCGAGCGCGCCGTGTACGAACTCGGCCTCACGGGCGTTCCCGTCTACAACGTGAACAACAACTGCTCGACCGGCTCGACGGCGCTCTTCCTGGCCAAGCAGCTCGTCGAAGGCGGCCTGGCCGACTGCACGATGGCGCTTGGCTTCGAGAAAATGCAAAAGGGTTCGCTTGGGTCCAACTTCCAGGACCGGATCAACCCCATGGACAAGCACGTGATGGCCATGATGAAGCTCCGCCAGTTCGCTCCGGCGCCGCCGGCCCCCCAGATGTTCGGCAACGCGGGCCGCGAGCACATGGAGAAGTACGGTACGACCAAGGAGCATTTTGCCAAGATCGGGCACAAGAACCACAAGCACTCGGTCAACAACCCATACTCCCAGTTCCAGGACGAGTATTCGCTCGACGACATCAAGAACGCCCCCATGGTCTACGACCCGCTCACCAAGCTCCAGTGCTGCCCCACCTCCAATGGCTCGGGCGCCGCGGTCCTGGCGAGCGAAGATTTCGTGAAAAAGCACAAACTCCAGGACCGGGCCGTCGAGATCGCGGGCATGGCCATGGCGACCGATACCAAGAGCACCTTCGACGACAAGAGCTGCATCAAGCTCGTGGGCTCGGACATGACCAAGTCCGCCGCCCGGCAGGCCTATGAGCAGTCGGGCCTTGGCCCCGAGAACGTACAAGTGGTCGAGTTGCACGACTGCTTCTCGTGCAACGAGCTCGTCACCTATGAAGCCCTCGGCCTTTGCCCCGAAGGAAAGGGCGGCGAGCTCATCGACTCGGGCGCCGTGACCTACGGCGGCAAGTGGGTCGTGAACCCCTCGGGCGGCCTCATTTCCAAGGGGCACCCCCTCGGCGCCACGGGCCTCGCCCAGTGCTCCGAGCTCGTCTGGCAGATCCGGGGCCTTGCCGAGAAGCGGCAGGTTCCGGGCGTCAAGGCGGCCCTCCAGCACAACCTCGGTTTGGGCGGTGCGGCGGTCGTGACGATTTATCGCAAGGGCCAGATCAACTAAGACTGGTTTTCGCTTCGGGACGCAGGGGCGGGGGTTTTCCTCCGCCCCTGCCCCGTACGGTTGAAGAGGGAAAGAGAGGAAAAAGCCGATGGACCGCCTGATCCAGTTCAAGGAAGAGCACCAGGTTTTCCGGGAGACTTTCCGAAAGTGGCTCGAAAAGGAAGTTGTCCCGCACCACGAGAAGTGGGAAAAGGAAGGGAAAGTCCCCCACTCCCTTTGGGAACAAGCGGGAGCGCAGGGCTTCCTCTGCCCCTGGCTGCCGGAAGAGTACGGCGGGTCGGGCGGCGATTTCCTCTACAGCGTGATCGAGATCGAAGAGATCGCGAAGGCGAGGGCCACGGGCCTTTCCTTCTCGCTCCACAACGACGTGGTGGCGCCCTACATTTTCCACTTCGGGACGCCTGAGCAAAAGAAGAAATACCTCCCCAAGTGCGCTTCGGGCGAGTGCGTGCTTGCCGTCGCCATGACGGAGCCCAACACGGGTTCCGACCTCGCTTCGATCCGCACGACGGCCGTGAAGGACGGCGACCACTACGTCATCAACGGCCAGAAGACGTTCATCTCGAACGGCCAGAACTGTGATTTGGTCGTCACCGTCGCCAAGACAAACCCCAAGGCCAACCCGCCCCACGCGGGTGTCTCGCTGATCCTCGTCGAGACGGGCACGCCGGGCTTTAAGCGCGGAAGGAAGCTTGAAAAAGTAGGCCTCCACGCGCAGGACACGTCGGAACTCAGCTACGAAGACTGCCGCGTTCCCGTCACGAATCTCCTGGGGCAGGAAGGAGCGGGCTTCTACCAGCTCATGAAGGAACTCCAGCAGGAGCGCCTCGTCGTTTCGCTCGGCGCGCAATCGGGCGCCGAAGTGGCGCTTGGCGAAGCCATGAAATACGCCAAACAGCGCGAAGCGTTCGGCAAGCCCATCTCCAAGTTCCAGCACAACGCCTTCAAGCTGGCCGAGATGGCGACCAAAGTGGCCATCGGACGGACGTTCGTCGACCGCCTCCTCGTGGACCACGTTGCGGGCAAGAACGTGGTGACGGAAGTCTCCATGGCCAAGTACTGGATCACGGACATGCTCTGCGAAGTGGTGGACGATGCCGTGCAGCTCCATGGCGGCTACGGCTACATGCTCGAGTACCCCATCGGGAAGATGTACCAGGACTCGCGCGTGCAGCGCATCTTCGCTGGCACGAACGAGATCATGAAGCTCATCATCTCGCGGCAGATGGGACTCTAAAGTCCCGCCCGAAGGGATGGAAAAGTCCAAAGGGGTGGGGGTTTCCCCGCCCCTTCTTTTTTAGCGAGGCGCCCCATACTCTTGATGGAGAGCGCTGTCCCAAGGCGCCCCGGAGTTTTCCCGTGAGAGAATCTGCTGCCCGGGCCGAAGTGAACGTCACCGAGTTCCGCATCGAGCAGGAGCCCTACTACCTCCCCATCGGGCGGGAGTGCGAGCGCTTCGAGGCCGCCTGGCGGGCGCGCCTTCCCGTCCTGCTCAAGGGGCCCACGGGCTGCGGCAAGACTCGCTTTGTCGAGCACATGGCCTTCCGGCTGCTTGGCGCCGCGCGCAAGGACCGGGAAGCCCAGCTCATCACCGTGGCCTGCCACGAAGATCTCACCGCTTCCGACCTCGTGGGGAAATTCCTCCTGGAGGGCGAGGAAACGGTCTGGGTCGATGGGCCGCTTACGAAGGCCGTGGGCACGGGGGCGATCTGTTATTTGGATGAAGTGGTCGAAGCCCGGAAGGACACGACGGTTCTCATCCATCCCCTCACGGACCACCGGCGCATCCTGCCCATCGAGAAAAAGGGAACCGTGCTGAGGGCCCACGAGGACTTTCTCCTCGTTATTTCCTACAACCCGGGATACCAGAGCGTTTTCAAGAACCTGAAACCCTCGACGCGCCAGCGCTTCGTCGCCATCGAATTCGAATATCCCCCGGTGGAGGCCGAATCCAAAATCCTCGCCCACGAGTGCGGCCTTCCGGATAAGGAAGCCAAAGAACTCGCCCGCCTGGGAGAGAAAGTCCGGCATTTAAAGAGCCAAGGCCTTGAAGAAGGCGTCTCGACGCGCCTTCTCGTCTACGCCGGAAAGCTCATGGCCCAAAAGATTCCGCCCCGGGAAGCCTGCGAGATGGCCCTCGCCCAGGCGCTGACCGACGATCCCGACGTCCAGCGGGCCGTCCGGGATCTCGTCCAAGCCGTCTTTCCCTAAGGCCGCGAGGCTTTCGTGCAATCCCTCCTGCGCGAAAAATGGCTCCGGATCGTCGTCGAAGACGCCTCGGGGACGCTCTCCAAGTATCTCTCTCTTTCACCCGAACAAGCCGACGAGCTTTTCGTCTGGGCCGAGCGGTTTGATACCTCGCGCAGGGCCGCGCTTTTTTTCCTGGAACGTGCACCTCTTGTGCGGGCGGCTCACGGCGCGGAGGGTCTTTCCCGCTGGGCCGCGTGGGGGCTTGAAGCCCTGCGTCTTTCTTCGGATCTCTCGGTCCGCGTCCTCGAAGCAGGGCGGACGGTTCTCACCGAACTCGAAGAAGACGCAGCGGAAGCATGGCTTCGGACCGGCCTTTCCCTTGCCCAAGGGGCCGAACGGGCGGGCTGGGCGTACTTCGAGGGCACGGTACCGGTGATCGAGCAGGGCGTCCTGCCGGAGGCGTGGGGGGGAGCGGCCCTCTCCTTTTTTGAGGGAGACTGGCAGGCCCGGCAGCTGGCCTCCGAATTTCTGGAAAAAACCGCCCGCTTTGCCGGGCGCCTGGGGCGGGAATCCCTTCTCGTCCTGGCCGACTCCTGCGCGCGCCTCGCGCGCCGCCACGGGCCGCTCGCATCCCAGTGGCTCTCGGAAGGAGCGGAGCTTCTGGATGCCACCGATCCCTCCTCCCGCCCGGCGCTCCTCCTCCTTCTCTCCGCCACGGCGAGGAGCGCCCCTCCGCTCGTTCCCGAGATGGGCCGGCTGGGGGCAAGGCTCCTGGCGCGGGGACTACCGGCCGCGCCGGAGGCTCTCCGCGTTTGCGCGGCGCTGGCTTCGGAAGATGCGGAGGAAGCGCTCTCGCTAGTCCGCTCCGTGCCGGAAATTCTCGCCTCTTTCGGGAGCACCGTGGCATGGGACATGGCGGTGGAACTTGTGGGGGAATCGAGGCGTCTTGCCGGCAGGAATTCCCGGGCGGGGGCGGCGCTTTTCTCCTCCCTTCCGGAACTAAAACGGCTTTCGAGTTTGCAGGAGATCCGCCGCTGGATCGCCGAAGGGGAGCGCCAGTACCCGGCCCTGGACGCCGGGGCGGTGGCTTATTTCTCGCTCGCATCCCGCGCCGCCCGGGCCCAGCTCGCGGCGTTTTCGCAGGGGGTTCCCTATTCGGAAATCGCCCGGGAAATGCGCCTCTTTGCGCAAGGGCTTACGGGAAAGGAAATACCGCTTTCCGTCCTGCCGCCGGTCGGAGAATCCATGCCCCGCTTTCCTTCGACGGACGGCCGCTCGCTTCTTCTTCCGGAACTTTTCTTCGGTTTTGGCGGCCGGGAGGAAAACCACCGGGCCGCGCGCCTCGCCACTGCCCACCAGGCGGGGTTTTTCGAATTCGGCACGTTCCTCTTCGATTCGCGGCGCCTCTCTTCCAAGCGGAGCGCCCTTTGCGATCTCTCCCGCTTCGAGCCGCCCGTGGGGGAATCGGGAAGTCTTTCCTGGTTCTTCGGCCGTTTCCCCTGGGAGGCCCTGGCCCGAGAGTTTTTTTCCGCTTTTGAAGGCTACCGGATCGACCGAAAACTTCAGCGCACTTACGCCGGACTTTCCTCCGAAGTCGAATGGTTTTGGAAGGAAGAACTCCCGCGCCGGCCGGATTTGAAGGATGTCATCGGGAAGGGCGCTCTCCCCTTGGCCTGCGAACTCCTCGTCCGGAGATCCTTGGGCGCCCAAAGCCTTCCAAAGGAACTGGTCCTCGCCGCCACTTCGGAGCAGGCAGATGAATCCCTCGTGCGACTGGAACTCGAGCAACTCTGGGATCACCTGGGTTCGTTCTTCGCGACCCTCGACCGCGAAGAAGCGCAGGTGGAGGATTCGGCCCAGCGGACGGCCGAACTCTACGAACTGGCCAGCCTGTTCCTGGGTTCCTCCCCCCGTTTGGGAGCGCTTCTTTCAGAGGAAGGTCCATCTGGTCTGGAGACTTCCCCGGCGGCGGGCCTTCCCGATTTTCCCGAAAGCATCCGGGCTTCCCACGAACCGGCGGCCCCCGTCGCCCACCGGGGGACGACCGACCCGGCCGCCGCCCAGGAAGTTTTCTCGGGCGAGCGGGCCCTTGGGGAAATCGAATCGGCGCTCGCGGCCGACGGGGTCGATCCCTACAAGCTCTCGGAAGCGGAACTCGCCGATCTTCTCGCTCACTTCCCGGACCTTCTCGAACGGATCGAAGCGGGCGAAGTGGGAGAGGGGGGCGTCCAGGTGCCCATTCCCGAAGGAGCCCACGGCCTCCTCGAAGAGACGAAGAAAACGCCGGAAGAGGAATCGGCCTTGCGCCGCCGGGTGGCACGGCGCCTCTCCCGGGTGGCGGAAGGGGAAGGGCGTGAAGACCTCTATCTTTACGATGAGTGGGATTACCTCTTGAACGACTACCGCTCTTCCTGGTGCGTCGTCCGTGAGCAGGTGGCCGAGGAAGAAGAGCCTTCCGCGATGGAACGAGTTCTCTCCGAGTCAGCCCAGATCCTCCGGCAGGTGATCCAGCACTTCGAGCGGGTCCGGCCCGAACTGATCCGGCGGGAAAGGGCCCAGGCCGATGGCGATGAGATCGATCTCTCTCGTGTCTTGGAAGCTCTCGCCGACCGGCGCCGGGGCGGCCCTTGGCCCGAGCGCCTCTACGAGCGGCGGGAGAAGGCGGAGCGGAACGTGGCGACGCTCCTCCTCATCGACATGAGTGCTTCGACGGGAGAAAAGATTCCGGAAAAGGGCGAAGAAGCCAAAGAATCGGCGGCACCGGTTCCCGAGCGGGACGAGATCGTCACGCGGTGGGACCCGTTGCCGCCCTCCCCCAAACAGGTGCCCACGGGCCGAAGCGTCCTCGACATCCAGAAGGAAGCTCTCCTCGTCATGAGCCAGGCCATGGATTATCTCGGCGATGCTTATGCGATTTATGGTTTTTCGGGCCACGGCCGCTCGCGGGTCGAACTCGTCCGCATCAAGAATTTCCGGGAGCACCACCCGTCCCGGATTTTGCGGCGCGTCGCGGGAATCCGCCCGCGGCAATCGACCCGCATGGGGGCTGCGATCCGCCACGCGACGAGGCTCCTCTCTCAGGAGGAGGCACGGTACAAATCCCTCATCCTCATTTCGGACGGCTATCCGCAGGATTTGGATTACGGCGAGGACCGGCGCGACGAGAATTACGCCCTCCAAGACACCCGGGCGGCCCTCTCCGAGTGCGAAGCGGCGGGGGTCCATCCCTTCTGCGTCACCGTGGACAAGGCCGGGTACGACTACCTCAAAAGAATGTGCCCCCACGAGCGCTACCTCGTGATCGACGACGTGGCCGATCTGCCCAAAGTTCTCCCGCGGGTGTACCGGAGGCTGACGTGGTAGCTCAATGAAAAAGGGCGGGCTCGGGGCCCGCCCTTCGTGCAAGCAAGGAATTTCTCTACTTCTTCCGCTCTGCCTTCTTGTACTCTGCCGCTTCTTCCTTGGCTTCCTTCGCATCCTTGGCGGAAGCGGCCGGTTCTTCGCCGCTTTTCACCACCTGGAGCTTGCGGCGGGGCTGGAGGCCGTAGTTGGCTAAAACTTTGGCTTCAATCTCGTCGCAAATTCCCGGGTGCTCTTTTAGATAAGTCCGGGCGTTGTCCCGGCCCTGACCGACCCGCTCAGTCCCGTAGTTGTACCAGGCGCCCGTCTTTTCGACGATGTTCACCTGTTCGGCCAGGTCGAGGATGTCCCCCTCGCGGCTGATCCCTTCGCCGTAGAGGATGTCGAACTCGACTTCCTTGAACGGCGGGGCAACTTTGTTCTTGACCACTTTGACCCGTGTCCGGTTGCCGATGACGTTCTCGCCCTCCTTGAGGGCGCCGATGCGGCGGATGTCGCAGCGGACCGAACTATAGAACTTGAGCGCGTTGCCGCCCGTCGTCGTCTCGGGATTTCCAAACATCACGCCGATCTTCATGCGGATCTGGTTGATGAAGAGCATGGTCGTATTGGAGCGGTGGACGGCGCCCGTGATCTTGCGCATGGCCTGGCTCATGAGCCGCGCGTGAAGGCCGGGGAGGGAGTCGCCCATTTCCCCTTCGATTTCCGCCCGGGGGACGAGGGCCGCCACCGAGTCGATCACGAGAATGTCGATGGCTCCGGAGCGCACGAGCATCTCGGCGATTTCAAGGGCCTGCTCGCCGTTGTCGGGCTGGGAGATGAGGAGGTCTTCGGTTTTGACGCCGAGCTTCCTGGCATAACCCACGTCGAGGGCGTGCTCGGCGTCGATGTAAGCGGCCATGCCGCCGGCGCGCTGGGCTTGGGCGACGACGGAGAGGGCGAGCGTCGTCTTGCCGGAGGATTCGGGCCCGAAGATCTCGACCACGCGGCCGCGGGGAAATCCCCCCACGCCCAGGGCGATGTCGAGGGAGAGGGCGCCCGTGGAGAGGACCTCGACCGGTTGGGCGGCGTCGCCCTGGCCCAGGCGCATGATGGCGCCTTTGCCGTACTGTTTTTCGATCCCCTGAAGGGCGAGATCGAGGGCCTTCATTTTCTCGGACTTGTTATCGGCCTTGTTGTCGCGGACAGGAGGGTTAGACATTTTGGAAATCCCCCAACCCCGCGGCGTTTCCTATCGGACGCCCGGAGCGTGCACCCTCACCCTTCAAGCACCACCGGCGATGGACCCGAGCTTCGCGGAAAAACGTTCCCGGTAGCGGGGCCCCTTCGGCGTGAGCCGGCTCTCGAAGAGCGAGAAACCTTGTATCACAAACCCCGGGGGACTCTCAACGCCTGGACCCCCGAAAGTTACGGTTTTTTTACGGTCGCCGGAATCCCCCTTTTCGGCCCCTTTCCCGGCGTCCTTTTCCCTATACCGCAAGGCTGTGACACCTTGTGTCACGGCCAAAGGGAGCCCGAGCGGCCGCGGGCGGCCCTCCCAGTTCACGCGGGCAAGCGTGGCGTGGGCCCGGAAAGGCCGCTCCTCCGGGGGGAAGCCCCTCGCCGCAAGCTCCTGCCCCAGCCGCCCGGCGATCTTCTCGATGGTTGCGGATTCCTTCATCTCTGCCCACAGGACCCGAAGGCGCGTGGGGGAAGGGGCCCCTCCAAGCTCTCCGAATCCCGTTTCGAAAGGTTCGAAAGCGGCGGCCGTCTCTTTCATGGCCTCGCAGATGGCCCTTTCCTGGTCTTTGGTCACGTTCCCGAAGAACCGGAGCGTGAGATGGAAGTTTTCCTCTTCTACCCATTTGACGCGGGCCTTGGGATGGCCCGGCCAGCCCGAGGCCCGGATGCGGCTCGAAAGGCGCGTCAGGTACTTTCGGGCTTCTTCGGGAACGGGAATGGCGATGAAGGCGCGGAACGTATCGCCCCGGCTTTTGCGCGGCGGTAGGTAATTTCTCGGCGCTTCCGGCCGTTCTGTCATGACGGATAAGTTCAGCACAACTTCACTCGGGGGTCCTTCGCTTCCCGAAGGCATCCCAGAGTGCGGATATGCGGGAACCGTGCCACGGAACTGAAAACGATCCAATTAATTGAAATTCTTAAGGAAATGCCGAATTTTCGTGTTTCAGGCCTTCGGCGAGAATGTATGGAATCCGAACAAAAAACGCTAAAATCGGTTGAAAGGTATAAAAGAACGCATTTAAATCAACGCACGAAGTCGTCGACGTTCTGGACGGCGGGGCCGCTGTCAAAAGAACGTTTCCGGCGGGCCATGGCCCGCTGTTCGAGGTCTTGGCGGACGGCCGGGTCCTTGAGCCGCTCCCGAATGTCGTGGGACCACTGATCGAGGAACATCTCCGTAAAATAATTGACCCCGGCGTTCAGGGCGGCGGGGTAGCCGAAATCATTGAACGAACTGAAAGTGATAAGGGTTTTGTCGGGGCCGAAGGATTCGAGCTGCCAGGCGCCGTAGACACGACGGATGTTTCCTTCGATGGCGTTGTAATCGGCGCGCCAGATGCCCGTTTCGTAATTGATGGTTTCGCTTATTTCGGCCTTGAAGCGGATGTCGTTGAAGCCGACGGCGACGTCCGGCGGTTCGATCACCACTTCCATGATGCGGTTTTCCCCGTTTGGTGGATACTCACGGCTCTCTTTCATGTTCCAGAGAAACTGGCTCCATTGGCTGGCATCCTTGAAAAGTTCCCACACGATGTCGATGGGGGCATCGACGAGGCCCGTGGCGCTTCCGAGCTTCAAATCCGTTCCGGGGACGGTGCTCGTTTCGATGAAGACTTCGCCCGCCTGGAGCTGGCGTTTCCATTCATCGGACCCGCGGGCGGGGACTTTCTTCGAGCAAGCGGGAAGAAACGCCGCCACGGCCAACAATGCGGCAAACCAACGGATCGTTCGTGTACGCATGGCTCCCCTCACTTTCTAATTACTTTCCGTGACCCAGTTGCCGCGAGAGTTCCTTGGCGGCGGCCGTAATGACCGGGACGATTTCGTTTTGGATGCGGGGTTCGGTCATCCGGGAAGAAGGCCCCGAAACGGTGATGGCCCCCCGGATGCCGCCCGTGTAGTCGAACACGGGGGCCGCCACGCACCGGACGCCGAGTTCGTACTCCTCGTTGTCGAGGCCGTAGCCACGAGCGGCCGTGACGCGCAGTTCCTCCCGGAGTTTTTCGGGATCGACGATCGTGTTGGGCGTATAGGCCTTCGAGGTTTTCTTGGCCATTTCCCGAAGTTCGTGGTCGAGCTGGTCGGGCTTCCAGAAGGCGGCCTGGGCCTTCCCACAGGCGGAAGCGAAGATGGGAAGCCGGTGGCCCACGCGCGAGACGACGCGCACGGTCCGGTCCGCTTCGACGGCGTTCAGATAAACGACGGCCCCTTCGCGGATCACGGTGACGTAGGCCGTCTCGTTTACCTTTTCGACGATGCTTCTTAGAACGGCGTCCGAATGGCGCAAGAGCCCGGTCTGGCGGACGAAGGCCTGGCCGAGCTCAAGCACCTTGATTCCCAGGCGGTAGTTCTGGCTGACGGGGTTCTGCTCGACGTAACCGCGGGATTCGAGGGTCGCGAGCAAGCGGAAGACGTTGTTCTTGTGAAGGCGGAGTTTCGAGGCGAGTTCGGTGACGCCGAGTTCTTCCTCGCCGCTCTCGCGGAATTCCTCGAGCAGGTCAAAGGCGTGGGCGACCGCCTGGATCGTGTAATCGGCTTTGGCGCGTTTCAACCGGTTTCCCCGTTCTCCCGCGTAAACCCCTCTCGCGGCATTGATCAGTATAATAAAACGTTTTATCCATTCTCAAACAAGAATATCAGCCGATCCCGCTATTTTTGGAAAACAATATCTCACGCTACTGCGAGGCAGGGTTTGGCCGACAGAGGCGCTGGCCCTGTTTTTTAAGTGCCAGGAATTATCCATTAAAGCGTCATAACTTACTGAATTCACTGATTTTTTTATGATTTTTAGCACTCATACGAAAAAAGTGCCAGTTTTCCCTTGATTCGATGGGGCCTGTGATTACATAGAGAGCGCGGCCCCGGGGTGGGACTGCAATCTCCGAGAACCGCTCAACGGTTCCCACCGCCTGCGGCCAAAGGATTTTAACGAGAAACAAATAGTTCGTTCCCCGCCGCGAAAGCGGGGAAGCGGCTTCAAACGTTTACCAATGTTTTAAGGAGGCGAAGGATTAGACATGTCCAAAGGCAAAGGCATTCGTCCCTTGGGGGACCGCATCCTGGTGGAACGGCTCCAGGAGGAAGAGAAAACCAAAGGTGGGATCATCATTCCCGACTCGGCCAAGGAAAAGCCGCAGGAGGCCAAGGTGATCGCCGTGGGCAACGGCATCCTCAACGAGGATGGCAAGCGCACGCCGCTCGAAGTGAAGGCGGGCGACAAGATCCTGTTCTCCAAATGGGGCGGGACCGAGATCAAGCTCAACGGCCACGAGTACCTCATCCTCAAGGAAGAGGACGTGCTCGGCATCGTTCAGGACTGACTTTTTTAAAAACCAGAAAAACCTAAGGAGTAATTGAAATGGGAGCCAAGGAAATTCGCTTTGATGAAGTCGCCCGCGGCGCGTTGCTGCGGGGCGTGAACACCCTGGCCGACGCCGTGAAGGTGACGCTCGGGCCCAAGGGCCGCAACGTCGTGATCGAGAAGACCTTCGGCGCGCCGGTCATCACCAAGGACGGCGTGACGGTCGCCAAGGAAATCGAACTCGAAGACAAGTTCGAGAACATGGGCGCGCAAATGGTCCGCGAAGTGGCCCAGAAGACCAACGACGTGGCCGGCGACGGCACGACGACGGCTTCAGTCCTCGCCCAGGCCATCTTCCGCGAAGGTTCCAAGATGGTCGCCGCCGGCGCCAACCCGATGGATCTGAAGCGCGGCATCGACAAGGCCGTCGAATCCGGCATCGAGTCCCTCAAGAAACTCTCCAAGCCCACGAAGGACAAGAAGGAAATCTCGAACGTCGGCACCATCTCGGCCAACGGCGACCGCACGATCGGCGACATCATCGCCGAGGCGATGGACAAGGTGGGCAAGGAAGGCGTCATCACGGTGGAAGAGGCCAAGGGCCTGGAAACCGAGCTCGAAGTGGTCGAAGGCATGCAGTTCGACCGCGGCTACCTCTCGCCCTACTTCGTCACCAACCCCGACAAGATGGAAGCGGTCCTGGAAGACCCCTACATCCTGATCAACGAGAAGAAGATCAGCGCGATGAAGGACCTCCTTCCCGTCCTCGAAAAGGTGGCGCAGAGCGGCAAGCCCATCGTCATTATCGCCGAGGAAGTGGAGGGCGAAGCCCTGGCGACCCTCGTCGTCAACAAGATCCGTGGCACGCTCCACTGCGCGTCCGTGAAGGCCCCGGGCTTCGGTGACCGCCGCAAGGCGATGCTCGAAGACATCGCCAAGCTCACGGGCGGCCAGATGATCGCCGAGGAACTCGGAATCAAGCTCGAAAACATCGGGCTGGCCGACCTGGGCCGCGCCAAGCGCGTCATCATCGACAAGGACAACACGACGATCGTTTCGGGCAACGGCAAGAAGGCCGAGATCGACGCTCGTGTGAAGCAGATCCGCCAGCAGATCGAAGAAACCACTTCCGACTACGACCGCGAGAAGCTCCAGGAGCGGCTCGCCAAGCTCGTGGGCGGCGTGGCGGTGATCCGCGTCGGCGCGGCGACGGAAGTCGAAATGAAGGAACGCAAGACCCGCGTGGAAGACGCCCTGAACGCGACCCGCGCGGCGGTGGAGGAAGGCATCGTCCCCGGCGGCGGCGTCGCCCTCATCCGCATGCAGGACGCTTTGAAGAGCCTCAAAGGCCGGCTCGAGAAGGAAAACCACGACCAGGCCATCGGCGTGGACATCATGACCCGCGCCGTCGAGGAACCCCTGCGGCAGATCGCCGAGAACGCGGGCCTCGAGGGTTCCATCGTTCTCGACAAGGTACGCAATTCCGAAGGCCCCCACGGCTTCAACGCCCAGACCGAGGAATACACGGACCTCGTCAAAGACGGTGTGATCGACCCGACCAAGGTCGTGCGCTGCGCCCTCCAGAACGCTTCGAGCGTCGCGAGCCTGCTGCTCACGACCGAAGTGCTCGTGGCCGAGAAGCCCAAGAAGGAATCGCCCATGCCCGCCGGAATGCCCGGCGGTGGCATGGAAGGGATGTACTAGTCCCCGTTCCTTCGGGAACCGC
>JBFLVN010000070.1:0-14551 GCA_040758475.1 Bdellovibrionota bacterium
AGGAGTTCCCACTTCGGCGCGCAAGGCGACCGACACGAAACGGAGCTGGCTGGAGCTCTGGTCCGCCACGACGGCGATCTGGTTGAATCCAGTGCCTTGGACGTAAACGGCCGTGGCTGCGGCGCCCGTGAGCGTGGGATTCCCAAGGACGGCGGCGGGCTGGGCGCTGGCCGGTTTGGGGAGGAGCGAAAGGAGAATCGCCGCTCCGGCGAAAAACCGGCGGGCGAGGCGCACCAGGAGTGCCGCCCCAAAGGCCCGGAAGTGGCGGGAAGAGTCTCGCATCGGGTTCAAATCGTAGCAGACCGCCCGCCGCCGCGCGATTGCGATTTGCGATCCTTTACAGGTAGTCCTGGATGAGTTTTTCCGCGATCTGGACGGCGTTCGTGGCCGCGCCCTTGCGGATGTTGTCGGCCACGACCCACATCGAGATGCCGTTCTCGCAAGCGAGGTCCTCCCGGATGCGGCCCACCCAGGTGTCGTCCTGGCCGGCGGCCTCGCTCGGCAGGGGGTAGACGTTGTGGGCGGTATCGTCCACCACCTTGACGCCCGGGGCCTTCGCAAGGAGCTCCCGGACTTCCTTGGGAGAAATCTTCTTTTCCGTCTCGATGGTGACGGCTTCCGAATGGCCGTAGAACACCGGCACGCGCACGCAGGTGGCGGTCACGCGGATGGAGGGATCGCCCATGATCTTGCGGGTTTCGTTCACCATCTTCATTTCTTCCTTCGTGTACCCGTTCTCCTCGAACACGTCGATGTGAGGAAGAACGTTGAAGGCGATCCGGTGAGGGAACTTCTTGATCTCGATGTCGCGCATGTTCATGAGGGCGGCGGTCTGCTTGGAGAGTTCGTCGATGCCCGCCTGCCCGGCGCCCGAGACGCTCTGGTAGGTCGAGACGATGATGCGCCTAATCTTCGCCACGTCGTGGATGGGCTTTAGCGCCACGACCATCTGGATCGTCGAGCAATTGGGATTGGCGATGATGTTCCGGTTCTTGTACTGGGCGATGTCCTTGGGGTTCA
Organism: Bdellovibrionota bacterium; assembly: GCA_040758475.1. Taxonomy (GTDB): domain Bacteria; phylum JAGRBM01; class JAGRBM01; order JAGRBM01; family JAGRBM01; genus JBFLVN01. The sequence continues at coordinate 1,021 of JBFLVN010000070.1, forward strand.
CCTCGGGGACTACGAGGGGGATGTCGGGCTCCATCCGGAAGGCGCTCGTATTGTCGATGACGACGGCTCCAGCCTTCCCGGCCGAAGGGGCGAAGCGCTTGCTCACGGAACCGCCGGGGGAGAAGAGCGCGACGTCGATCCCTTCGAAGCTGTTATCGGTGAGTTCTTCGACGGGATAATCTTTTCCGTTGAACTCGATCGTTTGGCCCACGCTCTTGGCGGAGGCTAGCGGGCGAAGGTGCGCCACGGGGAACTTGCGTTCTTCGAGCACCTTGACCATCTCGCGGCCCACGGCGCCGGTCGCTCCGGCGACGGCCACGTTGTAACGCTCTTTTTTCATAAGATGCCTCTTTCCGGGGTTCCCTTGGGAGCCCCGCGTCTTTTTGCTCGTCTTCTGTCAGGAAGCGGGGCTGGCTAGAGCGCGGCCGTGAGGGCCTTGCCCATCTGCTTGGTGCCGGCCGTCTTTTCGCCGGGGCGGGCGATGTCCGCCGTCCGCAGGCCGTCTTTGAGAACTCTCCGCACGGCACCCTCGATCGCCTCCGCCGCGGCGGGAGCGGCGAAAGAGTAGCGGAGCATCATGGCGAGCGAAAGGACCGTGGCGATGGGATTGGCCTTGTCCTGGCCCGCGATGTCGGGGGCCGAGCCGTGGATGGGCTCGTAGAGGCCCAGGCGGGGGCCGCTCCCCCCTTTGGCGGCGCCCAGGGAGGCGCTCGGGAGCATGCCGATGGAACCCGTCAGCATGGCGGCTTCGTCCGAGAGGACGTCCCCGAAGAGATTCTCCGTCAGGAGCACGTCGAACTGCTTGGGGTTCCGGATGAGCTGCATGGCGGCGTTGTCCACGTACATGTGGTTGAGCTCGATGTCTTGAAATTCCTTCTTGTGCATCTGGGTAACGACGTCGCGCCAGAGCTCGGTCGTTTCGAGGACGTTGGCCTTGTCGACGCTAGTTACTTTCTTGCGGCGAAGGCGGGCGAGTTCAAACCCCAAACGCGCGATCCGTTCGATCTCGGGCTCGGTGTAGACCATCGTGTTCACGCCGCGGCGGAAACCTTCCGAAGTCTTCTCGACTCCTTTGGGCGTGCCGAAGTAGATGCCGCCCGTCAGTTCCCGAAGGACCAGGATGTCCGTTCCTTCGATCACCTCGCGCTTCAAGGTCGAAGCGTCGGCGAGTTCCGGAAACACGGTCGCGGGGCGCAGGTTCGCAAAGAGCCCGAGTTCCGCCCGCAGGCGAAGAAGGGCCCGCTCGGGGCGGATGGCGTAGGGGAGCCCCTCCCACTTGGGCCCCCCGACGGCGGCGAGCAGCACGGCGTCGCAGGCTTTGATTTGCGCTAGGTCTTCGTCTCGAAGCGGGACGCCGTAGGCGTCGATGGCCGAACCGCCCACTTTGAATTCGTTGTAAGTGAAAGAGAGGTCCGACTTGGGGGCGGCCTTCGAGAGCACCTCGACGGCGACGCCCATCACTTCGGGGCCGATGCCGTCCCCCGGGAGGACGGCGAGCTTGTAGGTCTTTGCCACGGTGTTTTTCCGCCGGACGGCGAAACGTCCGGATTGGGCGGGCGAGTCTAGATGGGGGAGGAGGGGGAGTCTACGGAAAAAGGCGTATCGCTTATTTCTTCTTGGAAAGCCGCTTTCCCGCGATTTTACGTCCGGCAGCTATCAAATCTCCAAAGTTCGCGCTTTCAAACAAGTGGCCGTCCATTTTTTTTCTCTGCTTCGTAAAATTCTTAAGCTCTTCGTGGACATAGCTGAAATCCTCTCGACTAGGCATCCTGGTTTTTCGATGAAAAATATCTCGAAGGATTTCCAAAACGCGTGATGGCTTTTCCTCGTGTATGTGTGGGTCGAATGCCTTCAAATCGCTAGACGTCTTATCCAAACGGTATCCACGCGCTTCGAGAAAAACGATGCCATGCTTGCCTTTCGTGATGTATTTACAAGCCACCCCCAAGCCCGCTTCGAATGGCATGTTGAAGCGGGGATAGTTGGCGCCGTCTTTTGATTTTGAAGGCGTAACCCTCGATAAATCGTGAATCGAGTAATCGGATTCTTGGAGGAGTTTCCAGATTCGGCGGAGACGTTCCTCGTTGCCCCTTGAAAATTCCAGTCCGGCACGGGGCCTGAATCCAAGCGTTACAAGACCGGCAATCAGCGCCAGGAAAATGGGCTCGTATTCCGCGTCGTAAGGGACGTTCAAGAATACTTCTAGCGGCTTTTTGCGTCTGGGTCCCGCCATTTAAGGGGCTATTTTTTCTTTCGAGCGCGAAGGGGACGGCGTTGGCGAGGTGTCACCCGCGATTTCGGCGATTCCGAGTCGATCATTTCATCCACCATCCGCTCAATTTCCCGTATCCGTTTCATCGGAATTCCGTAAGTGCGGGATATGTCCCGGGCGGTAGGGTAAGGCGCGTCAATTTTGAAGACCTGCTTCATGCGCACAAGTGTAAGGGAGCGGATTCGAAAGGTCAAAACCGGCTGTTACCACGCCGTATAAGGAAGCTTTGCGGCCAAGGCGTTGACCTTCTCAGCCCCTTCCAACAAATCCCCAATGGGGTCCCACTGGCCGGCCGTAAGGGCGCTTCGGGCGACTTCTTTCATTTCGAAGGAATAGCTCTTGCCACCCACTTGGAGTTCTTTTTTCTCCAAGTTGATCGCGATGTTGGCCTTCGGGTCTTTCTCGATGATCTTTCCGATCTCTTCGATCTGCGCGCGCGTGAGCGTCACGCAGGGAATTCCAAGGGTCGTGCAATTGCCGAAGAAGATTTCCGCGAAGCTTTCGGCCACGACGGCGCGGATGCCGAATTTGTGGAGGGATTGGGGGGCGTGCTCGCGGGAAGAGCCGCAGCCGAAATTCTTTCCGCTAAAGAGAATGCTTGCGCCCTTGAAGCGCTCGTCGTTCAAGGGATGGCTCTTGGGTTTTCCCTTTTCGTCGAAGCGGACGTCGTAGAAGGCGTATTGCCCCAGGCCGTCGAACGTCACGCATTTCATGAACCGGGCGGGGATGATCCGGTCCGTGTCGATGTCGTCACCGGCAACGTAGACGCCCCGGCCTTCTAATCCTTTGATTTTCGCTAGCGCCATTTACGCAGCCCTCCCCAGGCTGAAGACTTCGCGGGCGTCCGAGATTTCGCCCGTGATCGCCGCCGCGGCGACCATCACGGGGCTCATGAGGACCGTGCGGCCCGTGGGGCTTCCCTGGCGGCCCTTGAAGTTCCGGTTGGAAGAAGAAGCGCAGAGCTGATCGCCCACCAGTTTGTCGGGGTTCATGGCGAGGCACATGGAACAACCCGCCTCGCGCCACTCGAAGCCCGCTTGCCGGAAAATCTCGTGGAGTCCTTCGGCCTCGGCCGCCTTGGCGATCTGGACGGAACCCGGGACCACGAGGGCTTTGACGCCCTTCTTTACCTTGTGGCCCTTTACGTACTTGGCGACTTCGCGAAGGTCCGAGAGGCGAGAGTTGGTGCAACTTCCAATGAAAGTCACGTCCACTTTCGTCCCCTTGATAGGAGCGCCGCCCTTGAGGTGCATGTACTCGAGCGCTTCGTGAATGGAAGCGCGCTCGCTTTCGGGCACGTCCTTTTCGGCGGGGACCTTCTGGTCGATCGAAATGGCCTGTCCGGGATTAATACCCCAGGTGACGGTGGGGGCGATGTCGGCGGCCTTCAGATTTACCACGTCGTCGTATTTGGCGTCCTTGTCGGAGGCCATGCTCTTCCACCAGGAGACGGCCTTCTCCCAGTCTTTTCCTTTGGGCGCGTACCGGCGGCCTTTCAAATAGTCGAAAGTCTTCTGGTCGGGATTCACGTATCCCACGCGGGCGCCGCCCTCGATGCTCATGTTGCAGAGGGTCATGCGTTCTTCCATCGAGAAGCCCTCGATGGTCGAGCCCGCGTATTCGTAGGCGAAGCCGATGCCGCCGTTCACGCCGAGGATGCGGATGATGTGGAGCGTGACGTCCTTGGCGTAGACGCCCGCGCCGAGTTTCCCATCCACGTTGATCTGGCGGACCTTGGCCGGCTGGAGAGCGAGCGTCTGGGTGGCGAGCACGTCGCGCACCTGGGTCGTTCCGATGCCAAAGGCGATGGCCCCAAAGGCCCCGTGGGTCGAAGTGTGGGAGTCGCCGCAGGCGATGGTCATGCCGGGCTGGGTGAGCGCGAGTTCGGGCCCCACCACGTGGACGATCCCCTGGTCTTGGCTCTTTTCCCCGAAATAGGTGATGCCGAAATCTTCGCAGGCTTTCTGGAGCGCCGCGATCATTCCTTCGGCGAGTTCATCTTTAAATGGCCGCGCGCGGGTGTCGGTCGGAATGATGTGGTCCACCGTGGCGAAGGTACGCTCGGGATGGGCCACTTTGAGGCCCAAGTCCCGCATCATGCCGAAGGCTTGGGGGCTTGTGACTTCGTGGATGAGGTGGAGGCCGATGAAGAGCTGGTCCCTGCCGCCCGGCAGTTCCCGGACCTTGTGGGCTTGCCAGACTTTCTCGAAAAGACTTTTACCCATGATGTCGCCGGACTCCGTGCCGGGGGCCGTTTTAATTAATAGAGGCGGGCCGCCGTTTCAAGAATCCTGCCCGGTCAGGCGTTTTCGAGGATTGTTGCGGCCACTTTTCGCGCCCGGCGGGCGGAATCGGATGACCCTTCGATGACGGCGGCCACGATGGCCCCCTGGACGAGGAGCTGAAGCTGCCCGGCCAATTCGCCGGATCTCTTAAAGCCCGCTTCCTGGGTGAGGGAGGCGAGGTAATCCCGGATGTGCTTCATGTGGTCGGCGGAAATCTTCCGCCCGGCGTGCCGGGTGTCGGCCAGTTCGACGGCGGCGTTGATGAAGGCGCAGCCCCGGAACTCCTTGCCGTCGAACCAGGCTTCCAGGGTGTCGAAGACGGCGAGGATTTTATCCCACGGTGCTTTGGCTTTCTTTTCCACCGATGCGACGAAATCGGCCCGCCATTGCTCGCCGTGCCGCTTTAGCGCTTCCGCGATGAGCGTGTCCTTGGAATCGAAATGGTTGTAGAGCGTCATCTTGGCGACGCCCGATTCCTTGACGATGCGGTCCACCCCGACGGCGTGGATGCCCTCGCGGTAAAAGAGGTCCGTGGCCACGTCGAGGATTTTCTCGCGAAGATTGGTGGACGGCGGCATCTCCATAGTTGTGTAGACGGACCGGTCTAAAGTCAACCGGGCGGCCGGCCCCTGGGGGAGAAGGGGATTGGGGGTGGGCCGGCCGCCCGGAGGATATAGTTAGCCGGCCTTTCGCAGCAGGAGCGGGACTTTGGGGAAGTCGATCTCCGTTCCGGCGGCGTGGTTGAAGTAATTGGTAAAGACGTTGAGGGCCACGTTGGCGATGATTTCCGCGATGTCCCCGTCGCTCCATCCGGCTTTCCGGACGGCCCGCAGGTCTTCGTCGCTTACCGTTCCCTGCTTGGAAACCACGGCCTTGGCGAAGACGAGGGCAGCCTGGGTCTTGGCGTCGGCGGCGGTGGCCTTGCGGCTGGCCATCATTTCGTCCTGGGAGAGGCCGGCCATGCCGCCCAGGACGCTGTGGGCGGCCACGCAATAGCCGCACTGGTTTTCTTCGGCCGTGATGAGGGCGATCTGCTCGCGGAGCTTGGCGCCCAGCTTCCCGCCCCCGAGGGCGGCGCTGAAGGAGAGGTACCCCTCCAGCACGGGGGCGGAGTTGGCCATGGTCCGCATCATGTTGGGGGTGAGCCCCAGCTTGGCTTGCACGTTGCCTAAGAGTTCGCGGGCCTGGCCGGTGGCATTGGCGGGGTCGATGGCGGGGAGTCGGGTCATAAAGAAATCCTCCTGGTAATGGGTCGCCCGATCGGGCGTTTATACAGACCTGTCTATTTATACAGACAGGTCTGTATAATGCAAGTGAAAAAACATGGCCGCATCAAGGGTAGGGGCAGCTCGCTCTGGGAGTGCTTCCGGCTTGAAAGCCTAGGCGGCGTCAACTTCCGTCCGGCTCGCGCCCATCCAGCACGGTGCGCACCTTGCGGGCAAGGGCTTCGGGGGTGAAGGGTTTCTGGAGGAAGGCGATTCCCTGGTCGAGCACGCCGTGGTGGACGATGGCGTTGTCGGTGTAGCCGGAGACGTAAAGGACTTTGACCCCCGGGCAGATTTTGAGGATTTCCTTCGCCAGAAGATTCCCGCTCATCTTGGGCATTATGACGTCCGTCAGGAGCAAGTCGATTTTTTCCCCGTGTTCCTTCGCCGCCGAAAGCGCTTCGTCGGGACCAGCCGCGAGGATGATTCGATAGCCCTTTTCTTCCAGCGCGTCCTTGACGAGCGTTCCCAAAAGAGGTTCGTCTTCCACGGCTAGAATGCATTCAGTCCCGCCAGGAACAATTTCTTCCCGCGGGGAAGCCGCCTTTGGGTCGCCCGTCACGCGGTCGAGCCGCGGGAAATAGATCTTGAACATCGTTCCGTGGCCCGGTTCGGAATAGACCCATACGTGCCCGCCGCTCTGCGTGATGATGCCGTAAACCGTAGCCAGCCCGAGTCCCGTTCCTTTGCCTAGCTCCTTCGTGGTGAAAAAGGGCTCGAAGATGTGGGCCAGGACTTCCTTGTCCATGCCGTGTCCCGTGTCGCTGATGGCGAGCAAGACGTAGTTCCCGGGCTTTACTTCCGCATGTTCCCGGCAGTAGTCGGCCCCCAAGGGGACGTTGGCCGTTTCGATGGTGAGTCGCCCGCCCCGGGGCATGGCGTCGCGGGCGTTGACGGCGAGGTTCAAAATCACTTGTTCGATCTGAACGGGATCGACCTGAACCGTTCCCAGGTCCGGCGCCAGGGCGATATGCAAGTCCACGTCTTCGCCGATCAAGTGCCGGAGGAGTTTTCCCGCCCCCGAGACGACGGTATTCAGATTGAGTACCCGGGGCTGGAGAATCTGCTTGCGGCTGAAGGCCAGGAGCTGCTTGGTGAGGTCGGCCGCCCGGAGCCCGGCGGTGACGATCTGCTGGGCGCTATCGGACGCCTTCGTTCCGGCCGGGAGATCCCGCAAGAGAAGGGCCGCGTAACTGTTGATAACGGTGAGCATGTTGTTGAAGTCGTGGGCCACGCCCCCCGTGAGGCGCCCGATGGATTCCATTTTCTGAATCTGGCGGAATTGCTCTTCGAGGTTCTTGAAGTGAGTCACATCCGTCAGGATGCCGCAGAGGGCGACGACTTTTTTCCCTTCTCCCTGGACGGGGAACTTTCCCGAGATGTAAGTGCGCGGTTTCCCGTCCACGAGAAGGGTTTCCTCGACTTGAATGCCGCCCTGGGCGAGGGCGTCCTTGTCGTTCCGGCGGAGGCGGGGGGCCATTTCGGGAAAGAGATCGAAATCGCTTTTGCCGACGACCCGGTTTTTCGTGACGTGAAAGACCCGCTCGAAGTGGTTGTTGACGAGGACGTAGCGCCCTTCCAGGTCCTTGACGTAGAGGACGATGGGCGTGTTGTTCAAAATACTCTCGAACTGGAGTTCCCGCGTCCGGGCCTGCTCCTCGGCCACGGCGCGGCCGGCCTCGGAAAGAGTCAGCCGGGCCGTGCTCGACCAGACGACGGCGGTGAGGAGCCCCACCGTCGAAACAACCATCAAAGAGAGCCGGAAGAGGGGTTCATAGAGCCCGAACCGGCTTCCCTGAATGGCGATCAGTCCGATGAGCGGAGGGATCAGGATAATCGAAGGCAGGAGGCGGCGGGCGATTCGCGCCGCCTCCGTGGGTGCCGCGATCACGCGCGTTATCCCTTTTTCAGGACGGGACAGCAGAATCCCCACGGAAAGGAGGAATATCCCGCCCGCCGTGTGGAGCGCCATGGAGACGTAAGGATAGACCCCGTAGAGGGAACGAACGTCGTAGGCGTAAGCGATAAGAGCGAGAAAGGCGATGAAGCCCGCGGCTATGGCGAGAATTTCGGAAAGCTGGAACGTGCTGGACGATTCGGCGTCGATGACGAGGAGCGATATTCCCATCAGGAAAAACGAAGCGGCCGAGGCAGGCGAAAGACGGCCCGGAAAATTACCGGCGGATGTCCAGGGATCGGAAAAAAGCAGTTCGTCGATCCCGAAATCCCATCCGCCGAGGTATTCGAGGAGATTGAGCCCCCCGATCGCGGCCACGAGCAAAGAACACAGGGGAATCCAGCGGCCCTTCCGGGAACCGGCGCCCGATCGGGCCTCCCACCAGAGCGCTGCTCCCGCGAGCACGAGACCCAAGGCCGTGTTGGCTTTCATGGAAGCCAGGGAGGGATGGAGGCGGATGAGGATGGGGATGCCGAAAATCCACCCCAGAAGTGAAAGGCCGCCCATCCCCCCGGCGGCAACAGCCATCCACTTCGCGTACCGGCGGAAACCGGAATGCAGCCCCGCCCCTTGCGCCGGAGGTCCCTCCACGGTTTGGCCCCTTCGCTCCCGCAACCGCCCGGAAAGCGCTAGTTTTCCCTTCTCAGGGGCCAACTTAACTCGCACCGGATCGGTCAACGTATGATATCGATCAAGGTGTGATCCGGCATATATTGGGCGAAAGGAGAGATATCCATGGACATTCAAAGCGGAGGGCGGCAGCTCCTTATCCACGGTCTTGCCTTGGTTCTGGCAGGCCTCGTGTGGGGATTTTTCGTACCCCTCACTCCGTACCCTCGGCTTGCCCTGACGGCCCACATCGAATTTGGCTTGAACGGCCTCTTGTTCATTGCCCTGGCCGTTCCGCTTTTGACGCTGCGGCACAATGTCGGGATCAGATCGGTCCGGGTGATGATTCTTGCGGCCTGGCTGACATGGGCTCTGGTTCTTTCCGAAGTGGCCAATGCCTGGTGGGGGACGAATCAGATATTGCCCCTGGCGGCGAAGCAGGCTGGCGCCGGGGGCGGGGAACCGTGGCAGGAGTTGATCCTCAAGCTGACGCACATCGTTGGCGGCTTGGGACTAGCCATCGCGTGGGCATTGCTGCTGGTGGGATTTTTAAAGAAAGAAAGCGCGATGAAGGCCGACGGCTCTTCGGGCGGTTGAGGCAAACACTATTGCGGCGTAGCGGGAAGTTGAACGAGGAACCGGGCGCCGCCGCCGGGGGCACCCGAGGCTTCGATCGTGCCCCGGTGGCGCCGCACGATCTCGCGGCAGAGATAAAGACCAAGGCCCGTTCCGGTGCCGACTTTCTTGGTCGTGAAGAAGGGCGAGAAGAGGCGTGGAAGAACGTCGGCGGGGATTCCGGGCCCCGAGTCGGTGATGTCGATGACGATCGAGCCGTTTTCCGCCCGCGTCGCAAGGCTCACGGTCCCGGGCTTTTCTTCCCCGATGGCCTGGGCGGCGTTCCAGAGGAGATTCACCATCACCTGCGCGAGCTGCCCCCGGTTGCCCCGCACTTCGGGCAAAGTGGCCGGCAAGTTTTCTTCGATCTTCAATTTGAAAGCCTTGGTTTGAAGCTGGACCGTTTCGAGGGCGTCCCGGGCGGCGTCGTTCACCTGGACGGGTTCCGAATAACCTTCGTCCTGCCGCGAGAGGTTCAGGATGCTTTGCACCATGTCCTTGAGGCGCAAAAGCTGTTTTTGCATGACCTGAAGGTCGTCCGTCACTTCTTTTACTTTTTCATCGGGGGCCGGGACTTGTTGCAATAACTCCCGGGAGCTGTGGGCCACGCTCGCCAGGGCGCCGAGGGGGTTTTTGAGATCGTGGACGATGGTCGGCGCGAGCTGGCCGATCATGGCGAGGCGCTCGGATCGGATGAGGGAATCGATCTGCATCTGGGCGAGTTCCGAGAGTTCGTCCACGGAGCGCCTTAGTTCGGAGCGGTCCTGTTCGAGTTCGGCACCCCGCGTGCGAAGCGATCGTTCCCGCTCTCGGATGAAGTGAGCCAGGGCGCTCGTGACCGCGAGCGTCGCGAAGGCGTGGATGCCGTACGTGGCGAACCAGGGGCGGAGGACCGGAACTCCGTCGATGCGGGCGACCCCGCACAGCCAGAGCGTTTGGCAGAAAGTAAGCCACGCCGCGTAGCGGGCCCCGACGGCGAGCGCCGCGATCATGATGGCCAGGAGCGCGAGTGAGGGGCCGAACGTCTCGACACCGCCCCACCGCCAGCCGATAGCCGCGATGGCGAATGTATCAAAGAGGCTCACCCGGTAGACGGCGAAGGCGACGAAGCGCCAGCGGGCGACGGACCAAATATTGAGGAGGAGATGGAGGCCGTATCCTCCGATGAGCGCCCAGTCGAAGGCGGGGGGAATCTCCCGGGCGCCCACGTAAGAACTCCCGAAGTGGTAGGCGACGAGGTAGATCCAAAGGACGAACTCCACTTCCACGACCACGCGGAAGCGGTCCCGGTATTCGTCCTGGTCGAACTCAAACCAGCGGTTTGGCGGTGTTTCCGGCACTGTTGTGGCCCCTAATTTAGCAGAGAGGCGGCAAAGAGCCCACGTCTCGCAGGTGCCTTGAAGCCGCTTTCAATCGTGCTTACCCAAGGGGGATCGGGAGGCCCTTCCCCCATGAGCGAAAACCCCGCCAAAACACCCCCTACGAACGAAACCGCCATCCTGGATGCTTATTCCCATGCCGTGATGGGCGTTGTCCGGCAGGTGGCGCCCGCCGTCGTGAAGGTGGAGGTCCGCTCTCCCGTGACGGTGGGCCGAAGGCGCTTTCGCCTCCCCGTGCCGGAGCGGGGAGGGGCGGGGTCGGGGGTCATCTACACGCCCGACGGGTACCTCCTCACGAACCAGCATGTCGTGGACGGGGCGAGCCGCATCCGCGTCCGCCTCCAGGACGGCCAGAAGCTCGACGGCACGGTGATCGGCGAGGACAAGCACACGGACCTCGCGGTAGTGAAAGTGGACGGAAAGAACCTTCCGACCGCTCTCTTCGGGGAATCTTCCAAGCTCGAAGTCGGGCAGATGGTGATCGCCATCGGAAATCCCTACGGCTTTGAATGCACGGTGACGGCCGGGGTCGTGAGCGCCTTGGGAAGAACGCTCCGCACGCGCACGGGACGGGCCATCGAGAACGTCATCCAGACCGATGCGGCCTTGAATCCCGGTAATTCGGGTGGGCCGCTCGTCGATTCGCGCGGGCAGGTGATCGGCATCAATTCGGCCATGATCTTTTTCGCGCAAGGAATTTGCTTCGCCATTCCTTCGGATACGGCCCGGTGGGTCGCCCAGGAACTCATGCAGAAGGGGCGCGTGCGCCGGGGATTCTTGGGACTATCCGGCGCGACGGCGTACCTGGCCCGCGCGGCGCGGGACCGCCTGGGCGTCGCCCAGGAGCGGGCGTTCCGCGTCTTTCAAGTCCTTGCCAACGGCCCGGCCGAGCGGGCCAAGCTCCGGGAAGGGGATTACGTCCTCTCGGCCGATGGGAAGAAAGTCGAAAGCGCCGACACGCTCTTCGGGCTCCTTACGACTGAGCGGATCGGGCAAGCCTTGGAACTCGACGTTCTTCGTGAAGGAAACCGGGTCAAAGTCTCGGTCGTTCCGGAAGAGGCGAGGGAGTAGCGGTTTTCAGGGTTTCCCATTACATTTTCTGCGTGACGCACATAGCAGCGAATTCCCGGCGAACCTGTATTCAGCGGGCAGGAGTGACGTTTTCGGTTCCTGGGGGGCTCCTGCTCGTCGTTTCTTTTTTCTTGCCCCTATTTTCGACCTGCCAAGAAAACATCCCTGATCCAGAGTATGCATATCAATCTTTCCACACAATTCTTCCGTACGTGTTTGGGCTGATCACTTTGATAACAGCGGGGCACTTGTTCATCCGGAGTCGGGCCATGCCTCAGTGGCTTGCTTGGTTACAGGGTGGATTTGTCATGGTGGCGACACCGGCACTTGTTTATCTTTTGATTGCTATCGCGATTGAAGAATCGAACGGCCCTCTTCGCGTGATGGCCCTCTTGCTTCTGTTGTTGGTATTGTTGCTTGCTATTTTATTGACTCGAATTTTTAAGAAGAGGCCCTTGCTCTGGCGGATCGGCCGGCAGACCTGGATTGGAGCCGCTGAGTGCCTGGTCCTGTTTATCATTGTGTGGAGATTTGCGGGTGAGGTTTTTTATGGATTCTGGCTGTCTGTCGAAGGGGCAATAGCGCTATGCGTTGGGGGGCTTTTGATCGAATACTCGACTCGTCCGGGCAATAAAGGACTTGATCAGGTTCTCACACCCCCGCCGGGCGTTTTCCCCGGCGGGCCGTCACTACCGTCTTGATGTTGCCGCGGACGCCAAAGTCGCCCACGACTTCGAGCCAGAGAGGCTTTAGGAGTTTTTCCAGATCGTGGATGATCTCGTTGACCGCCGCTTCATGCGAAATGTGATGGTTCCGGTAGCCGTTCAAGTAGAGTTTGAGCGACTTGAGTTCCACGATCGTTTTCGCGGGGACGTAGGCGATGCGGATCGTGGCGAAGTCGGGAAAGCCGCTCCGGGGGCAGAGGCAGGTGAATTCGGGGGCGGTCATTTCAATCAGATAAGGCTTCCCGGGTGAAGGATTTGGCCAGGGTTCGAGCCGGGCCTCTTCGATCATCTTCGTCCCGTAGCGCTTTTGGTCCGCTCGTTTCTTCATCGAAAGCTGCCTCGAAATTTGGGATTCGCCTGGGAGCCAGCCCCTTGCCCGGCGCAGCATACAAGGCCACCCTTGGGGGTCCAAGGGGACCTTCCGCATGGCGTCTGCTTTCCGGGCTACCGCGATCCACGTCGAAAAGAACGGCGACCTCCTCGTCACCTGGAGCGATGGCCTCAAAGCCACGTACCGGGCGCTCGATCTTCGGGATGCCTGCCGCTGCGCGGGCTGCCGCGACGAACGGACGGGGGAGAAAATCCTCGACCGCAAGGCCATCCGGACCGACATCTATCCGGACGTGATCGAGCCCGTGGGCAACTACGCCATCGCCATCGCCTGGAACGATGGGCACCGCGAGGGGATTTATTCCTGGGAGTACTTGCGGGAACTCGCCGCGCCCCGTTCGGGGCAGGGGTAAGCGGAATTCCTGGAATACGTTTTGGAATACGAAAGAATCGTGAGTTGGCTCACCCGGCCCTGGGCGCAAGTATCCAAAACATGCCATAGTTTGGCGTCTGGGGACCGGGTTGCTTTTAAATCCGGGGTAAAGCGCACTTGCGGCACCGGGAGAACGGAGTCTCTTTCAACGTGAATCTTCGCCACTTCTGGCTCTTCTTTGTGTTTACCAGCATTGCTCTTTCTTCTTCTGCCCGGGCCGTCGATCCCGACACGGATCCGGCCTTCTGGCAGATCCGGCTCGGAGGCCAGTTCGCGCGATGGGCCGACGAGGATTTGCCGGTCTTGCTCGAAGTTTCCGACAACACGGTTTGCCAGGGAACGTGCACCAGCTCTTCATGTGACTGCGCGTCGTTTATTTCCAGCGGAAGCGTTGCGGTAGCGGTCAATCGGGCAGCCGCCGAGTGGAACGATGCGATGGTTGGGGAAGGTCTCCTCCCCTCAACAGCTTTTGGCGGGACCAGTTTTTTTCGCACCGCCGTTTCTACTGCTGCTTGCACGGCGGGTTCTTGTACGCTTTCCACTTTTACGCCGTACCGCCCCGATCCTACGTTGGGGGATAACGCGGGCAA